>CAJXMT010000020.1 GCA_913056155.1 uncultured Cryomorphaceae bacterium
CAGCACCCTTCATTTCAATGGAACAAATAGATGCGGCGGTTATTCCGGGTGCGGCTTTTGATAAAAAGGGAAACCGCTTGGGGTACGGCGGCGGATTTTATGATGAGTTCCTCGCTCGTACGCGACCGGATTGCGTTAAAATAGCTCCCGCATTTCCGTTTCAAATCGTCCCGGATCTCAAACCCGATGAGTGGGACATCCCCGTTGATTTTATTGTCACGCCCGATGAAGTTGTTCGCTGTTGACCACTTGAGTGCAGTCAAGATGATTTCCTTGTATGTTTGGGACCAAAGTGGCAGTAAAATCATTAAATACGGCTTTTTGGCTATTCAAGTATTTCAAAGCTGTTAATTGTGTTTCGTGCTCTGATCAAAATACCTTTTGTCGAAAAACGGCCGCCATTCGTCGAAATGATTTGAAACAGAGCTACCGGCAGTGTTTATTTGCGTCAAATTAGAAATCAAATTTTATGGACGCATCAATATTTTTACATTCAATTGTAGTTGTAATTCACGCCTTAAGCGGTGTTTTGGCGCTTTTATCAGGCTTACTTAACATGGTGGGCAGCAAAAAGGGTAAGCGCCACCGCGCAGTGGGAAGCTTTTTTGTATTTATGATGCTCACCTCCGCACTAACGGGGATTTTGCTTGCCTTAACATCGGGCAATTGGTTTTTAACGGTAGTGGGTGTTTTTACAGCCTTTATGGCCTACACCGGATGGGTGTACCAACGAAAAAATAACTTTACAATTCCCGATGTAGTGGCTGTGTTTATTATGGCCGGGGTAGGTATATTTATGACAGGTTATGGCATAGGATTACTTTTGGGAGGGGTTGTATTTGGTTTGGTTCACGTTGTGTTTGGCGGTATATCATTGGCACTGGTTCGCACCGATTTACTTGTAATCACCAAACGAAAACTGTTTTCTCAAGTAGCGGGCGTTCAACACATTTCCCGCATGACGGGTGCTTTTATCGCTGCACTCACCGCTTTTTTAGTGGTGAACGAGTCGCTTTTTGCCAATTATGTACCCGGATTTTTTATTTGGTTGTTGCCCACCGTATTATTCACTCCGTTTGCCGTATATTGGTCGCGCAACTTGGTTCAAAATAAGTTCAACAAATAAAATGTGTAGCGCGTGAAAGCTTTTTGGAAAAACATATTGATTTTAACAGCGGTAATTACGCTAATACCTGTAGGTTTTGGATTGTTGCAACAGGCACTTTTCAATGAGAATTACAATGCCGGTTTTGATACGGCAGAGGTAGTGGCCTTTACCGTTACCATCACTTTTTTACTCACGTACACAAACTCAAAAATCATTGATTATGTGCAGTCTAAAGAAGAGGTTTTTAAGAGTAAATTCGGCTTGCGTATCGCTTTTTTACTGGGAGCCGTATCGGTATCAGCGGCGTTCATTATGTTTTGTTTTACGTTTTTATGGCGCTACTTTTCAACCACTGAGCTGACGCTCAAACCTGAGGATTACTTTTATAACATCCTTTTAGCCGTGGTCATCAGCATTGTGGTAACGGGTATTATGGATGCCAAATACTCATTCAAACTGTGGAGGGAATCCTTGGTGAAGGAGTCTAAATTGCGAGAGCAAAACCTCATTACTGAACTGGAGATGCTCAAAAGTCAAATTGAGCCGCACTTTTTGTTTAACACACTTAACAGCATTTATGTGCAATCGGCCAAAAACCCGGAGTGGGCTCGTGACAGTATTTTACGGTTTTCAGATTTACTGAGCCACCGCTTGTATCAAGGGCAAAAAGATTGGGTTACCTTGGATGAGGAGATTGAGTACCTTGAAAATTACATTGAAATAGAAAAAACGCGACAAGGTGATGCCGTGCGTGTAGTAAAATCATTTTGGTCAGAGCCCCAATCCGTTCGCATAGCGCCGTTGCTCTTTTCACCGTTGATTGAAAATGCCTTTAAATACGGTTTAAAGTCGGGATTGGATCAATATACCATTCGCACTTCAATTGAGTTAGAAGCCGGGAAGATCTATTTCACGTGTGAGAACGATTACGAACCGGTTCCCCAATCAAAAAACGGGGGATTGGGGTTAAAAAATTTGAAGAACCGTTTGCCGTTGATTTACGGCTCTGACCATGAATTAAATATAACAGATACAGGAAACCGCTACCGTGTTGAATTGATAATACCCGCAAAATGAAAAGCACCCTAAAATGTTTAATAGTTGATGATGAGCCGCTTGCAATTGAAGGATTGGCAGACTATATAGCTGAAACCGATTTTTTGGAAACCGCAGCCACCGCCCGCAATGCCATGCAAGCCATGAAAATAGTGGGGGAGATGCCCATTGATTTGATGTTTTTAGACATCCACATGCCCAAAATGACCGGTATTGAAATGTTAAAGGAATTGAAACATCCGCCGGAGGTTATTTTTACCACCGCCCACCGCGAATATGCGCTGGACGGTTTTGAGTTGGATTGTGTGGATTATTTGCTCAAACCCGTGTCATTTCCCCGGTTTATGCGTGCCGTAAACAAAGCGCGTGATGTAATGAGTAAGAAAACTAACCCACCCGATGACACCTCTTATTTTTACATCAAGGAAGACGGTTTGTTTGTAAAAGTAAATTACAGCGATATTTTGTACGTGGAAGGCGTTAAAGATTATATTTATATTCACACCTCACAAAAACGCCGCATGGTACACATGACAATGAAAGCCGCTGAGGAACAGTTGGGTGAGCGCGGTTTTATGCGTGTTCACCGCTCTTTTATCGTAAATCCTGCAAAAGTGGAGGCACTGGAGGGGTTTTGGCTCCATATACATGACAAAAAAATTCCCGTAAGCAAAAGCTACCGAGAACAAGTACTTAAAGCGGTGGTGGGCAATAAGCTGTGGAAGCGGGGAGGGAGTGGCGATTGATTATCAATTTATTGTGTAGCTTGATGAATAACCAAAACTAAAGTACCCGAAGTGATAATGCCGGCATTTATTCGTACATTTACCGCAAAATGATTCAAAGCTGAAACGGTAGAAATACTCAGGTATCCCGATGAAACAAACTTTCTCCTTAATTGCTACGTTACTGCCGACTTTATTATTGAGTCAACATATACTTACAATACAAGGTCGTGTTACCGATGAATCACTCGGTATTTACGTAAGTCATCCCAAAATCAACTTGGTTTCAACTCGAGGAACTGAATGGACAGCAGTTGGCGATTCTTTAGGTTGGTTTTCAATATCAGCAGCAATATTGAGCGATACACTTAGTGCTTTTATTGAGGTAAGTGCCAAAAATCAAATGAAGATATCGAGAGAACTTCATATTAGATTGGAGAGAGACACTGTTATATCCATCAACATACAACTGCCGCCAAAAATAGTTTGTTACGATTCTTTTCTACCTTCACCTCTGTTTTTTGAGTTTAATTCTACCGTCATTAAAGACCCAGAGTTAGATTCGGCATTGAGCTATTTTTTTTCAAAGGATAATAATGAGTTTTTGGAAGAGGCATTGATTCATAAGTCTGTATTAAAAATCAGCTGTGTTCGAGGATTTCATGAAGTAAGAGGAACAGCTTAAAAACGTGCAGATTTCATGAAGCATTTAATAGGAGCAAATTCACTTTTAAAAGGTAGAGTACATTTTGAGGTATTTGAGGAGGAGGATTATTTTTATTGTACCCGTTGTACAGGATGCTTTCCCTACTATGAATACAAACAAGGAATAACACTAAGCAGAAAAACCATAAATGAACACCCTCAGTTGAATCAATTACGACAACTCGTTCAAATAGAGTGGGCTGAGTATTGATATGAGTAGAGCATAATTGTAAATTTAATTATTAAAGAATGAGAACTTTAGTGATTTTGACCGTCCTAATCATGATATCGGCCTGCAGTACTTCAGAGCTAATATCCAAACGTAAACTTGAACGAAAAAACTACCAAGAAGTGATAGGTGTTATTGTGGAAGGGGAGGATGAACCTGATGTAGGAGCGCTGTACCCTAACGGGTTACGCGGCATTTATGAACATTTGGCACAAAATATTAAGTATCCGAGTATTGCAAAGGACAATTTTACTCAAGGAAGGGTTTTAGTGGAGTATGTTGTTGAAAAGGATGGACGTGTAAACGAGGTCAGAGTTGTCGAAAGTGTTTCACCGGAAATTGATGAGGAGGCTATTCGGGTTATTTCAACGTTGAAAAGGTTTTATCCTGCATTCAAAAACGGGAAACCACTTCGGATTTTATACCGGCAGCCGATAAAGTTTAGTTTAGAATAATTATGAGGAAGAAGACAATATAAGATACTTGCAGAAAACCATTTGAAACTTCACCCGAGGTTTTATTTAAGCCTGCTATTCGTGCAATCCCGGCAACTCAAATATAGTTTCATTCACTTCAAACTCGCAATCACCCGCTTCATCGATTCATTTACCTCATGAGCCAACGGAGCTAAATTCAAGTTCTTTACCGCGCTCATTGAGGCGAGCGGATTAACCGCCGCAACTTCAATTTTGCCATTTTGATTCTCTTTTAAAGTCACATTGCAGGGCAGGAGCGTGCCAATATTGGGTTCGTGTGAGAGTGCTTTATCGGCAAACCGGGGATTACATGCACCCAAAATCAACTGCGGTTTGTAGTCTTTATCCAATTTCTTTTTCATCGTAGCCTTGATATCAATCTCGGTTAATACGCCGAAGCCTTCCGCTTTCAATGCATCCTCAACGCGGGTTTTGGCAACTTTTATATCGGTCTCGTTCAATTCAATCGCAGTATAGTAATCCATAATATTTCATTTTAGGATTTGATATGAAGAGTTAAAAACGAAGAAATACAGTGTCTGTTTCAATTTTCCGTGCTGCACAGCCCGCAGTCCTCTGTTTCGCGGTTGCAGCGCTTCACCAACTCCCTTGAAGTGTTGGTAATTGACGCATGTTTTGTGGTGATTGCTGCAATTTTTGTGCGTGATGCGGTGAAAGGTTCCCGAACAAGAAGTGTTTGCGGAATGGAATACGGTGAAGGCTCAAAGGTCAAAGTCTTTTGCACGTCAGTGCCGGGAGCGGCGTTTGCGACTTGGTTCCTTGGCGCCGGCCGGGGCGCGTACACACATACATTCTGTCAGGGCAATCAGAGCTTGCAATAGAATCTGAGCGCCGTCAGGCGCGGCACCGTTGTAGAATCGATGTGATGCAGGAGCATTTGAGCGCCGTAGGTGCGGCATCTTTGTTTGGGATACCGCTCACGTTGCAAATAACGTGTGATTCGGGTTTTAAATTGAGAATTCAATGATCTCACAACACTTCGATTCGTTTTCCAACCTGAAAAGCCGTTGCTTCGAGTTAGGAAACAACGGCTTTTATATTTAATTACCTTTTAGGTTGGTTTTGAACAAATGAAGCGCAAGACGGGGATGACATTCACACACCGCAGTTTGCTTTTGTAAATGAAGAAGTTGAATTGTTATCCTCAACGCAGCGATTCGCTTTCAAAATAGCCGCTGTCTCGGGATTTGAAACAGCGGCTTTCGTACTTATATTACCATTTAGGTTGGTTTTGAAAAAATGAAGCGCAAGGCGGGGATGACATTCATACACCGCAGTTTGCTTTTGCAAATGAGGAAGTTGAATTTTATTCCGCAACGCAGCGATTCGCTTTCCCACCAAAAAGCCGCTGCTCTCATTTAAGAAACAGCGGCTTTCCTATTTAATTCCATCTGAGGTTGGTTTTGAACAGTTGAAGCGCAAGGCGTGGATAAAATTCATACACCGCAGTTTGCTTTTGCAAATGAGGAAGTTGAATTTTATTCCGCAACGCAGCGATTCGCTTTCAAAACCAACCGCAAGTTAGGCGAATTTTTGTTTGATCATATTCAAAGCCGATCCCGCCTTAAACCACTCCACTTGATTCTTGTTGTACGTGTGATTCACAACAATATCATCGTGACTGCCGTCTTTGTGTTTAGCACGAACAGTTAGCGGTTTTTCGGGAGCAAAATCGGTTAAATCAATAAAGTCGAATCGATCGTCTTCTTGAATTTTATCATAATCACTTTCATTATCGAAAGTAAGTCCCAACATGCCTTGCTTTTTCAAGTTTGTTTCGTGAATACGGGCAAAAGACTTTACTATTACTGCAATAACACCCAAGTGTCGCGGCTGCATAGCGGCGTGTTCACGTGAAGATCCTTCCCCGTAATTGTGGTCACCCACAACTACTTGAGGTACACCTTCGGCTTTGTAAGCACGTGCCGTATCGGGTACACCGCCGTATTCGCCCGTGAGTTGGTTTTTCACCTTATCGGGTTCATCATTGGCAAAATTAATAGCGCCCGTTAATGTGTTGTTGGCGATATTATCCAAGTGACCGCGATATTTTAACCAGGGTCCCGCCATAGAAATATGATCGGTAGTACATTTACCTTTCGCTTTGATTAAAAGCACGGCATCTTTAATATTTTCTCCGTTCCAAGGTTTAAAGGGATCCAACAATTGCAATCTGTCAGAGCCTTCTTTTACCTTAATTTCAACACTGCTGCCGTCTTTGGCCGGCGCTTGATAGCCGTTTTCCTCAACCGCGTAACCGGCCGGCGGGGCGTCTATACCTTTGGGTTCATCCAAGGAAACTTCTTCTCCGTTTTCATTCACAAGCTTATCTTTAAGCGGATTAAATGTGAGTTTACCCGATAGCGCCATAGCGGTTACCATTTCGGGTGAAGCTACAAAGGCATGCGTGTTGGGGTTACCGTCATTTCTCTTGGCAAAGTTTCGGTTGAAAGAGGTAATAATGGAGTTTTTGCGATTGGGGTCGTTGGTGTGGCGCGCCCACTGACCTATACACGGTCCGCAAGCATTAGCCAAAACAACACCTCCGATTTGGTCAAACTTTTTCAAAATACCGTCGCGATCAGCCGTGAAGCGAACCTGTTCAGATCCCGGTGTCACCGTAAACTCAGCTTTCGCTTTTAAGTTCTTCTCTGTAGCTTGATCTGCGATAGAGGCAGAGCGGGTTAAATCTTCATAGCTGGAGTTGGTACAAGAACCAATTAATCCCACCTCTAATTCTTCGGGCCAGCCTTCTTCACGCACCTTATTGGCAAATTCAGAAATAGGAGTAGCCAAATCCGGAGTAAAAGGTCCGTTAATATGAGGCTCTAACTCAGATAAATTAATTTCTATTACTTGGTCGTAATATTTTTCGGGATTTTCGTAAACCTCTTCATCGGCGCGAATGTGTTCACGAACACTTTCGGCTAATTCGGCTACATCAGCGCGATCGGTTGATTTGAGGTAATTGGCCATGGAAGTGTCATAATTGAACAGCGAAGTAGTGGCTCCAATTTCAGCGCCCATGTTACAAATGGTACCTTTACCGGTACAAGACATAGACTCTGCACCTTCGCCAAAATACTCGACAATGTGACCCGTACCGCCTTTTACAGTTAAAATACCGGCCACTTTTAATATTACATCTTTAGCCGATGTCCAGCCGTTTAAACGACCTGTGAGTTTAACACCAATAAGTTTGGGGAATTTCAATTCCCAAGGCATACCGGCCATAACATCCACGGCATCAGCGCCGCCCACACCAATAGCCACCATGCCCAATCCGCCGGCGTTTGGCGTGTGGGAATCGGTTCCGATCATCATACCGCCGGGAAAAGCGTAGTTTTCCAGTACTACCTGGTGAATAATTCCGGCACCCGGCTTCCAAAACCCAATTCCGTATTTATTGGATACCGATTGCAAAAAGTTAAAAACCTCATTGTTTTTATTCATGGCTTCTTGCAAATCCTTTTTGGCACCTATTCGGGCTTGAATGAGGTGATCACAGTGAACGGTAGAAGGAACCGCCGTTTTATCACGTCCCGATTGCATAAACTGCAAAAGTGCCATTTGTGCCGTAGCATCTTGCATGGCTACTCTGTCCGGTTTAAAATCTACATAATCAACACCTTTTTTGCGAGCTGTTTGAGGATCTCCTTCATCTAAATGTGAGTACAATATTTTTTCTGCAAGGGTTAGCGGTCTTCCAACCTTTTCGCGAGCTTTTGCAATTCGGCCCGGCATGGCGTCGTAAACCGCCTTAATCATATCTAAATCAAATGCCATAGGATATTTTTTAAAATAAGTTTGACCGCGAAAGTACAAAAAAACAAGGGTTTTTCACCCTATCTCAAGTACATTTATTACTGTATCCGGCATTTTTTGGTGCTGTTTGGGTCAGAACCGAAATACTTCCGCAAGCCTCTTCGAGCATTCAATTCGTGAAAAATACTTATTGCATCGGTTTTTCATTGGCTATGTGGTTCTGAACGAAAATATTAAGGAGGAATTACAAAAACAATTGCACCGGTGTACATTTTCATTCGCCCGGGTTTTATACTTTCGACCGCTCAAAACCTGATTATGGATCACATAGTTTCTACAACACCGCTCGTAACGAGTGATGCGTTGCTTTTTGGAATATTATCGGCTATTCTTGCCGGTATTTTTATTACGGCGAAAATGCCTTTTTTTCAAAAGTTTTACCGGATTATTCCCGCGCTTTTGTTGTGTTATTTTTTGCCCTCACTCCTGAATACCTTCGGTATTGTGGCTCCCAATTGGGTGGATTTGGAAGACGCCGTTACGGCTCTTGTTGCGGCCGGTTATGAGGCGGGAGATATAACTCGACTTAGGGATTTAAAAACTTTTGTTGCTGAAAATGAAGTACCCGGTCATCTATTAACTCCTTTTACTCACAAATCGCAATTGTATTATGTGGCTTCGAGATTTTTATTACCCGCCAGTTTGATTTTACTCACACTCAGCATCAATTTAAAAGAGGTTTTTAAATTGGGACCCAAGGCGCTGATTATGTTTTTTACTGCTACATTGGGGATTGTTTTGGGCGGTCCTTTAGCGGTGTTGCTGTTTTCTGCAGTTGCACCGGATGTAATCGGTGGAGTGGGCCCTGAAGCCGTTTGGCGCGGCATGACAACTATAGCCGGCAGTTGGATTGGCGGTGGCGCGAACCAAGCGGCCATGTTTGAGGTTTTTGAACCTTCTAATAAGTTGTATTCCATAATGATTACGGTTGATGTTATTGTGGCTGAAATTTGGATGGCATTTTTGTTACTGGGTGTAGCGCGAAGCGAGAAAATTGACAAATGGCTTAAGGCAGATGCCTCTGCGGTAGAAAATCTCAAAAACAAAATGCAAGAGTTTAGTCAAAGCATTGCAAAAATCCCCACGTTTGTGGATTTGATGGTAATTATTGCTATCGGCTTTGGTTTTACGGGGTTGGCACATTTAGTAGCCGATACGGTAGCGCCTTTTATTCAAGAAAATTACCCGATACTCTCCGAGTTTAGTTTGACGTCAAAATTCTTTTGGTTGATTGTCGCGGCCACATCATTTGGTTTAATCGCCTCTTTTACCAAGCTGCGCAATTATGAAGGGGCGGGTGCTTCCAAAATAGGCAGTGTGTTTATTTATATCTTGGTAGCTACTATTGGAATGACAATGAACGTTTTGGAAATATTCGACAACCCCGCTTTATTCCTTGTGGGCTTAACGTGGATGGCTTTTCACGTGCTTCTTTTGGTAGTTGTGGCCAAGGTCATTCGCGCACCTTTTTTCTTTTTGGCTGTGGGCAGTAAGGCCAATGTTGGAGGAGCCGCTTCAGCACCTATAGTAGCGGCGGCTTTTCACCCGGCTCTTGCACCGGTGGGCGTTTTATTGGCTGTTTTGGGTTACGCTTTGGGTACTTACGGTGCTTGGATTTGCGGAATTCTTATGCAAACGGCCGCAGGCGGATGACCCGAAAGGGATGTATGATTTTTCATGTTTTCCGTTATCTTTGAAGGCTGTTTTTTGTTTTTTGGTCAGAACCGAGAGGAGTTGCGAATTTGAGAGGTTTATACGTTTTTTATTCAGGCCGGCTTATGTTCGACTGTTTGAACCGGCTGCTTTTCTGACGGTTGCAATCGGTATTGTGACTCAGCAAATTTCAAAAGTGTTATGTACTTAATTTAACTCAAAAATCGATTCAATGATGAAAACTGAAGGATTTCGGGTTCTGACCAAAAAGGTGAACCGCATTTTAATGGTAGGTTTCGTTTTTATGTTTTTGGGTTGTTCAAATGCAGCACATACCGATTTTGTTCACGACAATGAGGAGGTTTTAAAAAAGGAGCAAATTGCCGAATTGACCAATCTTTACAAAGCACATTTCGATAAAACGGGAAATGAAATACTCTTGGTTACATCGCCGGATTTTGGTCAATACGAAAGTGCCAAGGATTTTGCCGTATATTACGGTGATATGCATAATGTAGGCGGGAGCACTGAGAAGGGCTTAGTAATGGCAGTGAGTCAATCTCAAAAGCGAATTTTTATTCTCACCGGCAAAGCATTGGTTACCGCGCTGCCCGATGATAAAGTACAAGAAGTTATTCACAAGGTGATGGTTCCCGCGTTTCAAAATGAAGATTATTTTGAAGGAGTACGAAGGGGAAGTAACCGACTGATTCGAATTTTAGAAGGACGAGAACTGAAGTTGATTCATTAAAACTATAAATATGTCAAATACAGAGTTGATTATAGAAGAACGGGCCAGAGATATCGGGAATTTTATGGTAGGCAGATTGTTGCCTTTTCGCCGTAAAAGGGCTGTGGGGCCGTTTGTTTTTATAGATCACATGGGGCCGGCAGTATTGGATGCTGAACATAATTTGGAGGTGGGGCCGCATCCGCATATTGGTTTGTCAACGCTTACTTTTTTGTTTGAGGGTACTGTAAGGCATCGAGACAGCATTGGCTCTGATTGTGAAATAAAGCCGGGGGCTGTCAACTGGATGACGGCGGGGAAAGGGGTGGTGCACTCTGAACGCACACCCGATGATTTACGGGGCACATCCAAAAAGTTGCACGGAATGCAAATTTGGGTGGGATTACCAAAAGAGTTAGAGGATTGCGAGCCGCATTTTACCCATGTTCCCGCAAGTGATATTCCCGCCTGGCGTGAAGGTGATTTAGATTTGAAGTTGATTGCGGGTGAGGCACTGGGGAAAAAGTCGCCGGTGCCGGTTCACAGTGAGTTGTATTTTATTGAAATTAAATCTACAAAGCCGCAAACGGTTTCGTTGGCAGGCAGGTTATTTGGAGAAAGCGCCCTGTACATTTTAGAGGGGGAGGTGTATGTTGAAGGACAAACATTTGGTCCCAAACAGCTTTTAGTAGCAGTAGATTCCGATTTGTGTGAGTTTAAAACGGGTAAAAACACAACGGTTTATTTATTCGGCGGTGAGCCTTTTCCCGAGGAACGGTATATCGACTGGAATTTTGTGTACTCTCATAAAGCGGTGATCAAGCGCGCCGTAAAAGATTGGAAAGATCGTAAATTCCCTGACGTTCCCGGCGACGACGGCTATGTACCTTATCCGGGTACAAAATAGGTGGGGGCGAGAAAAGGTTATAAAAAAAGCCGCTTCAATTGAAGCGGCTTTTTTATGTATTGTGTTTTGATGTTACCTCAAAATCACTTTTTCGGTTTTGATAACCGAGTTGTATTGTGATAAACGCACAATGTACATACCGGTTTTAAGTGTACTTACATTAATACGCTCTACATTTTGCGTGCTCAATTGAAGATTACGGTTGAAAACCATTTTACCGGTAAGGTCAAAAACCGTCATGTGTGTTAATCCTTCGGCTTGGCCGGTTTCAATCACCACTTGATTTTGCGCAGTGTAAAGTTTCATGCTTTCTTCAACGCGCTCAGTCACTGAATTAGGCTCTTCCTCTTCTTCAATTTCAAAGGTTTGGCAAGTTCTGCCCGTGTTGGGATCCGTATTGGGATCGTAGGGATTGAACAAAGGCCATACGCAAATTTCAAAAGAACCGTCAGCGGGCAATGTATAGGTTGTTTGGAGGAAAGAATTGACAGAGCCACCAATATCAACCGCGTTGTTACGTGTAGCTTGAGTCAAGCTCCCTTGAGAAGTACCATCAATTTCCCAACCAAAACTCAAACTATCGTTGGGTTGGATTGTATCATTCAAGTTATTGGTGAAGTTAAACCAAAGCGTAACGTCTGCTTCACTTTCCAATTCGGTTGGATTTAAGGCCATAGAAGGATCTTGTACACCGGCCTCTGTCATAAATATGGTGTTGATGTCGATTTGTTGCGCACTGAAAGCGCCGCCAACAAATAATAATGATAAAGAAAGTACTAGTTTTTTCATATTGTTAAATTTTTGTGTGAAAATAGTGGTGCAAATATGCATATAAAATTGATACACTAACTGTTAAGTGGTATATACAGAGTTAAATAAAATATAATCTGTTGTAAGGTCAGAACCCCAACCGGTAGCGGTTCTTTTACCTTCATTCAAATCCATAATAACTTCAAGGTTGCTTTCACGAAGGAGCTTTTTCATAAAATTTCGGTCGTAGCTTTGTGGAGTTCCGGCTTTGAGGACTTGAATTTGTTGCTCACTGGATCCCAGGTATAAATCTACTTTTGTGTAGTCAAAATCTTGTCCTGCATTTCCGGCAGCGGCTACAATTCGCCCCCAGTTGGGGTCACGCCCAAACATGGCGGTTTTGACAAGATCTGAATCTGAAATACTGCGAATAAAAACACGTGCCCGATCTTCAGTTTTACTGTTTTTTACGGTATATTCAACAAATTTACTCGCACCTTCACCATCAGAAACGATTAACTTGGCCAAGTGAATCATCATTTCTTCCAGTTTGGCCTTAAAAAGTTTGTAATCTTCGCTCTTTTCTGAGGTGATTTCCTTATTGCCGGCCTTTCCGTTGCACATTACCGCAACCATGTCATTAGTAGATGTATCGCCATCTACGGTAATCATATTAAAGGATTTTTTATTGCTTTCGCTCAATGCTTTTTGCAATAATTTGGGTTCGATGGCAGCATCGCAAACTATAAAGGAAAGCATAGTAGCCATATTGGGGTGAATCATTCCCGAGCCTTTACCTATACCGGCCATGCGAATTTGTTTGCCGTCTATTTCAAATTCCATATACCCTTCCTTGGCAAAGGTATCGGTGGTTAAAATGGCATTGGCGCACAATGTACCCGCGCTTGTCCTGTTACTCAGCTTAGGTACAATTTCTTTAATGCCGCCCACAATATCTTCTGTGGGGAATGGCTCACCAATAAGTCCCGTAGATGCCACTATAACCGATTCACGAGGTATTTTCAATTCATCGGCGGTTGTGTTGACCATAGCCATAGCGCCGTCCATACCTTGTTTGCCTGTGCAAGCATTGGCATTTCCGGCATTACATACAATGGCTTGAGCAATTCCGTTTTTTACATTTTCTCGTGATACTTTCACGGGTTCTGCTACTACTTGATTTTGCGTAAAAACAGCGGCGGCGCTCGCCGGCACTTCGCTGTAAATTAAGGCCAAATCTCGGCGCATTGATTTCACTCCGGAATGGGCTCCCCAGCAGGTGAAGCCTTTTACGCTTGCAATGTTGTTAACTATTGATGCCATTTATATTGTTGATTTTAAGGTTGAAAAGGTACTATGTTTAAACCTTCGGTTTCATGTAGATTAAACTTGATATTCATATTGTGAACAGCTTGGCCCGCAGCACCTTTTACTAAATTATCGATGGCGCTTACCGCAATGATGTTTCCCGTTCGCTCGTCGAAGGTGGTGTAAATATCGGCGTAATTTGTGCCGCGAACTTGTTTGATTTCAGGTGCGTTGTTTCTCATGCGAATAAAGGGTGCATCTGAATAATAATCGACGAAAAGTTTTTGAATTTGATTTTCGTCTAGTTCGGTAACGGGCTTTAAATAAGCGGTTGTCAAAATTCCGCGATCCACGGGAAGCAGGTGCGGGGTAAATTGCACAATGGTATCTTCACCGGTAAGGCGTTTCATGTTCAATTCAATTTCAACTGTATGGCGGTGATTTTTGAGTCCGTACGCTTTGAAATTATCATTGACGATACTGAACATATTTACCGGCTTTGATTTAATGCCGGCTCCCGTAACTCCTGTTTTGGAGTCGATAATGATATTTTTTTTGTCCACTTTTCCCGATTTCACAAGCGGCGCAATGGCCAGGGCAGCTCCTGTGGGAAAGCAACCCGGATTGGCGATGAGCGGCGCTTCTTTTATTCCGTCGGGAAAAAGTTCGGGCATTCCGTAAGCCGCATTTTCAAAACCACTCACGTAGGTGTGGCTCTGACCATACCATTTTTCATAGGTTTGGGGAGAATCCAACCTGAAATCTCCCGAAAAATCTATGATGGGCTTTTTGCCGTAGTATTTCGCTGTGTATTTCATGGAAACCCCGTGCGGAAGTGCAAAAAAGATAACGTCCACTTCCTCGGGATTAAAGTCTTCACTTTTAATGAGCTTCAAATCGCATATGCCTTGAAAAAAGGGATGAACATCAGAGAACTTTTCTCCGGCTCTGCTCTCTGAGGTGATGGCGGTGACTCGAGCGCTCGGGTGGGAGTGAAGGAGTCGAACTAACTCAGATCCCGTGTAGCCGGTGGCTCCAATTATTCCTGCTTTAATTGTATTCATTTTATACAGTTTGTTTGTGTGATTTCACGAGTACTTCTAATAGGCTGTCTATTTCATTTTTTTCTATAACCAACGGAGGAACGATCCTCAGTACATTTCCCGCCGTTGCATTGGCAATGACTTTGTTTTCAAGCATTTTAAGCACCAGTGGTTTGGTTTCAAAGTCAAATTCAACACCCACCATTAATCCTTTGCCGCGCACTTCTTTTGTACCGCTCAAATTGAGGTTGCGCAGTTCAGTCATCAGGTACTCACCGTTGTCACGTGTTTTGTGGAGTAAATCTTCGTCTTTGATTACTTGGTAAGTGGCTAACCCCACAGCACAGGCCAGCGGATTACCGCCGAATGTAGTACCGTGATCGCCGAAATGAAGCGCATCACTAATTTTCTTGTTGGCTAAAACCGCACCCATGGGAAATCCGCTCCCCAATCCTTTGGCAAAAGTCATAATATCGGGTTGTACGTTGTATTGATTTTTGGCGTACATTTTACCCGTTCGGCCTATACCGCATTGAATTTCGTCAAATATGAGTGCAATGTCATGATCGTCGCAAAGATTGCGTAAGTCAGATAAAAACTCGCGGGTTGATACATTGATGCCGCCTTCTCCTTGAATAGGCTCTACAATGATTCCGGCCGTATGTTCATCCCATACATTTTTTACAGATTGAATATCGTTTAATTCGGCTTGTACAAAACCTTCCGGAATAGGACCGAAGCCCTTTTGCATTTCTTTTTTACCCGTGGCAATGGTGGCCATGGTGCGACCGTGAAAAGACTTTTTGACGGAAATAATTTTACCGCCTTTACTTTTAGACCAAGCGTATTTTCGAGCCAATTTAATAGCGCCTTCAACGCTTTCAGCACCGCTATTGGTGAAAAATGCGCGTTCCAACCCGGATGTGTTAGTCATTTTATGCGCCAAGCCTGCTTGTTGCTCGGTTGAAAAAAAGTTGGACACGTGCATGAGTTCACCCGCTTGGCGTTGAATAGTTTCAACAATGGCGGGGTGGCAATGCCCCAAATTGTTTACGGCAATACCGGCAAGTGCATCTAAATATTCATTTCCTTCCACATCCCAAACGCGGCAGCCTGAGCCCTTTTTTAAAGCTATAGGGTAGCGTTTGAAAACGGGTAAATAATGTGATTGATCTTTGAGAGTTACTTCTTTGTTTGTACTCATTGATTATAAGTGAATTAAAGTTCCCGGCTTTTGATCTCCGGCTTGTTGTTTAATTTGGTCGGGTTTTGTTCCGTTAATAATTCGCGCTGCTTTGGCACCTTTTTCAAGTGCTGTGGTGCAAGCTTCAATTTTGGGAATCATTCCGCCTTTAATGGTTTTATCGGCTCGCAATTCAGCAATTCTTGTTCCGGTTACCTCGCTCAGTAAAGATTCCGGGTTATTGATATCTGTCATCAGTCCATCAACGTCTGTCATTACTATAAACTGCTCAGCGCGTAAAGCACCGGCAATATGCCCGGCAAACATATCTGCGTTAATGTTATAATCGGAGCCTGATTCATCTGAAGCTACACAGGTAATGACAGGTATGTAATTAGCTTTTAGCAGTGTTTGAATGAGTTGGGGGTTCACCGTTTTTACATTGCCTACACGACCTAAATCCCGCTCTTGCCCCTCAGCTTGGTGAAATCTTTTTTCGGCAATGACGGTTTTACCGTCTTTTCCCGATAATCCCACGGCTTGTTGACCGTGCTTATTGAATAACCTCACTAAGTCGCCATTCACGTTGCCTTTTAAAGCCATTTCGACGTACTTTAGTGCTTCGGGGGTTGTAACTCGGTGGCCGTCAATAAAGTCGGACTTTATTTTTGCCGTGAGTAAAAGTTCCTTAATAAACGGACCGCCTCCGTGTACCACAACAATGTCAAATCCGCAAGACTTGAGGTCTAGTAAGTTGGTGATTATTTCTGTCTTTAATTGTTCATTCAGCATGGCATTTCCTCCATACTTGAAAACCATTACAGGTTTACCGGCTGTATTATTTTCTGTCATTGTAGTGCTTTTGCCCCTAAAATATTTTGCAAAACTACGGGGAATATTGAGAATAACATAATGGCAACAACTGTTCCTTACGCAAAAGAGCCGGCATTAGGGCTTTGGGTTCTGACCAAAAAATAAACAGGAAGGGTTTTAATGTGTTAGTTGAATATGAATTAATTTATACCTTTGATTATGGTTTTAAAAAAAATAGCTCGGTATTTGAATCCTCTTACGATGTTTGAAAAAGAAGGAAATAAAAATTTTAACCTAAAAATGATGCACGGTATTAATAGAGTGTCTATTTTTATGTTTTTAATTTGTATCATCATCATGTTAGTAAAGTTTGTTTTTTAATGCACGGGGATAAATTTAAGGCGCTGAGTAAAAAAGGTAAATACCGGGAAGTTCAAGATCACGGAAATCATATTGCAAACCGATATTACCAATCCTATGAAATCCACCTTTATCAGGTGCGTGACTTATTAGTTGAGGTGTGGTGGAAGTTGGGATTAAACCAAATTTATTGGATTGAGGTTGTGGGTCGTGACCGTGTCGAACTTTACGCAGACGAGGTAAAGCTAAATCTGAAATTGTAATGAAGGTGATTTTTCGTTTTCTATTTTCATTGGTATTTTTGACTGTTCCACACATCACTTTTTCGCAAGCTCCGGAAAATGAAATAACACCTGAAGAGCACATTCAGCAATTACATTTAGGCACTTTGTTGGTCCGACTCAAAACAAAACAGAATGCCATTCTGCTTCTTGAAGCTCGCGGTATGAAAGAAGACGCCGATTTAATATGGCAGGAACAGCGCAAGAAAAATGAAGAAATTGTAAAGGCCTTTACCTTCATTTTTGATTTTTGCCCGGTTTATTTTTTCTACGATGAAAATAGCGGGTTGGTCAAAGACGGACAATATGAAGGGGTTTTGATGAATGCCAATTTTGATACACTTGACTTGGATACACTCCATGATTTTAATCACGTTTATTTTGCAGATATAGGAGAAGTGTACTTCGAAGCGTTTAGTCAGCACATGAAGGGTGCTGTAATTCTCGATTCTGCCATGAATTTATTGCCGCGCCGTTTTCCTTCAATTGTGCGCAAAAGGGCAGGGTTGGCATTGATTGAGAGAACCAACACCACGATGATTGAAGAAATGAATGAAATGCTGCACAAGTTTTATGACCGTGTAACCCACTAAAAAAAAGCCCTCCGAAGTTGGAAGGCTTTTTTTATTTTGAATAGCTTGAATATTTAATCTGCACTCAACATTACGGGCATACCGTCTTTACCATTTCCCATAATCACAATTTTGGAATTTTCAGATTCAGCAATGCGCTCTGTTGCTGAAATGGCTTTTTCTTTTAAAATCTTATCGGTAAGGGAGGCATTCAATATGCGGTTGGCATCTGATTTACCCTCGGCTTCAATTTTAAGGCGCTCCGCCTCTTTTTGAGCTTTTTGCTTGGAATATTCTTTTTGCTGAATGGCTTGCTGCTCAGTTAATTTGCGTTCAATGGCTTGTTTGATTTGCGGAGGTAATTTGATGGAGCGAATTAACAATGCGTCCAAATCAATATAATTTTTCCTGAGCACCAAGGCTGTTCGTTCATAAATTTGACGCTGAATACCTTCACGGTCACTTGAATAAAGTTCTTCGGGCTTGTATTTCCCAATTACCTCTCGTGTTGCGGAACGCACTTCGGGAATGATGATTTTTTCCAAATAATCGGCACCTACTTCATCGTATAAATGACCGATTTTTTCTTGAAGCGGCCTGTATCGAACAGAGAGCTCCAACGCAATATCCAAACCGTTGGAAGAAAGCACTTCCATACTTTGTTCTTTTTCTTTTTTTCTGATTTCAAAAGTGATGTTACGGTTCCATGGTACCTTAAAATGTAATCCTTGAGAGTAAATGGTTTCTTTGTCCAGTCCGCCCGATAGGGGTCTGTACATCACGGCTTTTTCACCGGGACCTACACTAAAGAATAACGAACTTGAAAAAGCAATAATGATTACCAGCGTAACTGCGATAATAACAATTGCACGAATGAGTTTGGGATTGTTTTCCATAATGAGTTTGAATTTTATTTATGATGGGCGAAGGTATGTATTTCCTTAAAGTTAATGGGGAAACATCTCCACTTATCTATTGTTCGCGGTAATTCCCGATAACTAAATTCCATTTAATAATTGTTCCAAACAGCCCAACTTGCCTCAGCTTGTAATTTCAACATCTCATATCCCGATTTAACACGGCAACCGGCTTTCAAGGCTTGTTTGAGCAGCAAAGTAGGGTTGGGGTTGTAAATTAAATCATAAACCAAATGTTTTTTGGTCAGAGCCGAGACCGGCACAGGTGGTAACGCATCAGTTTGGGGATACATTCCCACGGGGGTAGTGTTGATAATTAATTGAACTGAATTGAGGAAGTCTGAGTGAAGCTCCGAATACGATAACTCGTCGTTTTTCGGGTTTCGACTGGCGACGTAAATGCCAATGCCCAGCTGCTTTAAAGCGTAAATCACAGCTTCTGAAGATCCGCCCGTACCTAAAATTAATGCGGATTGGTCGGTGAGTTTCAAAAGCGGTAAAAGCGAGTTTTTAAAACCTATCCAATCTGTATTGAAACCTTTTAGTTGTTTGTTTGGTAATGGCTTAAGTGTGTTGGCTGCACCTATTGCTTTAGTGTGTTCATCAATTTGTGTGCAGGATTTAAGAATGGCTTTTTTGTACGGAATGGTCACGTTTAACCCTTTATAATTCCAAAATGATATTTCGTTTAAGGCCGCTTCCTTTGTTACTTCAATCAGTTTGTAAAAGGCATTTATTTTTTCGCTGTGAAATTTTTGATTGAAGTAATCGGGTGAAAAACTGTGTTGTAATGATTCTCCTATAAGTGCGTATGCATCCATAAAATTAAACGGTTTGCTTATGGGATTTTACAAATTGCAAACTCAAAACAAGGCCGGAACCCAATAAACAAAGCAAAACGGTGATGACTATCATGGGGTCACCCGCAAAATCACCGGGAAGTATATTTTCCTCAATAAACGGGACTTGTTCTCCTTTGGAATTCATACGGTATTGAAGGGTGTTTTTCCAAGGCCATACTTTTGTTAATGAACCTATCATGAAACCCGTTAAAATGGCCATAGTAAGCGATTTAAACTTTTTAAAAAGCCAGCCGAGCAGTTGCGCAAAGGTGAGCAGACCCACCGCGCAGCCCGCGGCAAACACGGCTAAAATCATAACATTTACGTCACTCACCGCTTCAATAATAGTTTGATATTTACCCATAAGCAACAAAATAAAACTGCCCGATATACCGGGTAAAATCATGGCGCAAATGGCTATTGTACCGCTTACAAAAATAACCCAGGGCGCATCCGGTGTGTTGGCGGGCGTGGAAGAGGAGATGATGTAAGCTCCCGCAATTCCCGCCAATAAAATGATATACGTAAAAACGGTTTTTGATTTGATTTCTTTGGCCAAAATAACGGCCGAGGCCGCTATTAAACCAAAAAAGAATCCGTTGAGTGCAACGGGATACTCCGCCAGCATGTACTTGATGATTTGAGCCAGTGAAATAATACTGATGCCGATTCCGGCAAAAACGGACAAGAGAAACTTACCGTTAACGGCACTCCAAAACATTTTAATGCTGCGGTGTTTGACAAGATCTTTTGCGGCAGCGGGTGCATTTTTGATGGAGTAAATGAGCTCTTCATAAATGCCGGTGATAAAAGCTATCGTGCCTCCCGAAACGCCGGGAACTACATCGGCTGCCCCCATGCCTATGCCTTTTAATAAATTGGTAATCAGACTTTTAAGTTGTGTTACTTTACTCATGAAAGCTAATAAGTGGGAATGGAAGAATCAATTTCTTTGGACCAATCTAAAATACCTCCTTTTAAATTGTAGAGGTTGTCAAAACCGTGCATTGCCGCAAGCAGTTCAATTACTGAGGCTGAGCGTTTCCCGCTTCTGCAGTGCACAACAACAGGCTTATTCTTGGGGATTTCATCAACCCGATCTTCCACATCGCCCATTGGAATGAGTTTGGCGCCTAATGTGGCCAAATCTGCTTCGTAAGGTTCGCGAACATCAATAATTTCAATATCTTCGTTATTATCAATTTTTTGCTTCAGTTCTTTTACGGTCATTTCTTTCATCAGTATGGAATTTGAGTTTTGAAAGGTGTTGTTTCGGGGTCCGGGTTTATTCAGTGGGGGTTCTGACCGCAACATTAACGGTAGTCACTCATCAAATTTATAAATTCGGGGTGATTTAAAATTTCGGGTAAATCCTCAATGAGTTTATCGGCCAGTTCTTCATCGTTCTCTAAAACCAAAAACAGCAAATCGTAAGCATCGTCATAATAACCCGATTTGAAGTTCAAAATTACACTTTGATAGTTGACCATAGTAGGATCTTCAAGCTGTAAGGCGGCTTTGTGAAGTAACTCAAAAGCCTTTTCTTCTTTACCGCTGCGGTATAAGTGATCGCTAAAGTCAATGTAAACCAATTCGTTCTCCGGTGATTTCTTTAAGGCCGTTTGGTAATGATTTTCAGCCTCGGGGTTGTTGGTTTGATCGAGAATATTGGCTAAAGCCAAGTGGGTATCGTATCTTTCCGGACTCTCATTCACGGCTTTTTGCGCATAAGTTTGAGCTTCTTTAAAGCGATCTTGAATAGCGGTTACTTTGGCCAATGAGATGTAGCAACCGGTAGTAATTTCGTTACCAAAAAGTTTCTCCTCAGTACGGCAAGCTTTTAAATAGTATTTTTCAGCTTCGTAATAATTCTCTGTTTCTACGTAAAGGTCTGCAATATTTTTGAGGTAAAGCGATTTTACGTTGCGTTCGTATTTTAAACTTTCCTTGAGGTGTTCAATGGCTTCCTCATATTCATGCAGTGCTTTGAGGCACATTGCTTTGTTGAAATAAGCCATGGGGTCGTCACTGTGAATTACGGAACATAAATCGTAAGCGCGCAGTGCTTTTTTGTATTCGTGTTTACCCAAGTATATGATACCTAAATTATTCCAAGCTGTGTAGGAGTAGGGGTGATCGTCTAAAAAATCCTCTAAAAATGCAACGGCCTTTTCAGGTGTTTCCAAAATTTCATATACATATACCAATTCACAAATTACCTCGTCTTCATTCTCGGGATATTTGATTGCTTTTAACAGTATTTCGGGTGCGCGTGCAATGTGCTCAGAGTCGATGATGCGGTAGGCAAAGTCCATGATAATATGACCTGACTCCTCTTTTTCAGGTAAGTCCCGAAGTGTTTCAAACAGTAATTCCATGGCTTCATCAACTCGGTTACAATGCACCAAAACATTACTTTTAGATATGAGAGCATCTGTATTATAGGGCTCTTTTTCGGTAATTTCATTGATGCAACGGAGGGCATGCGAAAAATTGTTTTTTCTCAGGTAGTACTCGGTTTCTAAAAACTGCAGTTCGGTGTTTTCGGGGTGTTGGGCAAGCGCTTGATTCAACACGTTTTGGGCATTTTTCATTTCGCCTGAATTGGCGTAGTAAAAAAACAACACCTCGTAGTCTTCCACATCAAAGAAGGCGGGTGTGCCAATTTGAGTACCGGTTTCGTATTTCGCGATCAGTTCTTCGGGAACGTCATCTTGATCAAAAAAGAAATCAGAGTTTTCCAACATAAACATATAGGTTCTTCAAATCAAAGATAAGGAAAACGGACTTGAGTGAATAAGGTTACTCCGGAACTTTTAAACAAGTTATGAACGTGCATGCCGTGGGTTTTGGTCAGAACCGAAAACCGACTTACTGAAAATTAGAGGGTTTGTGTATCGCCTCGATAAAAATCAAGAATTCTCAAGCGAAAAAGAAGTTCGTACTTGGCGCGAATTAAATCGGTTTGGGAGCGAATCACGTTGTTCTTAGCCATGTTGAATTCAACAGCGTTTGTCATTCCCACTTCAAAGCGTTTGCTCGCATACTCTAGAGCTTTCTCGGCTGCGTGTAAGGCTTTTTCGGTTGCCTTTAACCGCTTAAAAGCAGCAGTGGCATTTGTAAAGGCTGTTTCTACTTCACGTGTTACGTTTAATTTTTCGCGTTCTAAATCCAATTGAGAAATGTCGCGATTAATTTTG
>CAJXMT010000021.1 GCA_913056155.1 uncultured Cryomorphaceae bacterium
AAACGCCGGCCAATAAAATCACCGTTTGCACACCCGTGCTAAACATAAAAAACGAGAGCAAATAGCGCTTCAAAACCGGTATGGCAAACAGGATTTTTTTACTTTTTAAAAGTTCATGATAGCCGTTTGCTGCTGTACGCCACTTGATGGATTTGCGTTTTGCGGGATCGGGCAAACCCCGAAAAGTTATTTGTGCAAATCCCGCCCACCACAAACCGGTAATTAAAAAGCTCAATCGCGTGGCAAAACCTTTAGATGTTATTCCAAACATTTCATGGCCTTCAATCAATACCAAGCAAGCAATGAGCAGTCCCGCACTGCCGATGTAACCCAGGGCATAACCCTTTGCGCTAATTTTGTCTTGCAGGTTTTTGGGCGCTATTTCAGGAAGGTAGGCGTTGTAAAAAACTTGGCTGCCCCAAAAGCCTACACTTGCCACTAAAACCGCGGCCAAAGCAAAGGGGAGCTTGGATACATCGTCAAAAAAGAAGAGCGCACAACAAGCCGCCGCACCGGTGTAACAAAAGCGACGCAAGAATGATTTTTTACGATCGCTGTAATCTGCAATCCCCGAGAGCAGGGGAGATAAAACCGCTACAATAAAAAAGGAAAGAGAAAGCGTAAAGGAGTAAATGACAGTATTGGTGACTTCAAATCCCAAAAAAGGGACTTGATCAGAACCATTAACCCGCGCCACGCTCTCGTAATAGATGGGGAAAATAGCAGTGCTGATAACCAATGAATACACGGAGTTAGCCCAATCGTAAAAGGCCCAAGCGCGAATGGTTTTTTTGTTGTAATGGGTAGTCATGCTTTACGTACAAAGGAAATAAAAAAAGGCACACGGTAAAGGTGTGCCTTTTCAAGATATTGTAAAGTGGGTATTACTATTTAAATGTAACACGTCGGTTTTTAGCTCGGCCGGCCTTTGTACCCGTCTCATCTGCGGGCTCATCCGCACCGCGACTTTCAACCTTAATGCGGTTTTCAGCTATTCCTTTTTCAATCAAATAATCGGCAATGGCTTGTGCGCGCTCTTGTGCTAAATCTGCACTGATTTCCTCAGCTTCTTTGCTGTCGCTGTGGCCCACAATGGTAATGCTTACCTCTTCGTTTTTTTTCATTTCTTGAATTACGGTAATCAACGCACGGGGAGAGGCAGGCTTAGTGGAATTGTAATCAAAAAAGATTTTTTGATTACTTATTTTTGCCGTCGCGTCGGCACCTTCTTGCTCACTCACGTTTTCTTGGTAAACTACTTGCATTCCATCACCCTCTTCTTCCTCCTCTTCACAACTGCAAGATTCAAGCTGTGCCATGTTGATCAACTTTACATCATCGATGAAGTAGTAGGCATCCTGTGTTTGAAGTTGGTTAAAACCTTTTACCCGTCGCATGTTGTCATAATCATCGCGGCTCATTTCGTTTTCATCGGCAAAATTGCCAATCGTCAAGTAATACTCACCGCCTTCCGCCGTGAAAACACCGCAGATTGTGGACCAGAGGTATTGGTCGTCAAAAATTTTATTTTTGGAGTGCATAATTTGCGGTTTGATGGTATATTCTTCAATTTCCCGCATTCTGGTTTTTCGCTTTGAGATGTAAGCGCCTATGTTATTCGTGGCGTAGCGTGAAATTTTGGAAAGCGCCAGTTTAAAACTCACGCAATAGTCTTTTCCGGCTACTAACTTATCGTCTAATTTTACTTGGATGTAATGGCGTGGAAGGCGTTTTTTACCAAATAACCGCATGCCAATGTAATTGGGCTCCGACGACCCCATTTGATACCCCATTTTGTTTTCGGGTATGGCCCATTCTTCTTTGGCATCTTTGGAGTAGATATCCGGAACATTTTCCTCATCCACTGATAACCAGGGTTCGGCAAGCTCAAATTCGCCATCACCTTTTTTTACTCGTTTTGAGGTTTGATCAAAATTTCCATTGGGAACTAAGTTGGTTTGTGCAATACTGTAGCTGCAAAAGCTAAGTAGTGCGAGGGTTAATAATCCTGACGTTATATTTATCTTCATAATATTGATATTTAAAGGGTTTTGATTGTTTCTATAAAAAGTTTTACTTTTTGCGGGTCTGTATCGGGATAAACTCCGTGCCCCAAGTTTGCTATGTATTTATCTTTACCGAAAGCGGATACCATTTTTTGCGTGCCCGCTACTAAATCCTCGTCGGGAGCGTAAAGCAAGCAAGGATCTAAGTTTCCTTGTAAAGTTTTATTTCCGGCGGCTTTTCGGCAATCTTGAATGTTCATATTCCAGTCTACACCAAGTGTTCGACAGGGTAAATTTGCCAGTGCATCAAAGGCACCGTAGGCGCCTTTGGCAAAAACGGTAACGGGCACTTCATCAATGGCTTCGCAAATGCGTTCAATGGCCGGGAGTGCAAATTGTTTGTACTGTTGTTCGGGTAAAATGCCCGCCCAACTGTCAAAAACTTGAACTAAATCCGCTCCGGCTTCTATTTGTGCTTTCAAATAACTGATTGTGGTTTCGGTTACCTTGTTAAGCACATCCTGTGCCAAAGCCGGGTTTTGATACAAAATCTTACGTGCGGCAGAAAATGTTTTAGATCCGCTTCCTTCAGCCATGTAGGCAAAAATAGTCCAAGGCGCACCGGCAAAACCAATTAACGGCACCCGGCCGTTGAGTTCTTTTTTGACTATGCGAATGGCATCTGTAACGTATTTGAGTTCAGAACCGGGATCTGCAATGCGCAGTTTGTCGGCCTCGGCTTGTGTGGTAACGGTAGAATGAAAAACGGGGCCTTTGCCCTTTACCATTTTGTAACCTACACCCATTGCCTCGGGTACAACCAATATATCTGAAAAAATTATGGCGGCATCTACCCCTAAAATGTCTACCGGCTGCAGTGTCACTTCAGCGGCAAGTTCAGGTGTCTCAACCAATTCGTTAAACGAGCTGAGTTTATTCCGAATAGCACGGTATTCGGGAAGTATGCGGCCGGCTTGTCTCATCAGCCAAACGGGAACTCGCTCGGTTTTTTCACCGCGCGCCGCTCTCAAAATCAAATCATTTTCCGGTTTCATCAAAAAAATTAAAGGTTCAAACGTACTGTTTTTTTCTCAATTGTAGAGTGGCGGTTTATTTTTGCAGGGGTTCTGACCAAAAGCAGATTAATATACAAAAGTAAAACACATGCTCGGCTTTGAGCAGTGTGTGACCGTAAAATTCCGGGTAAAGCGTTTATTGCCTTTTGGATCTCTTCATTTCGGGAAAGTAGAATCTGAAATCTAATGTGAGGTAAGTACCTTGAATATCAATAGAGTGTTGAGTGTTCGGGTTGCGTGCAAAACCTATTTTGGAGAGGAAAATCGGGCTGAATGGCAGGTGGAATGACCCGCCGGCATAAAAAGTGCCGATTCCTCTGCTGCGGTATTCAAATCCTAAATTGGCTACAACTGCCGATTGAATCCAGCTGTAGCGAACGGTTTCGTGGATTAATTCGGTTTCTACGTCTGATGATGATACATCTGAGGGAAAAAAATTGAGGCTGCCGCCCAGGGCAGCGCTCATGAAAAGTTCACGATCCAACTGCACAAAAACCATGGCCGTTAGCGGTATTTCGTAACCTACAATGCGGTAATCAACCGTTGATTCAAAGCTGTTTGCAAGGCTGTCAAGCGTAATGCTGTAGTTGCGCTGGTTGTATAAAATACCGGTCTCAAAGGAAATGCTGTTCGTGATATTGTAGCGCATAAGTGCTCCCACAACCCTGCCAAACCTTTGGGTGTTGGTGTAACTCACGTTATCAACCGTGCTTACATCATCACCGGCATTGATGAAGTTCACGGGCAACCCCGGGCGAAATTGTAAGCCGAATTTCCATATACCTTCTTGTGCCGTGCAAAGACTCGATCCGCTTATAATGATGAGTAAAAGTAGTAGTTTGCGCATGGTCATTAATTAACGGCTGTAAAAATAGCTTAAGGTGAGCAGCGTAAATACGATGAAAAAGAGTGCAACCAGCGCAAAACGCAATCCCTTGAACGGGATAAACGGTTTGCGGTATTTGGCTAAAACTAAATTATTGAGTTTTTGCACGCGAGGAACATCTCCGATTTTAACGGCAATCATTACTTTACGAGAGTGGTCCTCTTCATCAATAAATTTTTCAAAAAAAATTTTTTCTTCGACGAGTAAGTTTTCTAAAAAATTCCCCTCCTCTGCGGTTTTGTAAAAAAACACCTCATAGCCTTTTCGTGTGGGGTGCTTTCGCCAGTTGGTCAAGTCGAAACTTTGCAAACTCATATCACCCTCAGTTTTTCGCCGACTTGAAGTGGTTTGTTTCGTTTGATTCCGTTCAATTTACAAAGGGTATTTATCGTGGTGCCGTATTGTTTGGCAATCTTATATAAAAAATCGCCTCGTTTTACTTGATGGAATTGTGTTCCGGAAGGGAAAGCCGCGTAACCGTGGCGTGTGGGTTTTAATACGAGGGTATCACTTTCAAGTTGCTTGTTATCAAAATCAATAAAAGTTTGCGGATTGAGCGGAACTCCTCTAAATCGTATCTCCCAGTGCAGGTGGCTTCCCGTTGACCGTCCTGAAGAGCCGCCCAAACCAATTAAGTCGCCGGCGTTCACAATATCTCCCGGCTTTACTTTGAATCTGTGAAGGTGAGCGTAGTAAGTCTCTAAGCCGTTAAAGTGTCTCACCACTACCAAACGGCCGTAGCTGCCTTGCCAACTCGCAATACGTACCATACCCGGGAAAGCGCTCACTACTTTGTCCCAAACTTGTAAGTCGATGTCAACCCCATTGTGAGCGCGGCCAAAACGCGGACCGAATGAAGAGGTGAGTTTACCATTAACGGGGTGAACGTAATTTTGGAGTTGAGGCGTGCCTGTTAAGCATAAGTCGCGAGCCGTATCGTTTTGTGGCAATTGAGTAACTTGATAAGGGTTAGCTACTTTCGTATTCCAAACCGGGTATAAATGGTGCGCGGGTTGGGGGAAAGTATCAAGGGGAATGTAATTTAAAGGTGGGTTTTCAGCAACGTATTGATTAATTTGGTTGATGAGCGGATAAGGTATGGCGGGACATTCAAAAAGAGAGTCTATTACTTGAATAACCTCACTTTTAGTCATTTGAGGTATTTTTAAAAATAAACTCAACTGCTGTAAGAATGCCTTTGAAGTGCCGGGGTCATCTTTTAAGGAGTCGTGAAGGTTTTGAAGTGTTTGGGTACTTTGATCTTGGATATCGCTCAGTAAAAATTGCTCGCCATAGAGCACCACTGCCCGTGTAGTGTCTTTATTGTCGCTATGTTTTTTGTCTTCATTGCCGTTTGAACCCAAAACAGCCGGTGCGACACACAATAAAAGCAGCAGAATGTGCAGGTATTTCATATTAGAAGTGCAAAGGTACAAAAAACGACAGTATTTTTTTTGTGTTGCGTGAGTGAGTTGAATTTTGGTCAGAACCTGCGTTCTGATGAATAAAAATCACTTATTCCCGATTTAGCAGATTACTTTTGCGCCATGATTGATTGGGTTGAATGGGGTTATTGGGGGCTTTTTGTCGCCGCGTTTTTAGCGGCTACAATTTTACCGTTCAGTTCAGATGCTGTTTTGGCAGCAATGATGTTTGGCGATTTTGATCCCGTTTTATTGGTCACTTATGCATCTGTAGGGAATTGGTTGGGTGGAATGAGTTCTTACGCATTGGGCATGTTGGGGAAGTGGACGTGGATTGAGAAGTATTTGAGAGTAAAAAAGCGCGAGGTAATACGGTGGAAAATTTTAAGTAAAAAGTACGGTGCATACTTTGCGTTGCTCACTTGGTTGCCGCTGATTGGCGATGTAATGGCAATAGGGTTGGGGTTTGCTCGCACAAAATGGATACCTACTGCAATTTTTATGTTCCTCGGCAAAGCAGCGCGGTACATTGTAATAGCTTGGTTGTTTTACTGATGTGTTTAAAAACCATCAAACAACTTTTGTCAACACACTATGTGTTTTCCTCAAAGTGGCGGTCAATGTCGCGTTCCACCTCTTCCATAAAAATAATGTCTTGTGCTTCAGATAAAGTGTGTGTTTGTTCAATCTCGGGAATATCATTACCTAACTCTTCAATAAGCGAGGCAATCACAAAGGTTTTGTTTATATTTCGAGTTTCGGTGTTCCAAAAGCTCAAACGGTCAAAAGTTTTTTCAGTCATCTCTTTTACCGTGGGCAAAAGAATGATGACATTTTCTCTTTCGTATTTTTCATAAAAGCGTTCGCGCATTTTATCTATCGATTCAGCGGTAAGCACCTCATCTTTGGTTTCTATAAGTACGTATTTTTCTTCTTTAGTAAGAACCATAGTATCTTTTTTTAAATGATTTATCGCGCTGTTTTTTGCGCCAAAAGATAAAGAACAGCCATTCTTACAGCCACGCCGTTCTCTACTTGATTTAAAATGATGGCATTTTCACTGTCGGCCACGTCTGATGCAAGCTCTACACCGCGATTTATGGGGCCGGGATGCATAACAACTATCGGTCGATCTATTTTGTTTAACCGTTCTTTGGTGAGTCCGTATTGCATCGTGTATTCACGCAGTGACGGAAAATAGTTAATGTCTTGTCTTTCGTGTTGAACGCGCAACATATTTACTGCGTCACACCATTCCAATACCTTTTGAAAATCGGTTTCAACTTCAACTCCCATCGAAGTGATGAATTTGGGCATGAGTGTTTTTGGACCGCACAACTTGACTTGAGCTCCGCACTTTTGCAGGCAAAGTATGTCAGATACGGCCACGCGAGAGTGCAAAATATCGCCGACTATGGCAATTTTTTTACCTGCGACGTCACCAAATTTCTCTCTAATAGAGTAGGTGTCCAAAAGAGCTTGCGTGGGATGCTCGTGCGCGCCGTCACCGGCATTTATGATTTTGCTGTTTACACGTTTACTTAAAAAAACCGCTGCACCGGGTCCGGGGTGGCGCATAACAACCATATCTATTTTCATGGCCAATATATTGTTCACGGTATCGGTGAGTGATTCGCCCTTACTCACTGAGGAGCTCGAAGCAGAGAAGTTCACCACATCGGCAGAGAGCCGCTTTTCGGCTAACTCGAATGAGAGTTTGGTGCGGGTAGAATTCTCGAAAAATAAATTGGCAATGGTGATGTCGCGAAGCGAAGGTACTTTTTTGATGGGACGGTTGATAATCTCTTTAAAATTATCAGCTGTTTCAAAAATAAGTTGAATGTCTGTTTCCGGTAAATTTTTAATTCCGGTGAGATGATCTACGCTTAAATTATGATTCATCTTCTATACTGTTTAATAAAACGCGGCCTTCGCCTTCTAAATTTACTTCTACCCGCTCTGATACGACAGCGTCAACCGTGCGGCCCACATAATTAGCTTGTATGGGGAGTTGCCTGCTGAAGCGGCGGTCAATTAAAACCAAAAACTCTACATCTTTGGGGCGCCCGTAATCCATGAGTGCATCCATAGCAGATCGTACTGACCTGCCCGTGAACAATACATCGTCTATTAAAATGACGCGCCGGTTCTCAATTTCGAAATCCAACCGGGTTTCGCTTATTTCAATGGGGTCTTCACGCCTCCTGAAATCATCTCGATAAAAAGAGATATCCAATGTCCCGTACCGGATTGAATTCCCGGGAAGTAGCTCTTTTAAACGCGCATACATTTTATCTGCTAAAAACGTACCTCTGGGTTGTAAGCCTATTAATACCGAGTCTTCAAAATCATTGTGAGCCTCAAGCAATTGTTGGCAAAGCCGGTTGATGGTCAGTTGCAATAAACCGCCGGATAGCAATATGCGTTCACCTTGTTTTTTCACGCCGCAAATGTAGTATTTTAATTTTTGATCATAACCTTTTGAAAATAATAAAATTACGCCTGTTTATCCCGTTTTATTGAACATGTTTCTGCATAAATGCGAAGGGAAGAACTGCATTTTTTCACGGCGATCGTTATTCGGTATGTTTCGGCTGTGCTTTGTGTTTGCAGAAGCCACTTTCCGATAGGTTGCAGCTCGATTAGCTGATGGATTTTGGTTCTGACTGAGAGCCGAATAATAAACCCCGGTTCTTTTTTAGATAAGCCTAAAAATTATTTTACCTTTGCCGCGATTTAGATTTCGAGCAATTAAAAATAATAGCAAATTGCTGCTTATGAGTGCAAATAGATTTCATCTTTTATTGGTTTTTGCGATTGCGTGGTTTGGATTGAATAGTGCAAGTGCACAAATATCAGGAGTAATTACAGATGCCTCTACCGGTGAAGGTTTACCGGGAGTTACGGTTTATTTACCTGAGCGCTCTATGGGAACACCAGCCGATGGAAACGGAAAATTCAGTTTTGATGAGGTGAAAAGCAATAAAGTTTTACTCAAGTTTTCTATGGTGGGCTATAATACGCAAACGGTTATGTTCAATCGAGAAAATGGCGAACATTTAAATGTGGAAATGAAGCCCGGGATTTATCAAATTGACGGTATTGTGGTGATGGGCGGATTGTTTACCGAATCGCAAAAAACACCCTACCAAACGGCCAAAGTTACAGCCGATCAAATTGAGAACAGGGGAAATGTTTCGTTAATGGATGCTGTTAGCGAGGAGCCCGGTGTTGATATGATTTCATTGGGACCGGGTATAACCAAACCGATTTTGCGGGGCTTGTCATTCAGTCGCGTCATGACCATTTACAACGGCCTGCGATTCGAGAATCAACAGTGGGGAGCCGACCATGGTATATGGGCGAGCAGCACAGGAATTTCAGGTGTTGAAATTATCAAAGGACCCGCGTCAATTTTATACGGCTCCGGCGCACTGGGCGGCGTGGTCAATATATTGGAAGAAGCTCCTGAGGCGCGCGGTGAGTCCCGCAGCTATTTTAAAAGCGAATACCACTCCAATAGTTACGGGTTGAAGAATGAAATAGGAACACGCGGAACAAGTGAAAACGGTTTGTTTTATTCATTTGCCGGTGCCGCTCAAAGTCATGCAGACTTTAAAGACGGTAATTACCGCACCATAGGGAATACGCGTTTTAATAACCGTGTGTTTAAAGGTGATGTAGGCATTCAAAAGTCTTATGGAACCGTAAAGTTCTCGTTTCACGAAATTGACCAGAATATTGGAATAATTGAAGATACTGAGTTGGATGAAACACGCGCTACATCATCCACAGATAGGGAAATGCAACTTCCTTTTATGCGCGTGAACGACCGTTTTTTGAGTTTGCAAAGCACATTTTTTACGACTGAAAACTCGTCGATTATCGCCAATGCCAATTATCATCGCCATCAGCGTAAAGAAATTGAAGGCGGTTTTGGCGAGGTGGACTTGGGGTTGCTCCTGGAAACTTTTAATTACGATGCTAAATACAAGTTTAATTTGAGTAAGAAGGTACGCATAACCGCCGGCGTTCAAGGTTTCTTTCAATCCAATTTAAACCTTGAGGAGGCGGCAGATATTTTAGTTCCCAATGCCGATATTTTTGATGCGGGCATTTACGCGCTGGCAGCCTTTGATTTTGATAAGCTCAATATACTCGCAGGCAGCAGAGGCGATTATCGTGAGGTGCGGGCAACCACGCCGGCTTTGGAAAAATTTCCCATGCCGGGTCCCGAAGGTTCTACATCAGCTTCATCTGATTTTTCCGGATGGACCGCTTCACTGGGTGCCACTTACCGGTTGGGTGAGAAGTTTTTACTCAAAGCAAATGGCGCTAAAGGCTTTAGAGCTCCCGATTTGGCAGAGCTTTACTCCAATGGCCGCCACCCAGGTACGCAGCGTTTTGAACGCGGCAATCCCAACTTTAATCGCGAGGAAAATTACGAGGCTGATTTGAGCTTTGAGTTTAATGCCCAAAATGTGAGAGTTTCCGCAGCGGGTTATGCCAATTATATTGATAATTACATTTATTTTCGTCCCGCCGGAGAACAAATCGGCGATTTGACATTATGGACTTTTGATCAAAACGATGCCTTTTTAAGCGGTTATGAAGCCTCTGCGGAATGGACGCCTCTCAAAAACCTCACACTTTATCACAACTTGTCATACACCCGAGCCGAGGATCGAGAAACGGGCAACGCACTTCCTCTAATTCCGCCCTTTAAAACGTTTTCACGTATCAAATATCTTTACGCGCAGTTTGAGTTTGCAGCCACACATCGCTTTGCTGCCGATCAAAACCGCATCGCCCCCGATGAGCAAATTACACCCGCTTACCAATTGTTTGATGCCTCTGTTCGGTACTTGTTTGATTGCGGTTTTACCCGCGGCTCATTGGGTATTTCCGTTCAAAATGTGTTTAATGAAACGTATTTTGACCATTCGGCCTTAACCCGCGAATTTGGTGTGTTTAATACGGGGCGCAACATCAGGCTTCGGGCTGCATTCAACTTCTGATCCCGTTTTCTTTTTGGTCAGAACCCTCTACATCAGACGTGAAAAAGACTGATTGCGGAAAAGGGTTTTCACTCTCTAAATTGTTTCTACTTTTGCCGCTGATTGCGGTTTCCGAGTTCACCCTCGGGATTAAAAGGGAATCGGGTGTAAATCCCGAACTGTTCCCGCAGCTGTAAGCTCTTAACGAGTGATTCAATATTCCACTGTTTTAGGTGCACATAAAACGGGAAGGAGAATTATTTTACGAGCGAGTCAGAAGACCTGCCGATAATCACAGGAAATCAACTTTCGGGATAAGGGTGATGATTTCGAAGTTCAACGTACCTATCCTCGGTACGCTCTTCCGATTTCATTATATATCCCTAAGAGTTTATGTTATTTATTAATTACGAGGCAAAATGCCTCATAAAACTTTTAGGAAATGAAAAAAACAGTACTTTTTGCCATGGGCTTGATGTTGGGCACAGCTTCAACGGCTCAAGTTGAAACAGCTAAAATTGCAGCTTCAACAGGCGGCACTTTTGGTGCCTCGGGAAATTATGTGAGACTCTACACCGCTAATCCTGATTTGTCAAATATGGTTGTGGCAGATTCCGCTCTCGGCGATTTTTCAAATGCAGTGGTGCAAGACGGCGCCCTTATTTATTGTCACGTAGGTCGCTCGGCAGGTCACCCCGAGGGTTCTGACCAAATTATGGTTTACAATGCCGCAACGGGTGATCGAGAGTTTGATGTAAATACCGGCGTTTCGGGCTTACAGGACATGGCTGTTTACGAAGATTACCTCGTTTTTATTCGGGGATTTGGTGCTGCAGATAACAAGGCGGTTACGGTTCTGAATAAAAACACAAACTTGGAAGTGTTTGCCGATACGCAAATTGCACAGCCGGGGGCTATGTTTCTGAGCGGTGGAATGTTGTATGTGGCGAATACGCAAAATAATGAAGCGGTGATTACGGTTTACGACTTAACGGATATCGCTCCGCAAAAAGTGGGTGAAATAGCTGTAAACGACACTTTAACATCCGGCGCAAACGGCATTTTTGTGCATGACGGTTATGCGTACTTAATTCACCGTAAGTTCAACCCCGATTTCTCTTTGGCTTACGACGGCTTTACGGCTGTGAATTTGGCCGATAGTAGTTTTAACGTAGATACTACAGTTTCAGTAAATGAGATTTTTGCGGTAAACGACGGTAAACTGTGGCTGCGTAAAAACGGTATTTCCACTTTCGATTTGGCATCGGATACATTTGCAAATGTTATGGGTTCGACCGGCACTGCAGCGGTTTTTGATAGTATCAACGGCAATTTATATTTGCAAAATACCGATTTCTTTTCGTACGGCGATTTGAGTAAATTTGATAATAATTTTGATACCGTAGCAACAGCACAAACCAATTGGTCCGGCTCCGCGCTCACTACGGTTTACAATCACTTACCGGTTGTGGACAGCGTGGAATTTACCAAAACTCCATTGGAGTTGATTTATGATTTCGATTTGACTGATTTCGATAGGGGTGATACGGCTTATATTACAAATACTCAACTATTGGTGGGCCATTATACGTTGTCTTTTGATGAATCCTCGGTTACTTTGGAGGGTGCGTTCGGCGGTTTTTCCGAAGATACTTTGGTGGTGACAATTTGTGACGGTTTGGGCGGATGTATTACGCACTCCGTTGAAATTGAGGAAACAATTAACAGCGTTGAGGAGTTGACTCAAACAAATTACAAAATCTACCCCAACCCCGCAACCGATGTTGTTTTTGTTGACGGTCTGAATCAAAATACCGAATTCCGCATTGTTGACCTTTCGGGAAAAGAAGTAAAGCGCGGCTTTACGCAAAAGCAGGTAAACGTTTCCGATCTCAATCGCGGCATGTACTTGCTTCAAATTAACGGCGGCAATCCGCAAAAAATACTCATTAAATGAGAATATTGATCATAACATTGATTGTGCTTGCGGCGACTTCGCTGCAAGCACAATTTCAAGGTCCGTATTCGCCGCCGCCCGATGAGGAAGGCAGCAATGCGGTTCATCGCGATTCATCGCTCATAGTGCGATGGGGCGAGGAAATTACGGTAGTGCGCGGCCCCGAAGATATTGCGGTACCGAGCAGTGATCCCGCTTCCGCGGGAGAACCCGACAATGCCCTCGGCCGTTCCGACGGCAGCATCGTGAGTTTGGGCGACGGCGGAACGGCTACTTATCATTTTCAAGATCCCGTTCAAAATGTTTCGGGTCCCGATTTTGCGGTTTTTGAAAACGGATTTTACTCCTTTCAAGATGACGGTTGGTACCTCGAACTCGCTTTTGTTGAGGTGAGCTCCAACGGTACCGATTTTTATCGTTTTCCCGCTCACTCGCTCACGCAAACCGATTCGCAAGTTTGGTCCTACGGCGTGTTGGATCCCACCAACTTGAACAACCTCGCGGGGAATTTTCCGCTGTTTTACGGTACTCCGTTTGACTTGGAGGAACTCGGCGACAGCGCCGGGCTTAACATTGATCACATCACCCACATCCGGATTATAGATGTGGTGGGCACCATTGATCCGCAGTACGCAACGTACGATACGGCGGGCAACCCGATCAACGATCCGTATCCCTCCGATTTCCCCGCCGGAGGTTTTGATCTGGACGCCGTTGCCGTTCTCAATCCCGAGGCGGTGAGCGTTCCCGACCACAGTCGGGAACAGTCGGCAAAGCTTTTTCCCAATCCCGCCCGAAACCAAGTTCAACTCATGTCTGAAATGGCCGCTGAGGTGCGAATTACGGCTCTGACCGGGAAAAATATACTGCGAAGAACGTTGAGCCCCGGCGAACGTTTGGATGTGAGTGACTTGCCGCCCGCCGTGTATTATGTAACTCTTCAAACACCCGAGAAGCTATTTACGCAAAAGCTCGTTATATCGCGATAGGAGCGGTTTTGGCCGCGCAATGTGCTTACGCGCAGGAACAGCCGGTGCGGGAAATTCCGCAGGTGGAAATTACCGATTCGCTGCGTAAAACGGGCACGGGTTACGAGTACGAAACGCCCGATGCGGTTTTTGAAACTTACCGCAATTTTGATTTGTCTAAGGTGTTGGAAAAGAGCGGCCCGGTGTACGTGCGCGATTACGGCCCGGGCGGAATTTCATCCATTACCGTGCGCGGTGCGGGATCTTCGCAAACGCGGGTTCACTTAGACGGCGTGGAGCTCAATAATCCGTCGTTGGGGATGTTTGATTTAAAGCTCATTCCCGCGTGGCTGCTGGGCGGCGTGAATTTACAACCCGGCAACAGCGCCCAACAGGCGCCATTTGGCGGATTGGGCGGAAACGTGAATTTGGAAACACCCGATCGTGTTGAAAAACAAGGAATAAGTGCGTCTTTGATGGGCGGAGTCGGCTCATTCGGGCGAACCTCGGGCGGGGCGGCGGTGAATTACCGCAAAAACGGATTTTACACCCAAACCCGGTTCTTTTGGCGCGATGACGACAACGATTTTACCTTTCGTAACATTGCCGAAAATCCGCCGCGCGACCGCGAGCTGTATCACTCGCGATTCAAGCAGCGCGGACTTTTTCATCATACCGGCTACATGGCCGATAAATACCACATTGCCGTTCGCGCCGTGCATACCGAGAGTTTTAGGCAATTGCCGCCCATCATGACCAATTTCGGGCGCAACGTACGGCAAACCCAAGATGATGAGGTCACCACCGTGCAATTGCCTTTTACGGTGTATTTCGGCGAGCAAAAACTATCGGGCCAACCCGCCTACGCGCGGCAGGTGATCCACTACCAAGACCCCGATGCCGGTATCAATTCGTTGGCGGAGAGTCATAGTTTTCAAAACTATTTACGCAGCTCATTTTCACTGTCAGATCCTCTAACCCTCAACCTTCAGTATGCTCAGAACCACACCCTTGTGGAGAACAACCAACTCACCGGCGATCCGAGGCAAACGACCTTTAATTTCTTGCACCACCTTGAATTTGAAAAAGGACGGTGGAATGTGGACGCCACTTGGAAACCGATGATCGTACGCGAAGGCGCTCCCGACGACCCGGATGCTATTGACGATGAAGGTTTTTATGACTTTTTGCCGTTTACGTTGGGAGTAGAGTGGGAGGCTGTTCAACAAAACAGATTGTTGCTGTTTGCCAACGGAGGGCGCAACATCCGCACGCCCACACTTAACGACCGCTATTGGGGAGGAGCGGGAAATCCCGATTTACAGCCCGAAAAAGCCTACAACGTAGAAGCCGGTTGGAAAACGCGCTTAGTGAAAACCGATCGGTTTTCACTTTCCTGGCAAACCGCCTTTTTTGCCGCCGATGTGGAAGATTGGATACAATGGGTTCCGCAAGAGAGCGGGCTGTGGCAGCCGGTCAACTACCAAAACGTGGAGCAGCGCGGAGCGGAAACCACTTTAAAAACAGGACTCGAACTCGCAAATTGGGCGTTTACCGCCCAAGCCGATTACACCTTTACCAACGCCGTGGAGCAAGAGGGAAATCAACTTATTTACACCCCGCGTCATGTGGCCAAGGGCCACTTGGATGCCGGGTACAAAACCTGGCGCGCCTCGGTATTTTATCAATTTACGGGCAACCGCTACATCACTACCGATAACGAAACCTACTTACCGAATTTCCATACCACCGACCTTTCCCTCACCAAGCAGTTTACGCTAAGTAAACACGGTTTTGATGTGATGCTCTCGGTAAACAACCTCTTTGATGAAAACTATATGAACGTGGTTTGGCGTCCCATGCCGGGCAGGTGGTTTGAAGTGACGGCGGTTTGGGAGTTGAGGTGATAGTTTGGTTGTCGTAAGCTTTCTAAAGTTCTTTGAGAATATTTTGGGTGGCAACTATTGTAAAAAGCTAATTGTCAAATGTTTGTGTTGTGATTTAGAAGGTGATTTGCCGTGTAAAACAAAAACTTTTTCGTTACCCTCATCTTTGCCTAAACAAATGTTAACATTATGAGTAAAATTACAATTATTACCGGCGCAGGTTTTTCAAAGCATTGTACGGAATTAGGTTTTCCAACAGCAAAAAAGTTAAGCAAGGATTTAGATGATGATTATACATGGAAAATTTCCTGTTATAACAACGCTTGGTTTTTTAATAAAGGTAAAAATAATCCGGAGAACTTATATCATAAGGATGTGCACAATGTTAGTGTAGGTGGAGTGTTAGATGCTTTGATAAGAGTGTATAAGAAAAAAGACGATTGGTTGATCAACTTTGACTACGAGGAGTTTTTCCAGTTCTTGAAAGATTTGCAGAAAGTAAAATCTTTGTCGTTTTTACAGCGAATTATTTACCGTATTGGGTTGGAAGCTGAGGCAAATCCCAATTTTCATTTTGAGAAAGATACTTTTATGGATCATGTCAAGGGTGGAAGTCTTATGTCAGATGTGATTAACTGCTTTCAGTACAGGGTGAAGCATTTACTTACGGAACCATTAAGGGAAAGTAACCCTGAGTTTATCAAGAGTTCTTACTCTAAGTTTATAGGTTACTTAAAGAGGTATGATAAAGTTGAAGTCTTTACACTGAATCACGATTTACTTCACGAACATATTTTTGATGAGTTTTCAATTGATTATGATGATGGTTATGATTTTGATAGTCAAATGTATGTGGAATTAGTTGGCGCAGAAAAGCCCAACAAAAAAATACCGCTGTTTGATTTTCAAACCGGAGTAAACTCCCGAGATAAAGGAGTGTACCTATACAAGCTTCACGGCAGCATAGATTCGTATTTATCGAGCTACCCTAATAAGGGAGTTAATATTTCCGATAAGTATAAGTATATTGAGAATGGAGTTCCGCTTATTTGCGTTAAAGCTGATTCAGCTGATCCGCTACAAAACTTGAGGTTTGATGGGCATCCACTTGATTTAAACAATACGCAACCACAATTTATAACGGGTGTCAGGAAAAACGAATTTATTGAGCAAAACCCACTTACAAAAAGTGCGTACTGCAATTTGGAGAGGTCATTAGCTGAGTGCGATGAGCTTTTGGTCATTGGAGCTTCGCTTCAGAATGACAGCTCACTCATGGAGACTTTGAAAAAGTCGCAGAATAAGCAAGTTAAGGGAAAGTATATTTGTAAGGGTAACGATTTTCTTTTGGATTACCCTAATGTTGAATTAATTAAGAGCATAAACGATTTGGCGAGAGATAATTAGATTGAGTAGTGTATTCTCAATAACAAAAGTAAGTGTGTGATATATTCATGCAATGAAAAAAATTAGTTATTATTAAAAGTATTTTTTTAGATTAATAATTCAAATAAAACATATAACTATGAAAAATAAAGACTTTAAAGATCCGAGTGTTGATGTAATTGTTGATGGTAATTTTGATGAGGATGCTGATTTTTCCGCATTATCAAAAAACGGAAAATTTATAATATTCTTTGATTTCTGTCATGGGAAACACATCTCAACTGTCAAAGGTCAAAGCGAATCAAGGATTAACCTTACTATAAAAAGTGTTGATTCAAATATAAATCCGAAAAACCACTTTTCAGGTAATAACTCATATAGAGTTTGTGTTAATACTATCTGGCCCGATCATAAATGCGATTATCGTATTGAAATCGATGAAAAGAAAGGGTGTGCGTCTGTTAAATTAGAGAGAAAGCCAAATTTAGGTAGGGCTTACCTTGGTCAAAATGAATTTAAAGGCATGTGTGTTTCTGTTTAACTAATTAGCCATATTGAATTACAAATGTTACTGTGTTTACCCTGATTAACTCCAGACTAAACGATTTCATCTGCTCAATATAATAAGCAAAATTCGTCAATCTTTTTAGTTAAGTGATGTGTGGATTGAAGTGGATTGTATTGAGACGTTTCATGTTTAGTTGTGAAAAAGCAAAGAGGAAAGTTACGAATAAATCGGCTGCAGCATTTTTCTATCTTTGTATCGAGCATTTTAAAACGATCAATGCTCACATCAAAGATCATTTGCCATGCAAACACTTCGATTGAGAGTAAGCGATAAAATCTACAAGCGGTTTATACGGCTCTTGGCACGATTCAAGGCCGGTGAAATTCTAGTGTTGAATGAAGACGAAGACTTTGTCTCAACTCGCGAATATTTGAAAAGCGAACTTGAAAAAGTTGAATCCGGTCAAGCCGAGTTTATGACGCTCGAAGATTTCCTTAAACTGCAACAACGTGAAGTTGCCCGGCGCGGCGAATTGATTGCCTCAGGAAATATGAAAACTCGAAGTTGGGAAGAAGCCAAAGCTGATATTTTCAGGGAGAAATGAGCTATCGAGTTCTTATTTCCGAAGCCACCGAATTAGATTTAAGAGATGCTTTTCGTTGGTTTTAACGTTATGTTCTTTTGCGTCTTTGTGAGAATCTGAATTAAAGTAGAGCACCAGATAAATTATAGAAGCGGGAGTGTTTTTAATAGCTGATTTTTACCTCTGTGAGACTCTGTGCGTACTCTGATAAACTCTGTGAAATAACGATTTAATTTTGCTCAATACAACAAGCAATATACCTGAAAAATTGCTTTCTGCAGTGAGCAAAATTTATCAGCATTAGGTTTTAGTAGTGCGGTAGGTTTAATCAGTTCACCATGAGTGCTTTGTGTTGTTTTCGGCTTCAATAATTAAGGTTTTTGCACAGTACACTTATCATTTATCTACTTATTTTACACAGTGTACTTATCAATTATATACTATATTTGCACAGTGTACTTATCAAATTGAGTTATGAAAGAACTGTTTGACACATCAAGACGGGTTGCTGAATACTTTTCTCAAGCCAAAAAGCGGTTTTTGTATGACCGAGTAAATCGAAATAACCGACTCATCGGAATTACGGGTCAGCGCGGAGTGGGCAAAACAACATTGCTCGTTCAGTGGATGAATGAAGCCGATAATCCCGATGAACATCTGTACATAAGTGCCGACAGCTTGTTTTTGTACAACAAAAGCCTTTTTGACATTGCCCTTGAATTTAGGAAGTTGGGAGGAAAAACACTTTATATTGATGAGGTGCATAAATACAAAAATTGGTCTGCCGAGATCAAGCATATCTACGATACCGTTCCGCAATTAAACATCATTTTTACCGGAAGTTCTGTATTGGATATCATGAAAGGATCGGCCGATTTAAGCAGGCGTGCCGTTCATTACGAACTGTCGGGATTATCATTTCGGGAGTATGTATATTTTGAAACAGGAAAAGAGTTTGAGGCTCTGACACTTGAGGATATAACAGCCGGTAAAGTGAATGTGAAATTGGAAAACCCGCTCTATCAATTCAATCAATATCTAAAAAAAGGATATTACCCTTTTTATCACTATCCCGAATTTGAATTGAGGCTCGAAAATACGGTTAACACGGTGTTGGAAGTGGATTTAATTCAGTTCTTAAACCTAAAAGCGTCAACCGTTGACAAACTCAAAAAACTGCTGCGAGTTATTTCGCTAAGCGTACCGTTTAAGCCCAACATTTCTAAAATTGCTGAGGTTACGGGAATTTCGAGAAACCTTTTGCCTGATTATTTTTCATACTTGGAAAGAGCGGGTTTGGTCAAAACCCTAAAAAGCGAAACCTCGGGGATCAGAAGTCTCGGTAAACCGGAAAAAGTGTATTTGAACAACACGAGTTTGGCCAATGTACTTTCCGGAGCGAACGATAAGGCAAACACCGGGAATTTAAGAGAAACTTTCTTTTTATCGCAATTCTCCCGAAACATCGAGGTCACCGCTCATAAAAAAGCCGATTTTAAAGTAGCGGACTATATTTTCGAAGTAGGCAGCAAGAATAAAAAACAAGATCAAATCAAAGAACTCGATAACGCCTATTTGGTAAAAGACAACATCGAGTTCCGATTTCAAAACACCATTCCCCTGTGGCACTTCGGTTTTTTGTATTAACAATCGCATCGGCGAATATCCAAATAAATGGAATTTCGTTAGAATCACTACATTTGTAAAAAAAACGGTTTATGGATTTACAGACTCGAAAATTGCGTATGATTGAATATTTACTTTCTGTTCAAGATGAGGGGCTGTTCAAAAGTTTGGAGGAAGTGATAGACACTTTAAAGTCGAGAAATAAATCCGGAGAATTTAAACCGTTAACCACCGATGAAATAATCGAAAGAGCCCTTGAAGCGGAAAAGGATATTGAGTCCGGTAACTTTATAACTCAGGAAGAATTGGAACGAGAATCAAAATCGTGGTAGGCTGTTGTGAGAGTTGTTTGGACAAAACCTGCATCTCAAAGACTCCGTGAAATTTTTAAATATTACGAGAGGGAGGCCGGTAGGCGAATCGCGAAAAGGGTCATTTCAAGGGTATTCAATGCGACAGCACAAATTGAAAAATTTCCCGAGTCCGGACGAGTTGAAGAAAACCTTAAGTCGCTCAATGAAAATCACAGATACATTTTAAGAAGCGGCCACAAAATTATTTATAAAATCAAGTCGAATACTATTTTCATTACGGATGTGTTTGACACACGAAGAGATCCGAAAAACATGAATGAGTGATTCGAAAACGAATGGGTTGTTAAATAAAAATCGCAAACACACTACCTATGCATCCGGCACATGCAAAAATTTGATCTTCTTGAATGTTAATCTATGCTCCTTTGCGCCTTTGCGAGAAACCGGATTAAAGTAGAGCAGTAGATAAATTATAGGGTGTGGGAGTATGTTGAATAACTGACTTACAACTTTGTGCGTACTCTGATGAACTTGTGAAATAACTCGGGATTAGCACTATAGGGTGTGATAACTACTTGAAATATGATTCACGCTTTTATTTTTAAGTCCGCGGCACTCAGCGCCGACCTCTGCGAAACTCTGCGGTTTTACTCACAAACATGATGTACAGCCTTTCGCATCTTGATGAAAAAGCACCGCAAACCCAAAATTTAGGATGTAAATCACCCCGATGAATTCAATTTGAATTCATTCGTGATGTTAAATTCAATTGTAAACGATCATGTGTTAAAATAAAAATACTATATTCGTAAAATTAATATTGAATTCATATACAATAATAAACCAAAAACTATGAAAAACAACTTTACACACACATGGGAAATGTTATTTATTGCCTGTTCAGCATTGTTCTACTCTTTAGGCAGCTTGCAAGCACAGTGCCCTTCCGCCGGAATAACATTGACAACAGGAGCTTGTCAAGCACCCACTCTTCCCAATGACTCGGTTATCTGTACGGTGACTTTTTCACTGGGACAAAACATGAAATTAGGACTACAAAATGTCCAACCCAATATTACTTATGAGGCCTATTACGCCAATACACCGGGCTCATTTGTAACTGTTTTTGACACGAATAATATTGCTATTGCCTGGGGAACAGCTCCCGTACAGTTCACTGTTCCGGGTGTTATGACTGTAACAATTCAAAACAATACGGATGGTACAAGTTGCGGATCATTTCCCACGAATGAGGATTTAACGGTGAGAGTTCCCGATCCTTGCTCAGAGCCGGTGAATTTATCATCTTCGAATATCACCTCATTCACGGCTGATATCAGTTGGAATACCCAAGATTCGGGAATCGCTTGGGAGTATCTGTTAATGCCGCAAGGTTCAGCACCGTCGGGATCGGGTACGGTGATTGTTGATTCTTCAGCTTCTTTGACCAATCTAACCGGCGAAACAGATTACGACTTGTTCGTGCGGCAAGCTTGCACGCCGGGCGACTCCTCATCTTGGGCGGGGCCGCACAGTTTTTCTACAGATCCCTGTCCTTCAACCAACGTCACTGCCGATTTAGGTTCTGATACTACGGTTTGCGAAGGAGATAATTTTTTGGTGACCTTGGATGCCGGCAATCCGGGAAGTACGTATTTATGGAACACCAATCAAACAACGCAAAACATCTCAGTGAGTCAATCCGGCAATTATTGGGTCAAGGTTTTCGATGCTCAAGGCTGTTCAAGCGTCGATACAGTGGAGGTTATTGAAAGCGCACCCCCGGTTCCGGATTTGGGTTCTGACCGAAAAGTATGCTTGAATGAAACTTTAAACGAAACACTTGATGCCGGTGTTTATGCCGCTT
>CAJXMT010000022.1 GCA_913056155.1 uncultured Cryomorphaceae bacterium
ATATTCATCTCTTTTCAGTTGTTAAACATAAAATAATCAAACAAATTCTACATAAAAACTATTTATTATATCTTAATAATTAAAACATTACTGATTGACTTGCGAAATCTGATTATCATTTTGTTCAATGTATAATTCGATAGAAGCGGTAAATAAATTTTATATCGAAACTCATGTAAAAATCGAACGGCTTTAGTGGTAAGAAAGACTATGAAAACATTATTTAGAAATCATATGAACATCACGCTGAGGGAACGGAATTTCGATACCTTCTTGATCAAGGTGCCAGTCCACTTTTTCTTGAAAGTCGCGATTTACCGTCCAGTAATCTTCGATAGTTGTCCAAGGGCGGCACAAAATATCAACAGAACTGTCGCCCAGTGCACCAACGGCAATTAGCGGCGCGGGGTCTTTTAAACATCGTTCGTCCGCCTCTACCATTTCAGTGAGTACTTTCTTGGCTTTTAAGAGGTCTGAGCCGTATGCAATTCCAAAAACCATATCACAACGTGCTACGTCTTTAGCGGAGTAATTGGTTATGCTGCCGTTAGAAAGTTGTGCATTGGGAATCACAACCAATCTATTTTGAAAAGTGGCTATTTTGGTGTAAAAAATTTGAATTTCCTCAACCGTGCCCATAAAGTTACCGGTATCAATTACATCTCCCACTTTAAACGGCTTCAAAATCAAGAGTAGAATACCGCCGGCAAAATTGGCCAACGTACCTTGCAGTGATAAACCCACGGCTAAACCCGCAGCACCTAAAACGGCTATAAAACTGGTTGTTTCAATGCCCACAACTCCGGCTACGGACAGCAGCACCAAAATTTTCACTAACCAACCCACCAAATTGGTAAGGAAGGGTCTTAATGTTGGATCAAACTCACGTTTTTCCAGTGCTTTTTCAAATAATCTTTTTACATATCCGGCCAATTTAAAGCCTAAAAACAAAGCAATTACAGCCAGTATTAACTTTGGGGCATAAGTGAAAATCATTTCTGTAACGAGTTCTGATATTGCTTCTGTTTCGGGAATATTTTCGCTTAATTCTTTCATTACTAATCCTGAATTTCGGTTCTGATTATTAGTTTAATACTTAATTATGCAAACATACATTTTTTGAAGAGATGCTAAGGTAAAGTATTTGCTCCGTCTTGCCACAATTACCCGAAATTTATTTTAATCGTGCTGTACCGCCGGTTAAATACTTATCAAAAGGAAGATGACGGTAGTATTTTTTTACTTTTGTAGTACATGAAAAAAATAAAAATGAAATTTTGCGGTGGTGCAGAAACCGTTACCGGATCCTGTATCTACGTAACCTATGGTGCCAATCGAATTTTGATAGATTGTGGAATGTTTCAAGGTCTTAAAGCCTTGCGACTCCTCAATCGTGAGCCTTTTCCTTTTCCGGTTGATGAGTTGACAGATGTGGTGCTCACGCATGCCCACCTCGATCATTGCGGGAGGTTGCCGCTTTTGATAAAATCGGGTTTTAGCGGACGCATTCACCTTACACAACTCACTGCCGATTTAGCTTCGATTATCCTGCGCGATAGTGCTAAAATTCAAGAGGAGGAGGCTGATCGAGCAAACCGTGAAGGTTATTCCAAGCATAATCCCGCAAAACCTCTTTATGATTTAGGTGATGTGGATAACACAATACCGATGTTTCATCAAGTTGATTATAACTCAACTGTTGTATTGAGTAAAGACTTGAAGTTTAAATTACACAATGCCGGGCACATTTTGGGTGCGGCTATCGTTGAGCTGGAAGCGGGAGAAAAGAAGCTAGTATTTTCAGGTGATTTGGGACGTTTTGATTCTGAAATCATGCATCCTCCCAAAAAATTTAAACACGCCGATGTAATGGTGTTGGAATCTACATACGGTGATCTAAATCACCCGGCCGTAAAGCCTGTTGATGAGTTGGAAAAGGTGATTAATGAAACCTTTGAGCGCGACGGTAACTTGATTATACCGTCGTTTGCAGTTGAGCGCGCTCAGGAGTTGATCTATTTTATAAGCCGTTTAAAGCGCGAAAACCGGATTCCGGATATTCCGACCTATTTAGATAGCCCTATGGGCGTGGATGCCACTAATGTGTTTTACAGTTATTCTCATTTGCATCGTCTCGATAATGCGGACTTGGCGCACATGCAAGATTGTGTAACGCTCATTAAAGATTATTACCGATCGCAAACCTTGTTGCACAGTAAACAGCCCAAAATTGTTTTGGCGGGCAGCGGCATGTTGACAGGCGGTCGCGTGTTGCATTATTTGGAACGGCATATCGGGAACCCCAACGATACTATTTTGCTAGCCGGTTTTCAGGCAGCGGGTACGCGCGGTCGCGATTTAGCGGCCGGCAAAAAAGAACTCAAGTTTTTTGGTGCAAAATACGCTGTTAAAGCCCAAATAAAATCGCTGCAAGTATTATCGGCGCATGTAGATGCGGCCGGAACCTTAGAATGGCTGTCGGGATTGAGAAAAAAACCTCAACATGTTTTTTTGAATCACGGTGAGCCCGAAGCTCTAAAAAGCTTGCAAAATTTATTGGCGGATAAGCTTCAAATGAATGCTGAAATTTCCAAATACGGGCTTACCTATACGATTTAACCGAGATAGGGTAGTAGCCGTTGATGCGTTTCCCGAATAACAAGTATTTGTAAAAACCGGAGAATTCCCCTCGGTCCGGAGTAAAGAGTGAAGTGTAAGGCGTTAAGGGGTGAAATTGTGCTCACCGCGTGGGGGATACTTTTTGCTTGAACCGCAAATCTTGTTTCTAACGCTGTTCACGTGACTGACGCACAAAGCGAGTCAACCTTGACCTTGACCTGCGGTGGGCACTTTAGTTTGAGTAAGAACTACAAATTATGCGTTGAGCACCGGCTACACGCCTTACGCTTTACGCTTTACGCTTTACGAAAATCGTCCGGTAATCACCAATCGTCCATGTTTATCCCCAACTCCGTTGGCGGACCCCACGCCCCGTGCCCCATGCAGTGAACACGGCGTGTTCCAAACGCCGCTCCCGCCACTAACGCACAATCGAGTCCACCTCGACCTTGGCCTCGACCTACGGTGGGCACTTGAGTTCGAGCAAAAACCACAAACCACGCGGCGACCCGCAACTATTCGCTTTACGTCTCACCGGAAATCATTACCCGTCACCAATCCGCCGGTATTTTTAAATTACTTTTCTTTGCCGCATGTCTCCATGGGTTATTATACTTTTAATAAGCGTTTACTTCGGCGTGTTGATGCTGATTTCAAAACTCACCGCCGATAATAGTAACGACGGTTTTTTTCTAGGTAAACGAAACTCTCCGTGGTACATCGTGGCCTTTGGTATGATTGGCGCCAGTTTATCCGGCATTACCTTTATCTCGGTTCCCGGTTGGGTGGGGAACGACCAATTTTCATACATGCAAATGATTTTGGGCTACGTCCCGGGTTATTTGGTGATTGCCACGGTGCTGATGCCCGTTTATTACCGCCTCAATCTCACCTCTATTTATACTTATCTCGAAAAACGATTTGGTTATCACACCTACAAAGCCGGTGCTTCCTTTTTCTTGGTTTCCCGCCTTATCGGCGCTTCGTTTCGGCTTTACCTCGTGGCCATAGTGCTGCAATATGCGCTGTTCACCAAAGCCGGTATTGAGGTGCCTTTTGTAATTCCGGTTCTGATTACGATAGCGCTTATTTGGCTGTACACCAAAAACGGCGGTATTAAAACTATTATTTGGACGGATACCTTGCAAACTTTATTTATGATTTTAGCCGTGGTTATTACACTGTGGGTGATCGGGAATCACTACGGTTTGGGACTTGCCGGGCTGGCTGATAAAGTGGCGAACAGCGGTTACTCTCAAATATTCTTTTGGGACGGTTTGGACGATAAAAACTTTTTCAAAAACTTCTTTGCCGGGGCATTTATGGCCATCGTAATGACGGGTCTCGATCAGGATATGATGCAAAAAAACCTCAGTTGCCGCAATATCAAGGAGGCGCAAATCAATATGATTTCGTTCAGCATCGTGCTCATTTTTGTCAACTTGCTTTTTTTGAGTTTGGGCGCATTGCTATATATCTATGCTGCCGACATCGGTTTGGCGCTCCCCGAGAAAGCAGATGAACTGTACTCCACCATTGCCCTGGACGGTTATTTGGGAACTGCAGTAGCGCTGTTTTTTATACTCGGACTCATAGCCGCGGCGTATTCCAGTGCAGACTCGGCGCTTACCGCCCTCACCACCTCGTTTTGCATTGATATTTTAAACGTGCAAGAAAAGAGCAGTGGCGTGCAAATAAGAATGCGAAAACGCGTTCACTTGTTAGTATCGGCGTTGTTGGTGGCCGTGATTTTAATTTTTCACGCTATTAATGATGACAGCGTTATTAAAGAAATGTTTACCGCGGCAGCCTTTACTTACGGTCCGCTTTTGGGATTGTACAGCTTTGGTTTTTTTACACAAAAATCAATCGCCGATGCGCGCGTTTGGATTGTGGTTTTAGCCGCACCGGTTTTGAGCTACGTGCTTAAAATCAATGCCGCCGATTGGCTCAACGGCTATGAATTTGGTTTTGAAATTCTTTTAGTCAACGGGGCACTCACTTTTTTAGGTCTTTTGATTATACAAAGAAAATAAGCCTATTCAGCCTCAATTTTCAACGTATCCTTCACCTCGTGCGCAACTTTTACCGCATTCTTCAACGAATCGGCAACTACCGTAACGTGACCCATTTTGCGGTAGGGTTTGGTCACCTTTTTGCCGTATAAATGCACAAAAACACCCGGCAGAGCCAATACCTTTTCCAGACCTTTTACAGCCACTTCACCGGTATGACCCGGTTCGCCCAATAAATTGACCATCACCGCCGGTTGCGATTGTCTCGTACTGCCCGCCGGCAACCCCGTAATGGCGCGCAAATGCTGGTCGTACTGGCTTGAATAATTCGCCTCAATAGTATGGTGACCGCTGTTGTGCGGTCGGGGAGCAACCTCATTCACCAGCACTTCACCCGTTTTGGTCAAAAATAACTCCACGGCCAAAAGTCCTACAATACCCGTAGTCTCAGCCACTTTTTTTGCGATTTCGCGCGATTTTTTCTCAATCTTTTTATCTATAGCTGCCGGTGCAAAAAGAAATTCAACTAAATTAGCCTCCGGGTTAAACTCCGGCTCAACCACCGGGAACGTTGAAATTTCACCCGCCTCATTGCGAGCCACAATAACGGATAACTCCTTTTCAAAATCCACAAAATCTTCAATCACACAAGGCGCATCAAAAGCCTTTTCATAATCTTGGTCAGAACCCACAACTTGCACCCCTTTACCGTCATAACCGCCGGTGCGCAGCTTTTGAACCGCCGGTAAGGCAAAGCCGCCTTCTGTAAACTCTTTTTTGTCTTTTACCAATTTGAAATTGGAAGTGGGGATGTCGTGATCGGCATAAAACTGCTTTTGCTGCCCTTTGTCCTGTATCATTTTAATGATTTGCGGCTGGGGAAAAACTCGAACACCCGATTTTTCCAACTCTTCCAAAGCCTCCACATTAACATGCTCAATCTCAATTGTGAGTACGTCCATCTCGCGCCCAAAATCCAAAACCGTTTGATAATCGTTAAAATCGCCACATGTAAATGAAGAGGCAATTTCACGGCAGGGAGCTGCCTGTGAAGGATCTAAAACATGTGTGTTAACATTGTAATTTACTGCATTTTGTATAAACATACGGCCCAGTTGGCCGCCGCCCAAAATGCCCAATTTAAAATCAGAGTGATATACGGGTTTTTTCATACGGGCAAAAGTAGAAAAAACATGCCCCATTTTATCGTACCTTTGCCCACCTTCATGGAAAATGTAAAAATCAAAGACAAAACCTTTAAAGTGTATTTGAATAACAGCCAAATACAAACTGAAATTCAGCGCTTGGCCGGTGAAATTAACGCGCGCTGTGCGGGTAAAAAAGTGACCTTTTTACCGGTTTTGAGCGGTTCTTTTCTGTTTTTTGCGGATTTGATCAAGCACATTAAGGTGGAGCACGAAATTTACTTTGTAAAATACAAATCATACAGCGGAACAGATTCTACAGGTATTGTGGATGCCATGCTGCCGCCGCCGGCATCAATCAAAGGAACCACGGCCATTATCGTTGAAGATATTGTAGATACGGGAACTACATTGAAAACCATAGTGCCCGATGTGCAAAAGTCTGGCCCCGATGCGGTGAAAATTTGCAGTTTACTGCTCAAGCCCGATAAGTATGATTTTGCGTTTTCCGTTGATTTTACCGGCTTTGAAATAGAAAACGACTTTGTTGTGGGTTACGGCTTAGATTACGATGAAGCCGGCCGTAACCTGCGGCATATTTACAAATTGACAAACAGCTAATTTTAAAACTATGCTTAACTTGATATTATTCGGCCCGCCGGGCGCGGGAAAAGGAACCCAATCAGATAAAATTAAAGAACACTTTGACCTTGTTCATTTGTCAACCGGCGATATTTTCAGGTACAACATTAAAAACAATACAGAACTGGGGCAAACAGCCAAAGGATACATGGATAAAGGTGAATTAGTACCCGATGCAGTGACTATTAAAATGCTCGAGAGTGAAGTGGACAAGCACCGTGACGGCAACGGGTTTATTTTTGACGGTTTTCCGCGTACAGTGGCACAGGCCGAGGCTTTAGATAAATTCCTGGCTACCAAACAAACTGAAATTTCTAAAATGGTAGCCCTTGAAGTAGAAGATGAAGAACTCAAACAACGACTTTTGGAACGCGGTAAAACAAGCGGCAGACCTGATGATCAAGACAAAAACATCATCAAAAACCGCATTGCCGAATACAACCGCAAAACAGCGCCCCTCAAAACTTATTACAAAAATCAAAATAAGTTTACAGCCGTTGATGGTATGGGCACGATTGATGAAATTACCGAACGCCTTATAACGGCGATAGATCAGTAATTCACCTTCCGTACAAACATTTTTAAAAACGCACTTTCCCTGATGAAAAAGAATAGAAAAGAATCGCAAATCAACTTTGTAGATTACGTTAAAATACATTTTACATCGGGTAACGGTGGTGCGGGATCGGCTCATTTGCGACGCGAGAAATTTATTCCCAAAGGCGGTCCGGACGGCGGCGACGGCGGCCGGGGCGGGCACATTATCCTGCGCGGCAATGAACAAAAGTGGACGCTGCTCCACCTCAAATACCGCAAGCACATCAGGGCGGGGCACGGTGAAAACGGAGGTAAACAAACCTCTACCGGTGCTTTTGGTCGCGATGAAATTTTAGATGTTCCGTTGGGCACGGTAGCCCGCGACCCCGAAACGGGCGAAAAAATGTTTGAAATCACCAAGCACGGTGAACAGCAAATCCTACTTAAAGGCGGCCGCGGCGGTCAGGGCAACGTGCATTTTAAATCTTCCACCAACCAAACACCGCGTTATGCACAGCCCGGTGAAGAAGGGGAGGAGTCGTGGAAAATCCTGGAACTCAAAATACTCGCCGATGTGGGATTGGTGGGCTTTCCCAACGCCGGTAAATCCACACTACTCTCTGTAGTGAGTGCCGCGAAACCTGAAATTGCCTCCTATGCCTTTACCACCTTAACACCAAACTTGGGAATAGTATCTTACCGCGATGAGCGCAGCTTTGTTATGGCTGATATTCCCGGTATTATTGAAGGTGCTGCTGAGGGAAAAGGTTTGGGAACGAGGTTCTTGAGGCACATTGAGCGCAACTCTGCACTGCTTTTTATGGTACCCTGCGATTCTGATGATATCGCTCAGGAGTTCCACATCCTCCTCAACGAACTCAAAAAGTACAACCCCGAGTTATTGGATAAAAACAGGTTGTTGGCCGTCACTAAAACCGATATGCTGGATGAGGAACTTACTGCCGAAATTAAAAAAGAGTTGCCCCCCGACCTCGAAACCGTATTTATTTCATCCGTAGCCCAAACGGGACTCGAAACCCTCAAGGATAAAATTTGGACAGCCATAAATACCAAAACGGGAGCGAATGATTGAGGAGTTGGCGCACATAGACAAACAGTTATTTATATTGTTGAACGAACTGCGATCGCCCGTTCTTGATGATTTTTTTTGGATCATCACCAAAACCTCTACTTGGATTCCTTTTTTTGCTGCTATTGTTTATGTGTTACTTCGGAGCGAAACACAAAAATTTAAGTACAACAACCTCAAAATTCTCGGTTTATTTGCGCTTTGCATCGGGTTGGTTATTTTGCTTGCCGATCAAACTGCCTCCGGGTTTGCTAAACCCTTTTTTGAGCGCTTCAGACCCTCTCATGAACCTGATTTAGAAGGTATTGTAAATCTGTACACCAAAAACGACGGCTCGGTATATCACGGCGGCACCTTCGGTTTTTTCTCCTCGCACGCCTGCAACTCCTTTGGCATTGCGGCTTTCGTAATCGGCATTTTACAAAACAAACGCGCCTTTTGGGTTATGGGCATTTGGGCGTTCTTTTTTTCGTATTCACGCATTTATTTGGGCGTTCATTATCCCGGCGATATTTTGGTAGGAGCCGTTGTGGGCAGCTTTTACGGTTGGGTTGTGAGCCTCTTGTTTCGCAAAGTAAAATCAAAATATTGGTCAGAACCCCAACCGCGGTCCTGATTCATTCTGCCGCCGGTAAGTACCTCCGGCGTAATTCCAGTTCTGACCAAAAAAATACATAACCCCCGAGTGTTTATAAATAACGAAAAAAACAACCCGATAAATAATTCACTTAAAGTACTTTTGCAAGTAGAGTGGCAAATGCTCATAGAAGACTGAATCAACTCATTATACCGTAAAGAACTATTTTCATGGCAGAAGCAAGAAAGCCGATTAAAAATGCATTAATCTCCGTTTTTCACAAAGATCATTTAGAGCCTATTATTAAAAAACTCGATGCCGAAGGCGTTGCCCTTTACTCTACGGGAGGCACGCAAAAGTTTATCGAAAAAGCCGGTGTTAAAGCCAATGCGGTTGAAGATTTAACTTCATATCCCTCCATTTTGGGGGGGCGTGTAAAAACGCTTCACCCCAAGGTATTTGGCGGTATTTTAGCACGACGAGATTATGCAGAGGATCGCCGACAAATCGAGGAATATGATATTCCCGAGTTCGATTTGGTGATTGTGGATTTGTACCCTTTTGAACAAACTGTGGCCGAGGGGGGAACGGAACAGGAGATTATTGAAAAAATAGACATCGGCGGAATTTCCTTGATCAGAGCCGCAGCCAAAAATTATAAGGATGTTACTGTTATCTCTTCGCAAGAGGATTATGCCGTGTTTGAAGAGTTGCTTGAGCAAAACGGCGCCAGCACTTCCATGGAAGAACGTAAAGCTTTTGCCGCCCACTCTTTTGACGTTACTTCACATTACGACAGCGCCATTTATGGTTGGTTCGCCGGTGAAGGCGGCTCGTTAAAAATAAGCAAGTCGCAATCCAAATCGCTGCGATACGGCGAAAATCCCCACCAAAGCGGTATGTTTTACGGTAACTTGGATGAACTGTTTGAGCAATTGCACGGCAAAGCATTATCCTACAATAACTTACTGGACGTGGATGCTGCCGTTCAACTGATGGGTGAATTTGAAGAAACTACTTTTGCCATCATCAAACACAACAATGCCTGCGGGTTGGCCTCGCGCCCTGTGTTGGTGCAGGCTTACAAAGATGCACTGGCAGGCGATCCGGTATCGGCATTTGGCGGCGTGATGGTCACCAACACAACGGTAGATGCCGAAACGGCGGAGGAAATCAACAAGGTGTTTTTTGAAGTGATAATAGCTCCCGCCTATGACGATCAAGCTTTGGAAATATTAAAGCAAAAAAAGAACAGGGTGATTTTGCTGCAAAAAGCTCCGCTCCAACAAGAAAAACAAGTGCGATCTGTACTCAACGGCATTTTGGCACAAGAGCGCGATACCAAAATAGAGAGTGCAGCAGACTTGACCACAGCTACACAAGCCCAACCTACACAAGAACAAATCGCCGATTTGCTGTTTGCCAACATTTTGGCCAAGCACACCAAATCCAACACAATCGTACTGGCCAAAAATAAACAATTATTGGGCAGCGGTACGGGACAAACCTCTCGCGTTGATGCATTGAGGCACGCCGTAAACAAAGCAAAATCTTTTAACTTTGACCTCTCGGGAGCGGTGATGGCCTCTGATGCTTTTTTTCCCTTTCCCGATTGCGTTGAAATTGCCGATAAAGAAGGCATAAAAGCAGTGATACAGCCGGGCGGCTCTAAAAGAGACGGTGAATCTGTAGCGTATTGCAACAAAAATAACATGGCTATGGTAATGACGGGAATCCGCCATTTCAAGCACTAAAAAATATACTGATGGGAATATTCGATTTTTTTACACAAGAAATTGCCATTGACTTGGGCACGGCAAACACACTCATTATCCATAATGATAAGGTGGTGGTGGATGAGCCCTCCATTGTAGCCGTTGATCGCGCCACCAACAAGGTGATTGCCGTGGGCAAACAAGCGCAAAAGATGCACGGTAAAACCCATGAGGAAATCAAAACCATTCGCCCTTTAAAAGACGGGGTAATCGCCGATTTTCACGCTGCCGAACACATGATTCGCGGTATGATTAAGATGATTAACCAAGGCAAGCGGATGTTTCAGCCCTCATTAAAAATGGTGATTTGTATTCCGTCCGGCATTACCGAGGTTGAAAAGCGAGCCGTTCGCGACTCGGCCGAGCACGCGGGCGCCAAAGAGGTGTACCTTATTCACGAGCCCATGGCGGCAGCTATCGGAATCGGCATAGACGTAGAAGAGCCCATGGGCAACATGATTATCGATATCGGCGGCGGTACCAGTGAAATTGCCGTAATCGCGCTGGGCGGTATCGTATGTGATAAATCTATTCGCGTGGCCGGAGATGAATTCACAAGTGATATTGAAGATTACATGCGTCGCCAACACAACATTCTCATTGGGGAGCGCACGGCTGAGATGATAAAAATTGAGGTGGGTGCTGCCATGATTGAATTGGAAGATCCGCCCGAGGAGTACGCCGTTCACGGGAGAGACATGATGACGGGCATACCAAAAGAAATTACGGTTTCACACGTCGAAATTGCCCACGCTCTCGATAAGTCCATAGCCAAAATTGAGGAAGCCATTTTGAGCGCGCTTGAAATGACGCCTCCCGAGTTATCGGCCGATATTTACAAAACGGGCATTTATTTAGCCGGCGGCGGCTCCATGCTGCGCGGCTTGCACGATAGAATATCCATGAAAACTAAACTCCCCGTCCACATCGCCGACGATCCGTTGAGAGCTGTTGCGCGCGGTACGGGCATCGCCCTGAAAAACGCAGACAGGTACCAGTTTTTGATTAAGTAAATTCTTGTTGGTTATTTATTAGTTGAACCGTTTAATTCCGCCAAGTCAAGTTGAGATAAGCGTTGAATCTTTGATGAGTTTAATGGTTTAGAGTGTTGAGTGGATTAGAGCGACAAGGGCGAGAGGTTGTTTTGTATGACAGCAAAAGCTCAACCGTTGATATGCTTAGTCTTTGATTCGTTTAGATGTTTCCTGAATAAGAAGTATTGACAAAATCAGAGATTTTGATACTTCTTATTTGGGAGTCCTTGCGGGTAATCGGGTTAAACGGGTTTATACTTTTGAATCTCCCGCGTGATTACTATTCGAAACAACGCGGATTTTAAATTAAGTTCAAGACCAAAAATGTAAAAGCATACACATTACTTTTGAAGTTGCTGTTACTTTTTGCCTTGTTTAATTTTAGTAGCCTCAGCTCTTTCAGAAGCATCAAACTCGCCTGTACCGTCGTAATCGATTTTCTCTTGTTCGTTGGCTTTTAGATTCTCCTTTTTTTGTGTTTTACCGCTTACAATGATATTCCAAGCCGTAAAATACATGTACGATCCGAAAATGACGGCACCCACTATATACATTCCGTATTCCATTATTTTTCGGTTTTTTTGTTTGTAATTCTGCGTTGTCTGATAGCAATGGCAAAGAGTAAGATCGTTCCGGGCCAATGCGCCGAGTACTGTGCTTCTTCAGTTTTTCCTAATAATCCCAAGGTTACTGAATACATCAGGGCTACAAACGCTATGATTACAGGGTACCACTTTAAAATAAGCTGTTTCATTTTCTTTTGATTTTGTGTTTTATAAATTGATAAATTACCTTATTTCCGGAAGGTCTTTACTTGTTGATATTTGCACCTTACTCTTTATGAAGTGATTTCACCTGCTTATTGTTTTCACTATTTCCGATTCTTTATTTTTACCTTGCAAAAAGATAGTTGTCGACATGTATTAAATCAGGAGTGATTTCAGCATGATTTTAGAGCGGATCCCGAAACTGCTGATTGGTTCTCGCACCGGAATATCAGGAGAAAGGTGTTGGTGAGATCGTATTTTGTTTTTGGTTATAGACTCATCATGTTTTGGGTTGCACAATCTTTGAAAAAAGATGCTGTTTAAAAAGGGTGTAGTTCGTATCTCCCCGAAAGTAAGCTCAGTCCGGTAATTGATGCCGTCTACAGATTGTGATTAAATCAAATGGGATAAAAACGCACTTAATGCAACCCGGCGTAAGACGATTAACGGCTCCTTTAATCGGTCGTAATTACGTTCTCGCTACGTGCACCGGAAAAGGAATGTAAGTCATTATAACGACTCAGTTTTTAGCTTCGAAAATATTCAACCTGCTCTTTGAAAAGCGGAACTCCGCAAAAGAATCTCTGATTTAGTAAGTGGAATCCTCTTTCCCTATTATCAATTTCTCGATGAATATAGGTTGTTGATAAATTGAGTTGCTCGATAAGACGAAAGAAACTCATTGAGTTGTGGATATTCCCTATACTCAAGCATTCAGATTCTCCAAAAAAAGTGAGCTAATGTAGATTCCGTGGTCTTCTGCGGACAACTCCCTGAGGTATTTACCCTTCTCCGTTTTGGGCAGCGCTGAGATTTCTTCCACCGTTAATTTCTTTTGACCCAAATATTTCTTGTTTTTTTTATTTCCTTCTATGAGCATTGTGAATGTATTGAAGTGTGCAAATCGGCTTAAAGGCCTCAAATAAATTTCGACTAAAATAAACAATTTTCCCGCAACGGCCGCAATGAAAGAGCCCGAAATCGAACGGAAGCCTTTCAACCTCCGGGCGGAATACACATGAGTTTAAGCTGTAATCAAAAACTGCGCATTCGCCGGCACGCCGTTAGCCAACTGTAAAATCGTACCCTCGGTTCATCGCAAACTCGGCTCCTGTCCATAATACACAATTGACCTTCACCGGATAGCCTTCCGCGCGTAGCGCAAAATTAACAGTAAAAATTACATGCCACGTGTTGGTGTGTGGGTTGGCAATCGGATGCTTTACCGCTTAACCTAAGATCTTTTTCGCCAAAATTTGCGACAACTTTTCATAAGATTCCACCGTCCAGCCCGCAACGTGAGGCGTAAGCACTACCCGGTCGCATGATGATAAATACTTGAGCGGCTCGGGTCGCTCCTCGGGGTGTTCAAAATTGTGATTTTCGTATTCCAACACATCCAGTCCGGCGCCCAACACTTTGCCCGATTTGAGTCCGTCCACCAAGTCCGCTGTGCGGAGCACTTTGCCGCGAGAAGTATTGAGCACAAAAAAGGGTTTTTGCATTTTTTCAATAAAAGCGGCGTTACACATATATTGAGTTTCATCAGTAAGCGGAACGTGAAAACTCACCACATCCGCTTCCCGGCATAGTGTTTCGAGATCTACGTCTTGAGCAAGATCAAAAGACGCTGCATCAATAAACGGATCGTACGCCACAATTTTGCATCCGAAAGGTGTTAATCGTTTGGCCAGTGCCGCGCCGGTATGTCCGTACCCGATGATGCCCACAGTGCGGTTTTCCAGTTCCAATCCGCGGTTTTCCTCGCGTCTCCAAATTCCGCGCGCTACCTCGTCATGTGCGGTGCGCAACTTGTTGAGCAACATCATCAGGAGTCCGATTGCGTGTTCCGCCACGGCAGTGCAATTGCCTTCGGGCGAGTTAAACACTTTTACCCCGCGTTTTTGAGCGTATTCCACATCAACGTTTTCCAATCCGGAGCCGCTGCGGGCGATGAACGTTAAATTTTCAGCAGCGTCTAAAAATTCGGCATCCACAATAAATTTACTGCGCAGCACCACACCTTTGTAGTTTTTTATTTTGGTCAGAACCGCACTCCGGCTCAGGCGGGTGCCATCATCGCAACGGTATTGTTTTTTTTCGAGTTCCTCGCGCAAAAGCGGATGGACGGTGTCAATAAATAGAACTTGCATGGCTTTCATGTATTATCCGGTTTTTTAAATTGTACTTCAATCCCGTATCGGTTTGTAGTTTTGCGGTATGAAAAAAGCAAATATACTTTGGATTTTTACAGTGGCGTTGTGCTTTACCGCCTGCGATACTGATTCGGGTTCTGACTATAATGAAGAGATAACCCAAAGCAGAAAAGCACTGCATAAAAAGTTTTTGAAACCCGGTAGTCCGTTGAGCGATAAAGAGCGCAAAAATTTTATTGCACTCAATTATTTCCCGCCCAATCGCCAATACAAAGTAGGGGCAGAGGTGGAGTTCTTACCCGAGCCCGAGCCGATTGAAATGGCCACAAGCACAGGCGAGCCGCGCCCGATGCTCAAGCGCGCCAAGCTGCATTTCACCTTAAACAATGAATCGCGAACGCTCACTGTTTTTGAACCTGTTGACGAGGAGGATCCCGAGTGGTTTTTGCCTTTTACAGACTTAACATCGGGGGTGAGCACATACGGGGGAGGCCGCTATTTGGATTTACCGCCTTTAACGGGGAAGGACTCTGCGCAAATTGATTTCAATTTAGCTTATAATCCTTACTGCCATTACAGCCCAAGCTTTTCTTGCCCGGTGCCGCCGCGCGAAAACGACTTGCAAACCGAGGTTCAAGCCGGCGAAAAGATATTCCGATAAAAGTTATACTTTACCCTTGTAGCTGTAGCCTAAATCGTTAATGGTTTTTTCGATTTCACTTTCATTTAACGAATCCGCTTCCAGCGTTACAATGTGGGTGTCTAAATCGGCATTTACGCTGTTGATGCCTTTTATTTTACCTACGTTATTTTCTACACCGGCTTTGCAGTGATTGCAAGTCATGCCGTCCACTTTTACTTGATATTCCATTTTATTATTGTTGTTTTGAGTTGTTTGAATAATGCCCGTTTTTTTAAGCAGGGGTCTGACTAAAACAAATGTAATCATAGCGGCCAAAAACAGTGTTGAGCCCAGTTCTAACCAGCTTGGCAGCAGGTGATGAACGTGTTCCATGATGACGCCGGGAGCAAACCAAGCGGCGGGTAAAAATTCGTTGATGACAATTCCCGCGGCAAAGGCGCCCAAAATGATGGTTGTTAAATAGGCTGCAAGTGCTTTTTTACCTAAACTTTTGGCAATGACTGTAAGTGTTCCCGCGTTGGTGGCGGGACCCGCCATTAGGAAAACGAACGCCGCACCGGGCGAAATGCCTTTGACCAAAAGTGCCATAGCTACAGGAATGGAGCCGGTGGCGCAAACGTACATCGGTACCGAAGCGGCCAATACCAATAGCATGTTGAGGTAGGGATTGCTCAAGTAAGATTCAAAAAAAGAGTCGGGAACCATCACGGTAATAACGGCAGCTATAGCCAAGCCAATCACGAGCCATTTGGCAATATCGGCCAAAAAATCTACAAAAGCGTAACGCAACATCGCGATGAATTTGTTGCCTTTAATCTCGTTTACTGCACTTTGGGGAGCTTCGGTAACGGGTGATTCATCTACGGCATTGGTGGCAACACCTCCTATGATTCCGGTAATGAGTGCTACAATGGGGCGAATCACTGCAAAGGGAAGTCCCATTAAGGAGTAGGTAGCCAAAATAGAATCTACGCCCGTTTGCGGTGTGGAAATAAGAAACGATACTGAGGCGCCTTTGCTCGCTCCGTTTTTATGAAAGGAAACTCCGGTGGGAATAACACCGCAACTGCAAAGGGGGAGCGGAATACCTACAAGTGAGGCGTTGATCACCGATTTTAAATTTTTGCCGCCGAGGTACTTGTGTACTTTGTGTTTGGGAAAAAAAACGTGAAGCACTCCGGCCAGTAAAAATCCCAACACGAGGTAGGGCGCCATTTCCATGAATAAATCCCAAAATGCCGTGAGCAACTCAAGGGTGTATTGCCATGCTGTTTCCATAACGTTACTTTCTCAATTTATCGTGGTATTTTTCTTTGACCATTTGAGGAATGGGAACCGCCTCGCCCGATTCATCAATGCGTACAAAAGTCATTTTGGTGCTGCAAACTACAGTTTCTTCCTGCGAAATCACGTTGTATTTACGAGCATCAACATGAAGGGTGATACTGGTGTTTCCTATACTTTCCACATCGCCGTAAATTTTAAGTAAAAACCCCGATTTTACGGCTTTTCTAAAAATGACTTCGCTAATTTTTAAGGTGACCATGTTCGGTGTGCGGCAAATGTCGGCCGCCATAGTGCCGGCGGCTTCATCTAACCAAGAGAGCATGTTGCCGCCGAAAAGGTTCCCGTGAACACCCAAATCTTTGACCATGCATATTTTTTGCATTAAAAATTCCATACTGTAGCTTTGTTTTGCGGTTGCAAAGTTAGGCTGTTTAGAACGGGTTTAAATAAGTTTGGTTGTGATTTGCACGAATTTTTTTTATGGAGTTTTACCGGCAAAGCAAAAGCCAGTTGTACTCGGAATCTAGGCTACTCAAGGCATTATTTGAATTTGAGATTGTTGGCTTTCGCGAAACGGCAACACACATTGGCTTTGATTGCTTAAAAGGCTCTTTGGTGGTTTATATTAAAGATTGATTAAAGCGCAAAGGAAATGCCGGCCGCCAATTGAACAATCTTGAGGTTTTTGGTTTCATCAATAGTGGAAGAAACTTGATTTCCCGTTCTTACTTGTGTGGTGCGCAAGGTGATGTTTTGATGTTCAAAACGGCCTGTGTGGTAGCGCGTGGTAATAAATATTTTGGTGCGGTAGTTGAAACTGTAAGCCAACTTGAGCTCGCCCAAAGCGGTGTAGTTTTCCACATTGTTTTCCAATCGCTCAACTCTAAATTCATCGCCGCGGTTGTTGGTTACGGGAAATAAAAGTGCAGGGTAATGAGAGTAGGAAAGTCCGGCGCCGAATTTGGCAATTACATTCCATTTTTCTTTGATTGTTTGCCGAATGGCGAGACCGGTAAAAAAGCTGACTTCATACGATTCACCGGCAACTGCATCGCCTACTTGCAACGGGTCGTTGACCACTTGCAGCATCTCGGTAAAAGCATCGGTGCGCAAGGTGTTGGCGTTGTACATGCCCGCAGCAAAAAAGCCCACATCGTATTTGCCGAACCATTCCAACTCCAAATTCAAAGTATACCCCGTACTCATGTAGCCGGGGTTGGGTTGGCTCAAACCCGCACGCGCATAATCATCAACGGGGAATGAAGCACCAATGCTACCGTTCAAAAACATTTCAGACCCTTGTCCCGCGCCGGGGGTTCGCGTATAATCGTAATCGGTTTGTTCCTGCGCCGGCAAGTACGTTGAAACAAGCATACAAGAAAATGCGCAGATGAAGGTTTTGACAGTCGATTTTATCATTTTTGCATCATGAAATTAAATCGCAATTTTTATGAAAACAGCGATGTAGTTGAGGTGGCTCAATCGTTAGTAGGTCGGGTTTTAATATCCAAAATTAATAATAAATACGTTGCGGCGCGAATTGTGGAGACCGAGGCTTACCGCGGGTTTGATGATCGAGCTTCTCACGCCTCCCGGGGGAAAACACCGCGCAACGCTCCTATGTTCGAGGCCGGGGGCATAGCCTACACTTATTTGTGCTACGGTATCCATACGCTTTTTAATGTGGTAACGGGCAAAAACGGAAGGGGTGAGGCTGTTTTGGTCAGAGCCGCAGAACCGCTGGTTGGAATCGAACATGTATTACGAAGGCGCCGGCAAGGGTATCTCAAAACCGATGTGCTCAACGGGCCGGGAAAGTTGACGCAGGGTTTGGGTATCACACTTGGCTGCAACCGGATGGATTTAACCGAATCTCAACTGCTTTCTATCGAGGATGACGGTTTTCAACCGCATCACATTTCGGCTTCTCATCGGGTAGGCGTGAATTATGCGGGAGCGGATGCACTGAAAAATTTTCGTTTCCGACTCAAGGAAAATGCCTTTGCAGGTGCCGATTACACGGCCAATCCCAAAACCGTATCAAAGAGGATCGGTTCTGACCGAAATAAAAATACATAACACCACTAATGCCGTTCATACTAATGCGGGAATGTTTACGTTTGCATGACGATAATCAAAAAAGAAAATGGGCAACTTTATACGGTTTTTATTTTCAAAAACCTTTATAATTCAGATTGTTATAGCAATTGTACTCTCGGCCGGGATTATTTACGCAGGGGTAAAATACCTCGATACGTACACGATGCACGGCGTGCGAACGGTCGTACCCGATTTGAGCGGCTACCACTATACCGAAATTGAGGGAATAATGAGCAATGAAGAGCTGGTTCCTGTTATTTTCGATTCGGTTTTTACCCCCGAGGAGCAGCCGGGAAGTATTATCAGTCAAAATCCGGTGGCTTTTAGTGAGGTGAAGCCGGGCCGTAAAGTGTATCTTACGATCAATACAACCGTGCCGCCCAAGGTGGTGATGCCCGGATTAAAAGACTTGACTTACAGGCAGGCCAGGGCGCGGGTGCACGCATTCGGCTTAAAAGTAGATTCACTGCAATACCGCCCGGCAGAATGCTCGGGCTGTGTGGTGGATGTATTGAAAGACGGTATGCGAATAGAACGCGGTGTTGAAATACAAAGAGGTGAAGGCGTTGTTTTGGTGGTGGGCTCGGGCGAGAGCCGCATCAAAATTAAAGTACCCGCACTTTACGAAATGAAACCCGATGAGGCCGTGGAGTTTTTGTTGAAAAAAGGACTCAACCCGGGATATAAACGTTTTGACGAAACGGTTCAATCGGCTCAAGATACCGCTAACGCTTTTGTTTTTAAGCAATCTCCTCAATACGACTCGGCTGCCACTATAAATCTGGGCCGCAGCATCGACTTATTTTTTACCGTTGACAGTACTAAATTGCCCCAATTTGAGTTAATGCCTTACGACACCTTAGAGGATGCATTTTAAAATGATGACATTTATTAAACACATAAGCACAATTTTACTTGCTGCGCTCTTTTTACTTTTTGCTTTAGAGCTCAATGCGCAAAAAGAAAAAGTGAAGCCTTTGGGCTTTAGCGTAGAGCAAAATAGTGCGTATCAAAAAAATGCACAACAGGCATCGGGCGGTGTGCGCAACGTGGGTGAAGGAAACTCCGTTGTTTACTTGACAGATTCGGTAGATATCCCGTTCACGGATGATTTTTCCTCAGATAAATTTAAGAAGTATATTTTCAATCGCTCCGATACGAATATCACAGCCCGCGTGTGTCCCGATTTTTTGGTGGACGATACCATCACCACCCGGTTGGCCTTTATGTTGGATACCACTTACAGTTACTCCTATGATGCGGTAAACAACCGGTGGGACTCCTTGCCGCTGCCCGGCATAAAAGTGAGTTTTATTGATACAAGCGATTGCGAAACCGTTACCCAAAATGATACCGTTTGGCCCGTGCCTGAAGGTCGCGTTCAAAACGGTGTTTTTGTAACAGAAGTATTTCCCGACAGCGTGATATTTAGTGCCAACGATACCGTATTTATTGTACCGCCGGATTCCGGAGAGGTGCTTTGGACCAATAATTCGGTTTACCTGAATAACGGAATGGGAGTAGAGCCGCCCACGTTAGGTGTGGCTACTTTTGACGGACTCGACTCCACCGGATTTCCTTATTTTATGCCCGGCCCGAGCGATATCTACGGCCCGGCAGATGTGCTGGTGTCTGTGCCCATCAAATTGAAAACACGCCCCGGCGGCGGAACCTACAATAACGGCGACTCACTTTACTTGAGCTTTTACTATCAACCCGAAGGAATTGGTAACCGGCCGGAGGAAGAAGACTCCTTAATTGTGGAATTCTACAACGTATTTACCCAAACCTGGGAGTGGCAATGGGGAACTAAAGGTGAAGGAGTCAAACCCTTTGAAGAAGTTTTTGTACCCATTAATGATTCTGTTTATTTCCAAGACGGATTCAAATTCCGATTGCGAAATTTTGCCACCTTAACGGGAAACTTTGATCACTGGCACGTCGATTATGTTCGGGTGGGCTCCTACCGCAATACAGACCGTGAGCTCAAAGATGATGTGGCCTTTAGTGAACAAGCGCCAAGTATTTTAAACGCGTTCAGCCGCATGCCTTGGTCACACTTTGCAACGGATCCCGGTAAATTTATGGCAAGCGGATCAGCTGTTTTATCGTACAACTTAAGTAATGTGCAGCGAAACGTAACCTACGGGCTGGAGGTTTACGACCGCTATGATTCGCTGCTTTTTAACTCTTCAAGCGTTGTGGTTACCCCCAACTTTCCGCCGCGTACTTATCAAACTGAGGAGGTTCCCACGGAAGGCT
>CAJXMT010000023.1 GCA_913056155.1 uncultured Cryomorphaceae bacterium
TGAAATTCGCAACGCACTCAATAATAAAAACGCCCAAGTCATCAACCCCGTAACAGGAAGAGCTTACGAACTCGGCGACCCCGTGACCAATGCATTTCGAGATCCGCGTTATTTAGGCCCTCAAGAGCGCGGGGCATTGGCTGACGATCCGGGTCGGTATTTAGCACCACGACAAATCCTTTACGGCATAAGCTTTAAATTTTAATGAAAAAACTCACCTTACATATCGTTGCTCTGTTGCTGGGTACCTCCGCAGTGGGTCAAATACTGCCCAATTTTGGCGGTCAACGCGCGGGATTGTCCACTTTAACTTTCTTGAAAAACAACATGAATCCGCGCTCCGTCGGCATGTCGGGAGCTTCCGTGGCCCTTCCCGGCGATGCGATGTCGGTTTATACCAATCCCGCTGCAGTGGCCGATGTACACGAACTCACCTTTGCCACATCCAATTATTTTGTGGGAGCCGGAGCTAACCAAGCACTTTTGAGTTCCATTGTACCGGTTGGTGCGGCATCGGCATTCGGCTTTTCCATGAATGCATTAACCTCGGGAGAGATGGAAGTACGCACCGAGTTTCAACCCGAAGGAACCGGCCAAAAAACGTATGCCAACAACGTGGCTTTGGGTGTGGGGTACAGCATGCAGTTGAGTGACCAATTCTCTTTTGGCGTAAACATGAAGTACATTTATGAACAGCTCGCCGAGTACTACAACCATACCGCCGCAGTTGATATCGGCTTTAAATACAATACCGATTTTAAGGACTTGTCCTTTGCCGTAGCGATGCAAAACTTCAGCGGAAACTCCTCTTTAACGGGCGATCATCTCGAAGTGGACTTTAATCGCACGCGCGGCTTTGGCTTGGAGAATTACACGTTGCCCAACGTTTTCAAACTGGGCGTGAGCATGAAACCTCTTGAAATGGATAAACACAGTTTATATACACTTTTTGAGCTTCAACACCCCAATGATAATGCTGAAAACTACCGCTTTGGCGTGGAATACGACTACATGGAAATGTTTCAAGTTCGCGCGGGTTATGCCTTTAATATTTTTGGTCAGAACCTGCCCACCTTTGGATTCGGGTTCCGAAAAAACATGGGAGCACACCCCATGCAAATCAATTATGCCGCTAATCCTACTCAATATTTAGGACTTCAACACGTGGTGAGTTTGGCACTGTCGATAAATAAAATGGAAAGATGAAACACTTGAATCTATCGCATAATTTAGCTTTTTTCGTCATACTGCTCACGTTTACGGGTTGCAAAGATTATTTGGGTGAGGAAACTGACTTGGACTTTATTGAACCGCCGGAATTTGAACAACGCGATGTGGCGTATGTTCCTATTTTACCGGAAATCACCGGTTTTGTACAACCCGTGAAAATCATCGCCGGTTTTGATGAATTGCTCTACGTGGTTGACGCCGGAACTGAAGAAATTGTGGCTATGGATCAATCGGGACGCATCATCGGCAGTAAAAGAATTCCCGGCGTAACGGCCATAGCGCAAGACCGCCGACTCAACATCATAGCACTGGGCAAAAAAGATACGGCCATTCAAGATGTCAATTACACCTTGCCCTGCATTTACCGGCTAAACTTAAACGCCGGCGGGCGTTACGGTATTCAAAATGCAGAAATTGTTAAAGAAACCGTGCACCCGTTTTATTATAAATCGGGATTTTCTGCAGGTGATGCCTCAGGGATAGAGCTTACAGGTGTAGCCGTTGGTGCGGGGAATAATTATTACATTTCACGCACAGGACCTAAAAATAACAATGAAATAACCGTTTTACCTCCCGATCAAAGTGTTTTGTCATTTGACGCTGATGATAATTATATCACTCCCATTAGCGTGCTTACCTCCCAAGGATCGTTTAGAACCTATTTCAAAGAGCCCGCGGCCATTACTTCTTTAATGACGCCCCCTCAAATTGAAGCCGTTCCCACACGGGATTTTATGGTGGTATCGGCTGCACCCGATGAACCTGTTAAATTCAGGCAAATTCAATTTAGAGAAGATCCCAACGGAATTAGTTACGTACCGGTGATATTTGCACAAAACACCGATCGCGCCGAAGGCTTTATTACGGAAACGGGAAAATTCGGAACACCTGCCGATGTAGCACTCTCCGGTGATGGAAGCGACCTGATTTTTATCATCGACAGCGAGAGGGATTCACTGTATCAATTTACAGTTGAAGGTTATGAGGGCATTCGACCGCCCCCGGGAAGTAATGAAACTAAAAATATTCGAGCATCATTCGGCGGTACGGGCAGCAACCCCACCGAGTTTCGCAATCCCCAAGGTGTTGCCTATGCAAACAGAATTTTGTACGTAGCCGATACGGGTAACGGCCGGGTGCTTCGTTTTAAGCTCACTTTAGATTTTGATTAATGGTTGGTTCGACGTATAGTCCCCATGCTTGCAATTGCCTTTCGTATCTATCGCGATTCATTTTCCATAGGCGTTTTTAGCTGTAGAGAAAAAGGATGTACACATGCGTGTTCAAAATGATGTAATCGTTACAATTTCATTATATTTGGGCACAGATTTATTTATTACTTTGTAATTAAATTATCATGCAAAAAGGATTGAAAATAGTATCGCTCATCGTGGCCATTGCGACTTTAGTCACTCAGCTGCTTTTGGCTTTGGCAGCAGTTTTTCAAGCTGCGGTGGGCACTGTGCCCTCAACCGAAACTATAGGCGTTCCTCACAATGAGTATTATATTATGCCGCTTTTGTTCGTTGGCGTGGGTTTGGGTTTTATTTGCGCATTGTTTTTAGTCATAAATGTAACAACCGATATATTGACCATTCAATCACACGCTGTATACTACAAGAAGTCTAACTTAATGTACGCGCTTTTATTTTTGACGTTAGTTTTTCCTTTTTTAGTTGCTTTACTATTTAAAACACTGACGTGATGCACACCTTTTAGTCAAGAAAAAGTGGTTTTTTTTTTAAATTTATGAGGTGATTACTTTTTTACTCACGCGTTTATCTATTCAAAATGCCCCTATCTCCAATGGTTCAAAACATTGCTGTTATTGATAACTACGACAGTTTTACATTCAATTTGGTTCATGCTTTGGAGCCGTACGTCAATGAAGTGTATGTTATGCGGAATGATGCTATTGATTGGGATCAATTGTCAAGCTCTCATGGCATTTTACTGAGTCCCGGTCCCGGTCTACCTCAAAATGCCGGGCAAATGCCTGCAGTTCTGGAGGAGTTTGCCGGTCAAAAATCTATTTTGGGAGTTTGTTTGGGCATGCAAGCCTTACAAATTCATTTTAGCGGTGAACTTGAAAATATGGAAGAGGTACTGCACGGCAGAAAATTTGAGATTGATGTAAAACCCGATTCTGTGCTTTTTAGAGATTTTCCGGTAAAAACATCGGTTGGACTTTATCACTCATGGTGTTGCCGTGCCGATCAAATCCCGTCAGGGTTTACCGTAACCGCTCTTCACCAAGATATTCCCATGGCATTTGAAAATAAGGCAGCGGGACTGTTCGGCATTCAATTCCATCCGGAGTCGATCATGACCCCGGCGGGAATAACACTACTTGTGAATTGGTTGAAATCTATTGAGACTGCTAAATTAAAAGGTGCGCCGGCCCTTTGGTGAGGGTTAACCCAATAAAAAAACGGTAGGTTTCTTTTTGTACTTATTGATGTTGATATTGCCCCATTCCCGAACTTGTGCGGTGATAATGGTTTCACCCGGGCAATTTAAATTTCCGGCGGCACAAAGGTGGGTATCCGGTCTGCAAGCAGCTTTTACGGCTTCAAATATTTTATCGTTGCGGTAGGGGGTTTCAATAAAAATTTGTGTTTGTCGGTTCTGACCAATAAAAGACTCTATGCGTTGAAGTTGCTTTTTGCGTTCTTTATCGTCGCGTGAAAGGTAACCGTGAAAGGTAAATGATTGGCCTTGAAGACCGGAGCAAGCCAAGGCTGTTGTGATGGAGGAGTCGTGAGCCAATGCCGTGACAGGAATGCGGTTTTGGTGCGCCATAAGCACAAGGGCCGAGCCGGGATCAGCCACAACGGGCAGTCCGGCCTCCGATAAAATGCCTATGGTTTTACCGGCCAACAGCTTTTGAATAATTTCCAATCGGGTTTGATCAGTACTTTTTTTGTTGAGTACAATAAACTCCGTTGTGTCGATGTTGCGTACCCGATTGAGTTTTTTCAAAAAGCGCCGTGCCGTTTTGAGATTCTCTACCGCAAAGTAGTTGAGACTGTTAATCACGTCAACGGCCGGTTGGGCCAAAACGGTGAGGGGATTTATATCTCCCAACGGGGTGGGGATGAGGATGATTTTTCCTTTTGTCATTTCAATTTTTCTGCCAGTGAGAGACTTGCAGCTGTAATAAGTTCATAAACATGCTCAAAACCCTCGTCGCCCCCAAAATAGGGATCGGGAACATTTTGGTTTTTACCGGGGAAAGCCTCATTTAAAAAAAGAGTGACCTTGTTGCGGTGCGATTGATTTGAAGCTAATGCGATTACATTCTTGTAGTTGCTGTCATCCATCACATAAATAAAGTCAAAACGATCAAAATCTTCACGTGTGAATTGACGGGCTCTTAAATCGGTAATATCAATATTTTTATTGGCCATTGTTGAAACAGCTCGGGAGTCGGGCGCTTCACCGGTGTGGTGATCAGAGGTCCCGGCAGAATCAATTTCAACATTTAATTTTTGGGTGCACGCGATATCGCGAAAAACACCGTGCGCCATGGGTGAACGGCATATATTACCCAAACAAACAAATAGAATTTTTTGCATAGTCAACAAAAAAAGAGGGAAACCGGAGTTTCCACTCATATTATTTTAGTTTACTGATATTTTCTTTTGGAGGTCATCAACGTAACCTCTGAAACGTTTATCTGTATCAATCAGGTTGTTAACTGTTTTGCAAGCATGTAGAACTGTTGCGTGATCTTTTCCCCCGCAATGTGCACCGATATTAGCTAATGAAGACTTGGTCATTTGCTTGGCGAAATACATGGCGATTTGCCGAGCCTGAACCACTTCACGCTTTCGGGTTTTTGATTTCAGCAGCTCGATGGGCAAGTCAAAATAATCGCACACTACTTTTTGTATGTAGTCAATAGACACTTCACGAGCAGTGTTTTTTACAAATTTGTCAATCATTTGTTTGGCCAACTCCAGCGTAACCGCTTTTTTGTTGAGTGAAGCCTGAGCAATTAACGAAATAAGAGCCCCTTCCAACTCGCGTATGTTAGTGGTAATGGTGTAAGCCAAATATTCCACAACCTCTTCAGGCAGTTCGATGCCTTCGGTGTACATTTTTTTCTGCAATATGGCAATGCGCGTTTCCAAATCCGGAGCTTGTAAATCGGCACTTAAACCCCATTTAAATCGCGATAAAAGACGCTGCTCAATACCTTGTATATCAACGGGGGCTTTATCAGCGGTCAACACCAATTGTTTACCGGATTGGTGCAAATGATTGAAAATGTGAAAGAAAACGTCTTGAGTTTTTTCTTTTCCGGCAAAAAACTGAACGTCATCAATGATCAATACATCAATCATTTGATAAAAATGTATGAAGTCATTTTGCGTACCGTTTCGAACCGAATCAATAAATTGTTGGGTGAATTTTTCAGAGGCTACGTATAAAATGGTTTTGCCGGGATGGCTTTCTTTGATCTCCAGACCAATTGCGTGAGCCAAGTGTGTTTTTCCTAAACCAACACCGCCGTAAATCAGGAGCGGATTAAAAGCTGTACCGCCGGGTTTGTTGGCAACGGCATAGCCGGCACTTCGCGCCAACCGATTGCATTCACCCTCTACAAAATTTTGAAAAGAGTAGTTGTGGTTGAGTTGCGATTCTACAACTACTTTTTTCAGACCCGGAATAATAAAAGGATTCTTTATGCCGTGTGAGCCGCCTACCTCATAGGGCATGGATACAGAACGGTTTTTGGTTGCAGAGCGGTTGCCTGTAGGCATTTTAACGGCAGTGTTCTTTTTCTTTTTGCCGTTGTTTTCCATCACGATAGAATACTCCAGTGAACCCGAGGGACCCAATTCTTTTTTAATGGTTTTTTTGAGTAAATTGATATAATGTTCCTCAATCCACTCGTAGAAGAATTGACTTGGAACTTGTATAGTTAACGTATTATCGACCAAACTGAGCGGTTTAATAGGTTCAAACCAAGTTTTAAAACTCTGGTGTCCTAAATTGTCTTTTATCACCGAAAGGCAATTGCTCCAAATTTGCTCGTATTGCTGCTCCATAGTTAACTAAATTAAAATATTATTTTGCGAATAGGTCTTTTCTCTTTGCAGTTTTATTGTTCTTCAAATCACTTTTCCAAAAAGGGCGATCTTCAAATAACCTTCGTGGTGAAGTCTGAATTTTGAACTTACAAATGTTCAACGAAATTTGCTGATAAAAAAATTTTTTACCCCTTGTATTTCTAGTTTTTTTTACATGTCAATTCAGTTTCAAATGTAAGAATATTTTTTGAATTTAAAAGTGCTCGAACCCTTGAATATCCTAATGAAGCAAAGAAAAATGTTTTCACAACGTTTGACTTGTTGGAGGTCAATCAATTGAAAATTTTTGAAGAAAATATACGTGTCGGAGTATATAAATTCGGTAATAGAAAACTGTACTTTTGTAAGGGCATTTGGTCACAAATTAAAACTATTTTACATGTACAAATTTGAAAATATAATTCGTGTTCGGTATGGTGAAACAGACCGTATGGGATATGTTTATAACGGAAATTATGCGAGTTATTTTGAGGTGGGACGCGCTGAATCTTTGAGAAATTTAGGAATTTCTTATAAAAAAATAGAAGATGAAGGTTTTGCTTTACCGGTCAGGGATATGAAAATGAGATTTTTTAAGCCTGCTTATTACGATGAGGCGCTTAAAATTGTCACAACTGTTCGTGAAAAGCCGGGCATTCGAATATGTTTCGAATATGAGATATTCAACGAGAGTCAAGCGTTATTGACAAAAGGAGATACAACGCTGGTATTCGTAAACAAAAAAACGGGCAAACCCGATCAACCGCCGGCATACGTTATTCGGGCATTTGAACCTTATTTCTACTGATATTCCGCTAAACATCCGTATCATTGTCGTGTTTTGTAACCTCATAACGAATTAATAAAAAAAGTGACTTTTTTAACGGGAGCAACAGGTTTGGTAGGTTCAGAAATCGCCTACCGATTATTACTGAAAGGCGAAATAATTACAGCGCTCAAAAGAGCGCATTCAGATACCTCTTTAATTGAAAAGCATTTCCAAGCCCGTCAAGCGCCGGTGGAATTACTCAATAATTTAAAGTGGGTCACCGGCAATTTACTGGATGTATCTTTTTTGGAAGAAGCATTGCAAAATACTTCCACAATCATACATGCAGCAGCCTTGGTGAGTTTTGATGAAGCTGACCGCATCGCGATGAACAAGGTTAACATTGAGGGTACAGCCAATTTGGTAAACGCAGCATTAGCCGGTGGAATTGAAAAGTTTGGTTATGTGAGCTCTACAGCTGCCATAGGTCGTGGTAAGCCCGGGAACAAAGAACCGGTTACAGAGGAAACCAAATGGTTCTCGGGTAAAAGAACTTCGAATTACGCAATCAGTAAACACTATGCCGAACGCGAAGTTTGGCGCGGAATGGAGGAGGGGCTGGATATCTACTTAGTAAATCCCGGCATTGTGGTGGGGCCGGGCAATTGGAAATCGAGCAGCTCCAAAACTTTTTCCAGCCTTTATGACGGACTCAAATTTTATACATCGGGGAGCAACGGTTTTGTAGATGTACGTGATGTAGCCGAGGTTTTAATCACAATAATGGAAAAAGATTTAAGCTCGCGTCGCTATTTACTCATCGGAGAGAATATGACTTTCAAGCATTATTTTGAATTATTGAGTACAGCGCTCCATAAAAAACCGCCACATATTAAAGCAAATAAATTAATGGCGCAATTTGCGCGCCTTTCCGAACGGATAAAAAGTGTGTTCACCGGCTCAAAACCACTCATCACCGGCGAAACTATTCAAAGTGCTTTTACCCAAACACGATACGATTCACGCCGTATTTTGAAGGATTTACCCGAGTTCACTTTTACGCCCATTCAAGAAGCGGTAGCATTCACGGCCCATAGGTTTTTGAACGAAAAAGCACATTTCCCGAGTGGCTCGAAGGAAACCGATTCCTTATAAAAGAATCGTCGCGCACTATTATATGCATTGCTGCACATTGAGCTGCCTAACGGTTTTTCGGGATGAATTGAGGAGGTGTTTTCAAATCTGTGTAAAGGCGGTGAATGATGCCTTCAGGCCCTGAAAACTCCACAAACTCACCTTTTTTTACGAAAAAATCAACCCCTTCATCGGGAAATTTTACCCACATATAATCATCTGCTTGTTCATGCCAAAACTCGGGTTCTTGGTCAAAGCCTTTACCGCTTCGTATCCACGTCATGGTTTCCGCTCCGGTTTTCACACCTATCCACCCGTATTTTAAAGTTCCTTTTTTGAACTTCCCGAAAGTGACGGTATCTCCCGATCGTTTCATACCAAATCCGTTTTCGAGATCGTTTTGAAACTCGCCGGCGTAAAATGTTGAAAAATTTGTAGAATCGCGTAATAACACTCCAAAGCCGTTGAAATCTCCGTCTTTCATCATGCCTTTGTACAGTTTGCCGGCAGGCAAGTAATAGCGGCCGTAACCGTGGGGGGCGGCTGCTTGAAATTCCCCTCGGTAGCTGCTGCTGTCTGCAAAATAAACAGCACCCGAGCCCCACGGCATGTCTTGTTGAAAAGCGCCCGTATAATGCAGTTCTTCTTTAAACAGCGTACCTGATTTTTTTTCACCGTCTTGAAATACTCCTTTATACAGGTAACCGCAATCGCATTTTAATGCTCCGTATCCGTTTTCACAGTCTCCCGCTAAACAGGTGTCTTGTGCAAAAAGGGTGGTTATGCCCGTGAATAGAAGGACAATCAAAAGTCCGGAATGGTGCATTTGAAATTTCATTGTGCTGCAAAATAAGTCATTTTCATCGTGGGAGGCTGAAGAATTGGGGTTCTGACCAAAATTATTATTTAGTTTTGAAGCATGGAAATCAGACAAACGCTTTTTGATACGGAAATGGCACTTCGCGATTTTACTGAGGCTGTAATGCTTAAAGAATATGGCGATAATTGGTTGATCGGATGCGGCTTAAAGAATGAGCGGATTGAGTTACTCAAACGGGAGAAAGAGCTCCGCGACGAAGAAAATATTTCCATGCAAGAGGAAAACAGGCTGATTAATTTCACCACTTTCATTGATTTGATGGATATTATTGAGGCCAATTGGGAGAATAATTTTCAAATTGTTTTTGGCGATTTGGAAACCGTGCGGGTATTTTTGTTCACGTTACACCGCTATTATGACCCCGACAGCCACAAAAGAGCTTTGATTACGCATCAAAAACATTTAATTTTGGGCATTTCTGGGTTTATACGCAACAGAATCATTGTTCACCGCAGTTGGAGAGAGGGGCAAAGTGATAAGTTCCCGAAAATAGAAAGCGTGCGCGATAATTTGGGCAATATGTGGATGCCGGGCAAACCCAAGAAAATCAAAACCGATTTGAGTCCGCGTGTCGGCGATACGCTGGAGTTTGTTATTACCGGAAAAAGCGCCGATGATCATGAATTAGAATACCGTATTTATCCCGATAAATGGGGTACGGGCAATGTGCTTCAAATTGAGCTCAAGGAAAAGCATGTAGGTAAAAACACTACTTTTCACTTGGGAATAAGGGGTAAGCAAAAGTTTCACGCTTATAAACTCGGCCACGATGACCGGGTGACCTTTGCATACGAGGTGCTGCCCAAAAATTCCTGAAAACTTCTTACTCCTCTTTTCTGATCACGGTAATACCGTCTCGAACGGGAATCAAAATGTTGCTCACGCGGTTATCGTTTTGAATGGCTTTGTTGAATTCACGCAGTGCAACGGTATCGTTATCTTGCGCTTTATCGTCTATCACCTTGCCGCTCCACAATACATTATCCGCAATAATCACGGCACCGGGTTTCAAATCCTCGATCAGCATGTTGTAGTAATTGATGTAGTTGTGCTTATCAGCATCTAAAAACACCAAATCCCAATCTTTATGTAAGTCGGGTATAATTTCCAAGGCCGTACCAATATGTAATTTTATTTGTCCTTCGGCATCACCTTGCTCAAAGTAGCGTTCCTGAATAGCTTTGAGCTCTTCATTATTATCGATGGTATGCACCTCCCCGTCTTTTTGTAATCCCTCTTTCCAGCACAAAGCCGAGTAGCCGGTGTAAGTGCCTATTTCTAACACGTATTTCGGGTTGATGAGTTTGCTGAGCATCGCCAATAACCTGCCTTGATATTCACCCGCCAACATGCGGGGTTTCAAGACTTTTAAATGTGTTTCCCGGTTTAATTTTTTGAGTAATTCGGGCTCTTGGTCGCTGTGTTCCTCAGCGTATTTTTCAATTTTGGAGTCGATAAATTCTGCGTACATGTTTTCAATCCTTTACTGTTTATAATCAAATTCCGTAATTAATTGTTTTGCAAATGTAAGTGCAAATAGCGAGCTGCGGCGGGCGTGCATTGTGTAACATCTACAGATTTTAAGTTTTTAACGGCACCGTAAACCGGTTGCATGGTTACGGCCCTGCCGGCAATAATCAGCGCTATGTTTCCGCCCGTAAAGTCTGCGGTAAAACGTTCTAATTTACCGGTAAAGGGTTCACTAAAGTAGAGCCGTATTGCCACGGTTTTGCCTTCCTCGGCTATTTCATCGGGTGCAGCTTCCAAACCCAGGGGTACAAAATCATGCGTAAAAACGGCAATTTCTTTGGGTTTGCTGCTTTCTCCGGGCCGTATAAACTCCGGCGCTCGCTCCACAACTTCTATCATAGATTGGCTCAAACTTTCGTTTTGTCCCGCGGTTCCCGCAACGGCATAAATTCCATCGGGTAAAATATTTTTTCGCGGAAAAACGCGAATGCTGCCTCTTTTTAACTCGAGAATCACTTTTCTGTTTTTCAATAAATCGGTGCCCAATATGCCGCAGGTTTGAAAAGGTGAATTTCTCAAAGGCAAGTCTTCCGAATTGTTCACTGCCAAATCTACGTGAACATCTTCCATGTAAAAAGAGGAGCAACCGGTTTTACATACACGACTACAGGCTCTGTTAAATTCAATCGCGTACAAACGAAAATTTCCCGCACCGTCATGACCGCCCAAATAGGCATAATCACCCAAATACAGATTGGGTTCTCGGGCCGGCGCAACATCTGCCGGCTCAGCGGCATAGTTAAAAAACTGATGGTCAAACGTGAGTTTAAGCGCACTCAGCACATTTTGTCCCGCAATTAAACATCCTTGCATTTCCATTTGTGAAACAACAGCTTTTACCCGTTTTAAAGTGGTGCGCTCCAGTTGTAAAGGCGGTAAAATAAGCGTGTCACCAAGCCGGCACTCGGGATTTATGTGTTGTGCGGTTTGCCAATCTATTTGTGTTGTTTTCTCGGTCAGAGCCGGATACGTTCGCATCTCGCCGATACCTTCAAGTGCAGTTTGAATGACGATATTCCCCGAGCTGTCTGCAAGCATCCCGTTTACAGAAAACCGTTTGTGAGTAACGTATTGCGTTTTGATCTCGCGATCAGCATAAAACATCAATGTGCTTATGTTGAGCCGCTTTGTCAAAAGGCTGTGTAACGAATCTGCCACTTCCTGACTTCTTGTGGATCGTCTGTACCAAAAATCCCGCAGTAATGAGTCGGTTTGTCCGGAGTATTCCTTTTTGAGAATGCGGTCGTTATACGATTTGCGATGCGATGCGTAGTTTTGCTTTTCAGGCGCCGGCCGCACTTTTATTTGAGCGTTGACCCGGAAAAACGAAATGAAAAGCATGGCCGATAAAAATAAAGTTCGATACAAAATGTGCGGAGTATGATGTTGAAAAATGCGATTGCTTTGAGCGGTAAAAGTAGTAATATTGGTTCTGAATAAAACATACATATATGGAAAATTACGGATGGGTGAGCGTAGCGGTCAATAATAGGCTCAATTATAGAGGAAACGGCGCTGCTGTGATACAAGTGGATAACCTCAATGATGCAACATATTTACAGGCCGTGGCCTCAGATATGAATCAGCCGGTTACATGTTTTGTGCAAGAGATTGAAAAAGGCAAGTATAATATAAGGTGGTTTGCACCGGATGCGGAAATAGGTTTGTGCGGGCACGGAGCATTGGCAACAGCCGGCTTTTTAAACAACACGGCAGGCGTTTCAAAAGGAACCTTTTTTTACGGTGAATCGGGAAAAATTAATTTTGAGGCAAACGGTGACACGGCATCTGTAACCCTGAAAGGAATTCCCGTTACAGAGGAGGCTGAAATCACACCCGAATTGATCGAGGGCACGGGAATACACTTAAAGGGATTTTATAAAACGGCAAACAAACATATATTATTGGCTCATAGCGCCGAGGACGTAAAAAACATGAAACCCGATTTTTGCCGACTGCGCGATTCAAAATACTTTGGTTTTATTGTTACCGCCCCGGGAAGTGCAGGTTGCGATGTGGTGAGCAGAACGCTTGTTCCTCATGTACAACAACTTGAAGACCATGCCACAGGCTCCTCACATGCTGCATTGATTCCGTTTTGGAGTGAGCTGACGGGAAAAAACGAGTTGGTATGCCGGCAGTTGAGTCCGAGAGGGGGCGAGTTTGAGGCGAAACGCGTCAATGAGCAAGTTGTTTTACGCGTGAAATATCGCGTAGGGGTTAAGGGGGTTTATTTGTAAAACCATTGCGCCCTACTTAATTCAAATGAGTTGGTAAACATTTTATTATGTGTTGTGTTTCAAGATAAAATATCTTGAATACACATTGGATGGAAGAAGAAATTTGGAAAAAAATACAAAGTGATGAGGGAAAGCTTGAAATCAAATATGAAATATCTGATTTAGGCAATGTGAAAAGTCATGCGTATGCCAAGGAACGTATTTTAAAGGGCGCTCATGTTGAAGGATACAAGGCCGTGCGATTGCGTTTGCAAAACGGCAAAGTAGTCAATAAGTATGTACATCGCTTGGTGGCTGAATATTTTATAAAACAGCCCACACCCAACCATAAATTGGTGATTCATTTGGATTACGACAAAACCAATAATAACGTGGCCAATTTGAAATGGGTCACACAAGAGGAACAGGTAGCGCATAAAATCAACGGGCCGCATCATAAAAAGGGATTGGTGACCAACTCCAAACTATCGCGCGAACAAGTGGCTCAAATTAAGCGGCTGTTAAAAGAGGGAGACTTGCGCAAATCGGTAATAGCGAGAAAGTTTTTGATTACCCACACCCAATTGAATCGAATAGAAAAAGGTGCCAATTGGAAAAACGTGAAACCCGCTACCTAATTGCAACGGACTGCAACATGCACTGTCCAAATATCAAAAACTAATTGTTCGCTGCAAGGTTAGCTGTGTCTATCTTTGCAGCTCAATGATTGAGGACTTAAAAAATCGTTTGGCCGCGTATTTCTTGAAGAAATGCGGGCCTGAGCAAGAAGCCCGCGAGATGGTGAACTTGGCCGATGCCCAAAAAATACTGGTGCTTTATGCCGTAGGTTCTGACCAAGAAATGAAGGAGGCAGAGCGTTTTACTTCAAATCTCAACGGTCAAAATACTAATCTGTCGATTGATTTTGTGGTATTTAAAAACCTTTCGCAAAAGCAAATAGAGCGGGGTCACTTGAAATTTCCCCATCAAGCTGTTGTCATCACAAAAGATGAGCTCAACTTGTATTTAAAACCGCAAAAATCGATAACTCAATCGTTACTCCATACGCACTATGATTTACTCATTGACTTGAGTTCTCGACCGTGTTATCCGCTTTTGTTTATGACTGCGGAGGCCGATGCAAAAACGAAAGTAAGCCGATATTTTAACGGGCGGGAAGTGAGTGATTTTAGTGTAAAGATGAAACCCGAGCATACCCTTACGGATTTTACTCAACAGGTGGTGAAATATTTAGATATCGTAAATAAAAAGGCGGTTTAGAACTGCCGTAAAAAGTATATTATGGACAATTCAAAATTCAACGGATTAGGTGTGGCGGTAGTCACACCGTTTAAAGAGGATTTAAGCGTAGATTACAAAGCGCTGGAAAAACTGATCAACCATTTGATCAAAGGCGGTGTAGATTATTTGGTGATTCAGGGAACGACCGGTGAATCGGCTACGCTCACGCTTGAGGAGAAAAATGCGGTTTTGGATTTCGCGCTGGATACTGCAGCGGGAAAAGTACCCATTGTTTTTGGTCACGGCGGTAATAACACCAAAGCCCTTATTGAGGGTTTTGACCAAATTAAATCGATTCATAAAGTAGATGCCGTTTTATCTGCCAGTCCGTATTACAACAAACCCAACCAAAACGGTATTTATGCGCATTATGCGGCGCTGGCGCAAGCTTCCCCCAAGCCCGTTATCATGTACAACGTTCCCGGCCGTACGGGCTCCAATATGCTTCCCGCTACTACATTGAGCTTGGCAAGAGGTTTTAAAAACATCATTGGGGTAAAAGAGGCATCGGGTGATTTGGGACAAATGACGCAACTCCTGAAAAATAAGCCGAACGGTTTTCAAGTCATATCAGGTGATGACGATTTGGTGCTTTCGCAATGTGCCATGGGCGCTGCGGGTGTAATTTCTGTTGTAGGAAATGCTTTCCCCGGGCGCTTTAAACGACTCATTACCGCCGCCGGTGAGGGCGATGTTGCCACAGCGCGCCAATATCATTTTCAATTGTGTGATGTAATTCCCGAGTTGTTTAAGGAGGGAAATCCGGCCGGTATTAAAGCGCTGTTAGCCATGCTGGGTATATGCAAAGATGTGGTGCGGCTGCCGCTCACTCCGGCAAGTGATGCTTTAAAAGATGAACTGTATCGCGAGGTGAGCAACGCGGGAATCAGTTTAGATTAAATGTTGTTTTGCAATGTGTTGTGGTTGGTATGTTCAATTAATACTTCAGTAAATGAGTTGGGAATATGTGCTGAGTGAAGCAGCGGTGCAACTCTCCTTTTTGGTGCTGGCCGTGTTAAAATTTTTGTACACGCCCGGTGTGATGTTGGCCTCGGGATACTCTGCGCTGCACACTATTATAGTTTGTTCGCTGGGCGGCACATCGGGGGCTGCTCTTTTCTTTATGGCGGGCAGACTTATTTTTAACCGTTTTGAAAGATTATTTCCGCCCAAAAAGGACAAAAAGGTTTTTACCCGAACAAAAAGGCGCATTATTCTCTTTAAAAAAAGATTCGGCATTATCGGTTTGGCCGTGATTGTCCCGCTCATCAGCGTGCCCGTAAGCGCGGTGATAGCTGCTAAGTATTACAAAAATCGATTGCGTGTGGTTGCGGCATATTTTCTTATTTTGTCGGTATGGTCGGTTATTTTAACGCTGTTTTCGAGCCGAATTATCGAAATGATAAAATTATTATTTTAACGATTTGGGATTTTACGCACAACTTTCACCCCGTTACATCGGTTATCTAAGCGCTATGAAAAACGCGTTTATTGTATGTATCTCATCCCTGTTTTTTTGGTCAGAACTTTCAATCGGGCAAACATTTGAGGAGTTTGACTACGCGGTTATGCAACGGGCTTCGCAAAATCAAAGGCATGTATTACTGCTTTTTGAGCAGAAAGCCCTGAAACACAAAACGCCTTACTACCAAATGGTGTTTGAAGAATTTGAAGATCCGAGGTTTATAGCGGCGAGCAGATTGGTGACTATTCCCGAGCGCGATTCACTTGCGGCTCGGCACAGTATCAGCACTGTACCCGCACTTGCGATTCTCAATCCCACCGGTGATTTGGTACACAAGTTAGCGGGAGTTCCCGGCGATAAAACCGCATTGAATAAGGTTCTGAATAAAAGTTTAAGCGCTGATGAATCTTACGCCGCCATGAAAAAACTTCTGAATCCTTCGAGATACAGTGATCCCGATTTTATGTTGTCTTATTTTCAGACCGTTTTACGGGCGGGTGATAAGATAGATCGGGTTTGGTGGGAGAGATGGAATCATGTGTCATTCCAACACAAGGCCGATGAAGCAATTTGGAAGGTTGCCGCCATGCAACTCAGCGGAAAGGCCAAAGACAGTTTGGCTGCTTTGGTGCGCCAAGAGTTTGACAAATTCAGCAAGCACCTTTCTGTAGCGTTGATGAAGCCGCTTTTTTTTGATGTGTATTTGCGGCACGCCTCGGGTTATTTTGGTGATGAGGAATTGCTGCATGAAAGACTTGAGGAATTTGAAGTTTTGGAATATCCGTATTTGGCCCTGTTTAAAACCAACATTAAATTGCGACGAGCCGTAGCTGAAGCTGAATTGCCCGAGTTAACGGCTTTTGTTACCGGTCATGATTTTCGTGAACTGAAGTTGGAGTCTTCACATGTTGTACAGGTTTTGAACAGGTTCGCGAGGGTAGAGGCTACAATGAGCGAGGTAAAAGATGCCCGCCAAAAACTTCAAAGTGCCCGTTTAGGACAGAACGAACCCGTGAAACATTTAGCTGTAGCGGTTTTGATGTACCGAGAAGACCAAAGAGAGGAAGCCGCCAAGTATTTGCAGCGTATAGAGTTTGAAGCCCCCTTTCAAGAAACGGCGGCAGAACTCACCGTGGAGATTTTGAATGATAGGTTAAAAACGACCGTACCGCAGTAGGTTATTGTGTGCTGCTTCCCCTTCAACTCCGAAAAAAGCCGTCCGATAGATCGGACGGGTAAGGATAGCAAAGGATTAGGGGTTAAATTAAAGTCGTGTTTGCGGGGAAATGTTGAGTCGTTCAACCCTAAGCCAAAAAAACTTATATTTACTCCACACCAATCAATAATGCAACTCCGCGAAACCCAAAACCAAATCAACCACCGTTTCACCTTCACCACGGGTGCGATTACCCAAGAGATAGAACTGTGGTTTTATGTTCAGAGTTCCACTGTGAGCTCCTCACGCAATGACTTGTATTGAACTATAGACCAAACCACTAAAGAAGTAAGAATTTAAAGCATTGCCTCAAAGGATGTTTTGTACTTTTGGATAAATTTGGATACGGTATGGATATGTCTAAAAACATGAATCAAAAACTGGACTTTAGCGGAGCGATTTACCGTCGGATGATGCAGCAGTTAAGTGTTATAGATCGTTTTAAAGGTAACTGGGAAGCCTTAGAGTTGAAACAGAGCAAGCACTTAAAAGAGCTCAGAAAGATAGCCACGATCGAAAGCATCGGTTCGTCCACGCGAATTGAGGGAGCTACGTTATCGGATAAAGAAGTAGATGAACTTTTAAAGTCAATAAAAATCAAGAAGTTGACATCACGGGAGCAACAGGAAGTGATGGGTTATTACGAAGCCTTACAGGTCATATTGGACAACTACACCGAGTTGGAAATATCCCGGCGATACATCCATCAATTGCATGGGATTTTATTGAAGCACAGTACCAAGGATGAGCACCATAAGGGACAATATAAAACGTTATCAAACCAAGTGGCGGCCAATTATCCTGACGAAACCCGGCGCACTATTTTCAGAACGACTGAACCGCACCTTACCTCCAAGGAAATGGATACCTTGTTGAAGTGGACCAAACAACGTTTTGAGAAGGCGGACATACATCCGGTGATGGTCACGGCAGTGTTTGTTTATGAGTTTTTATCTATTCATCCTTATCAAGACGGCAACGGGCGTTTATCTCGGTTGCTTACAACCTTGTTTTTAATGCGGCAGGGATACGGCTTTGTGCAGTATGTTTCTTTTGAGCACATCATTGAAGAAAGAAAGGAAGATTACTACCGGAGCTTAATGGAAGGTCAGCAAAACCGTTATAAGGAAACCGAGCGTATAGATAGTTGGATTGTATTTTTCTTGGATTGTTTGGTTACACTGATCCGGCGATTGGAAGCAAAATACGAAACCTACAGTAAGCTGACTAAAGAGCTGAACGAGCGGCAGGAGCAAATTATAGAGTTTATCAGCAAAAGAAAGAAAGTGCGAATCAGCGAAGTGGCTGAGGCTTTTAAGGAGCACTCCCGCAACACCCTAAAAAAAGACTTGGCCTATCTTGCAGATGAAGGGCTGTTAATTAAAACCGGGGAACGCAAAGGAACGAGGTACCACTATAAAAAATAGTAGGAACTGAAAAATCACAGGAAAAAATTTATAATTGGCATACTTTTGTATTTATCATGGCATACGAATTTAAAGACAGTACCGACGTCTTAATTGAAAAGCTGTTGAAGCTTTAAGAAGAGTGAGAAACGCTTTTAGAAAGACATACAGTGAAGTCGAAATAAAAAGCTTTTTAAACCGACAGTTCGGGGGGGAGCAAATTCGAAAAGTGTGTAGAGCAGAACAATAGCCTTGCTCCCGTATTTTTAGTTGAAGACTTCAGAAATAGAGCGTATCATATTATTAATGATAGTATTATATAGCGCTGATAATTCCACGACAAATCCGAAAAAAGCCGTCCGATAGATCGGACGGGTAAGGATAGCAAAGGTTTAGTGCATTAATTAATGGAAACGCAGCGGCTATAATAACCGAGGCTATGTGCCAAGTAAGTAACTTCCATAAACCGGCTTACGCTATGTGCTTTTGGCTTTTTGCCGGCAAAAGATGTTTCGCAGGGCGGAGTTGCGTTCCGACGATAGGAGGAACAAGCACGCAGCCCTGAGAACACACGGTACCGATTAGAAAACAAGAAATCTCTGATTTCGTAGATTTTCTATCGGTATTTGCCTCCAAAAGCCTTGATTTTTTTACGCATTTCATCCTTGAATTCAAACGGAATGCGTGAGCTCGGCTAAAGCCTCGGTTCAAGGTAAAAAGTGGACAAACGAATAAAAGCTCCCGTATCCCGGTAACCCAAAACGGGCGTAACTCCGGGGCAACCCTTCGGAATAAAAAAACAACTACATTTGCTCTCCACACTAAACAAAAATGCAACTCCGCGAAAACCATAACCTATTCAGCAGCCGTTACCCAGTCGATGTGCAAACCGCGCAGATGTATTACCCTTTTGGTATGCAAATGCCGGGGAACATTGAAACTGCTAATGTAGGTGGCACTAAAACTATATCTCCCGTTAAGACATCAGCTCTTCATGGAGTTTTTCATAATATTGGGTTATTAGTTAATAGGGATAAACCCGGAGATATTATGTTTAATCTGGCTGGTGCAATTAGAGATCACATAGATCAATCGCACTTTCAAATTGTACCAAAGACTATTCTTGGCTTGAAGAATAAAAAATGGAAAGATTATCCTCATAGATATTCACAAGATGGAGTTGTAAGAGAAGTTATAGATGAACCAATGAAAAACAACAAGTACACAAATGAATAACAAAGTAGCAATATTATTACGTTTTGCTGTGTTTTTAGTAGTATTCATTTTACACAATAGCGGTTCATGTCAATCGGTTAAATATATAAAAATACAAGTATATTCGTTACCTGATAGTATTGCACTTAAAGGCGTACGAGTAATTTCTCATAACACTTCCGGCGAAAAACATGAGAATAAGACAAATGAGAGCGGAATAGCATCTTTAAAGATCCGGTGTGATTTAAAATATATGATTGTCTGCAAGAAAGAAGATTATTTTTCTGAAAGTCGTGAACTAGAAACACCATGTGAAAGTGAAAATACTAATATTAATTTCTTTTTAAAATCTAATATTGTAAACCATTAACAGCAGTGCTACTTCTGCAATAAATCCGAAAAAACTGTTTGATAGCTCTATTCAATATGGAACAATAACGTCACAACACCAAAACACTTGGTGTCACAAGAACCCAAACATCATAGAGTACCACAACATGCACCGGAAGTTTTATTTTCTTTTTTCCCATTGCGCGGGATTGAGCGAAGTATGAAAAACAGCCCGAACGGTGACGGCCTGCTGATCTTCGTCAACGGTAAAATGTACCATGAACGGGAATTTCTGTAAGGGCAAACAACGGACTCCATCATAACGAGTATGAAAAAAGGGATTTTTCTTAAGGATTTCAAGATGTTTATTTACGGAAGCTTCAAATCGTTTTCCTAATCCGATTTGTTGCTCATTATAATAATCAATGGCTTTTTGAATATCACTGATGGCTTCCGGATCAATAACAAGAGTATAAACCATTAAGACTTTTCTTTAAAGGTGAATTGCTTGCGCGCCTCTTCCCATGGAATCATGTCTTTGGGATTAGCCGTGTTGATCCTTTCTCGTACAATAGCTTTGTGTTCCTCCGGTATTTCCGATGA
>CAJXMT010000024.1 GCA_913056155.1 uncultured Cryomorphaceae bacterium
GACAACGTACCCGGTGCCAATTGGCCTAACGCTCTAACACGTTCAGCAATTTCATCAATGGCTTCAAATAGATTTGTGTAGTGCTCTTCTGTCATTTCATGAATAACATGAAACATTTTACCGCGAACGTTCCAGTGATAATTATGAGACATGAGCATCAAGCAGTAGGAATCTGCCAACACTCGTTTTAATCCGTTTGCTATTTCTGATCGTTGTTCGTCAGATAATCCCGTATTCATTTGTAAATTTCTGGGATCGGGGCTTTCAACATTAAGTGCTTCTAATTTTGTTCTTTTCTTATTTGACATTTTATCTTTGTTTTAAAGTTTCAATTTGAAAACAACAATACACGTGCCGGTAGCTGTAATTCCTGCATTAAGTCTAGGAATGAAGGTTTGCAGTTCAAGCAACGCCAATTTCGGATGTAATTTTGTGGAGATTTATTTACGTGACTGTGATATTTTTACACGAAAGAGAAAGCAGCACTTGAATCATTCAACCTCTCAGTTTTCATATTGCTCAAAAACCTCGCGCGCGTGATACCGTATATATGTAAAAAGCGAGCCTTTTTGGCAGGAATCGGAACTTGAAGTAAAGTCAAGTTGTCCCGGCACGATTATCTCTATGTAATAGACAAATAACAAAATAAAAAATAATAATTAATTATGAGTAAAGGAACAGATATTTTATTAGCAGGAATTGCCGGAGCCGCAGTAGGATTAACAGCAGGTGTTTTATTGGCTCCGCAAAGCGGACAAGAAACACGGAATCAAATTGGCGGTAAAGCTGAAGACATTCTTAAAGAACTCGAAGGCCTGAAAAAACAGACTTCTGAATTTCTCTCTAAAAAGAATATGGAAGGGTGGAAAGACGCTGCCGAAAGTAAGTTGAAAGAATTACTGAAAGAACTGGAATCTTTAAAAGATAAAGCAGTTGACGTAATTGAAAAACAAACAGGAAAAGAGACAAAAGAAGAAATTTACGCCAAAGTAGATTCGTTGGTGAAAGAAATTGACAAATTGAAAAAAGAGGCTACAAAATAATTGTAGATCTATGGAAAAGCACGCGATTAATTTCGCGTGCTTATTACTTTTGTACAGAAATAATATTGTTGCGAATGAACGAGATTAAGCAAGAGTTCGAAGAATTTCAAAAAGTATTACGCGAGTATATCGAATTGCGTATTGAGTTAACTCAACTCAATGTTTACGACTTAACTACGCAATTAGGTGCTCGACTTATGGAGGCTTTCTTAATGGCACTGGCAACCCTAAGTGCATTCCTCTTTTTAGGAATTGGTTTAGCCTTTTTCATCGGTGAGTATTTAGGAAATTATTCATTCGGGTTTTTTATTGTTGCCGGTTTCAATATTCTCCTACTTTTAATCGGCTTTATGTTTAATGAATCGCTCATTTTTAAACCCTTAAGATTTGTGTTATTAAAATGGATAATCAAGAAAAGAAAACACTGACCTCAACTTTATCCAAATTGGATTCTATTGCTGATTTAGATTTGTTGATTGAGGAAAAACAACGCCTTGTTCGTCTTAAAGAAAAGGAAATGAACTTGCGTAAAGAATTGTTCTTTACTCGCGTTGAAAGTGAGTTTGGTTTTTCTAGCGACGGTTTTAATAGCGGAACATTCATAAAAGGAATTTCTAAAGTTGTTTTTAAAACCAAACCCGAAATAGCCAACTCCGGATTAATGAAAGGAATCAATTTAGCCTTGAATTACCTTCCCTTTGTACAACGCATTATTGGCAAATAGTTGTAATTCTCATACGACTAATATGGTCTGCTGTGGTGTTTTAATCAAAATTATTTATTTGCTTTCAAACGCACAAAAAAGGTCGTTCCCTTTCCCGGCGTACTCTCCACTTTTACTTCCCCGTCGTGTGCCTTTATAACATTAAAAGCTCCTGTTAAACCCAATCCCATACCTGAACTTTTACCTGTATGAAAAGGGTCGTAAATTTTCCCCAACGTTTCCTTATCCATACCCACGCCATTATCTGATATACTCACAATTAGCTCATCACCCGTTTTCCATGCCCGTATAGATACTTTACCCGTTCCCGTTTCAACAGCCTCAATAGCATTAATAGCTATATTGCCCAAAGCCATTGTCATTTTTCCCTTATCAATTTTCAGTTCTAATTCTTTGCACGAATTACGACGCAAAAAAGTGATTTCTCTCAGCTTGATTCGGTCTTCAATTGTACCTTGCACTTTCCTCAGTAATTCCTCAACTTTCACAGGCTCAGGCACGATTCCGGGTGTTTTAGTAAACTGCATAATTTCGGTAACCAGCTTATTGATTCTGTGGGTATTGCGGTCAATAATATCAAAAAACATCTCCCCCCCGGGTACTTGGGCACAGGTATCCTTAAGTTCCTCAGACGCCAAATTTATATTCGTAAGCGGATTGCGTACTTCATGAGCAATGTTGCGCAAAATATTTCGCGTCAATTGCAATTTTTCGGCTCTTGCCCGCTCAACTCGCGCTTCTTTTTGCAATGTAATATCCTGACTGATAAATAACACCGATTCTACATCTCCATACTCGTCAAAAACAGGAACAAACTCCACTTCAAAATCACGATTGTTCAAGCTCAAATTTTCCGTAAACTCTTTCCTGTTAAATGCTTTTTCCAGCGGATTCAAGAAATTTTCCAATGCCGAAGGACGCAATACATCTTTTAAATTATAGCCCTCTAAACGCTCTCGTTTGCAACCATACGTTTCCAATGCCCTACCCTTAGCTACAGAAATAGTAAAACCGGGAATAATAAGTGCAAAATTGCTTCGCGGTATATGCTCAGCCAGGGTTCGCAAATAATACTCTTTGCCCACTGGTGATTTTTTTTGTCGTGGACTGTTTTTAACAATCAAAAGGCTTCCCTGATCTGTATCGATTTGCTTTTCTACCAAATCAATGAGCTTACGAGCTTTCACTTTGTTGCGCGGAATTAGTTTCACTGAATTCGGATCAGAACCGATTACCGCCTCGGTATCATTTTGAAATCGTGCTTCAAAAGCCTCATTTACAGCTGTAATTTTTTGATCAAAACCCAATATCACAGCACTTTGCGTCAACTGAGAAAATAATTGTTGAAAAGCGTTATTCATCATCAAATCTCTATTTTGTACCTGGCCAACTTGTTGTACAAGGTTTTACGATCTACATCCAGTAATTTTGCCGCATCGGATTTATTGCCACCTGTTTCTTTAAATGCTTTTATGATAGCTCGTTTTTCAGCAAGTTCAACTGCTCTTTTGAGCGTTTCAACCTCTCCTTGTTCCGATTTTATATTCGAAAAATCTTCAGTGGAAAGAATCATTTCTTGAGGTAAACTATCAGCCTTAATCACCTCATTTTCTTCAAGCAGTACAGTGCGTTTTATCGTGTTTTTGAGTTCTCTCAAATTTCCGTACCACGGGTATTTCAAAATTAAATTCAACGCTCTTTCATCAAAACCTTTGATTTTTTTACCCAGCTCGTTATTGGCATCTTGCAAAAAGTGACGTGCAAATAATTTAATATCGGCTTTTCTTTGTCTAATAGGAGCTATTTCAACTTTGAACTCATTAATGCGGTGATAAAGATCCTCGCGAAATTTACCTTTTTGCACCTTTTCCAACAAATCATCATTTGTGGCACTTATAATACGCACATCTACCTCACGAGCCTTGGTATCACCAAGTTTCGTCAAAGTTCGCTCTTCCAACACGCGCAAAAGCCTCATTTGATTCTCATAGGATAAGTTTCCTATTTCATCTAAAAACAAAGTACCTCCCGCAGCTAATTCAAAACTGCCGGTCTTATCGGTTACGGCACCGGTAAAAGCGCCCTTTACATGACCAAACAATGTGCTTCCCGATAAATTCTCAGGGAGCGCTCCGCAATCTACCGCTTCAAAGGCTTTACCGCTGCGATTGCTCATTTCATGAATTTTTTTGGCTACATATTCTTTGCCGGTGCCGGTTTCTCCCACTATCATGACAGACATTTCTGTAGGCGCTACCAATTTTGCATTTTTCAGCACGCGCTTTGAGGATTCGCTGTGTCCCGCAATAAATCGAACTGAATTTGTGTTTGATTTGCTTTTTGACTTCCGGTTTTTTGCGGTTTTCGGCGTTGGAATTGAAGTATCCTCGGTAGTTTTTAAAGCCTCTTGAACTCTCAGTAAAATATCATCGGGGCGAATAGGCTTCGTGACAAAATCAAACGCGCCTTGTTTAATGGTTTTAATTGCTGTTTTCACATCGCCGTAACCCGTAATAATGATGACTTTAACGGAAGGATAATCGGCTGTAACTTTTTCCAAAATCTCTTCACCTGAAAAATCGGGAAGTCTGTAATCTAAAAGCAACAAGTTAGGTGTTCCGGAGGTCATTTGCTTGAGCGCCTCCATACCGGAGTGAAGGTTATTAACGGCAAAACCGTTTTTCTCTAAATACCTTTTGAGAAGTGATCCGATGTCGGGATCGTCATCTACAATTAAAATTTCTTTTTTCACGCGGGCAAAATTGTAGAATTTTTACCACATTTTTTCTATTCACCTCTACAAAACTGAACTGATTTTTTTAAAATCTGTAGGCTTGGATAAAAAATGATTTACGCCCATTTGTTTTGCTCTTTCGCGTTCTTCTTCATCATCAAAAGCACTATTAATGATTACTTTACAGTTTTTATTCGATTTATTGAGCCACTTCAAAAAATCAAATCCTGAACCATCGGGTAAATTGAGGTCGAGCAATACTATGGGGAAAAAGTAGTTTTCAAACCACAAGTAGGCCTCTTTTAGGTTATTGGCAATTTCTACATCATATCCTTTTCGGGTTAAATAAGAATTGAGCAAAAAAGCCGCATCTTGCTCATCTTCCACAATTAATATTGCCATATCTCCTTGTTCCATAATTACTTATCTTTTGCTCTGTCATTTAATAAAAGTAATTTCAGCCGGGTTTTTCAATAATTTGTAAATGCCGTCACATTTCACAATAGGATATCGAAGTAACACGGGGTTAGCAGTCAACAATTTAAACCAATCTTCATCGCTTGCATTTTGTATGGGGAACTCGGTATTTTCATATCTTTCCTTACTAATCAAATCTTCACCTGCCAGTTTGCAGTCTGCTACACATTTACTCAACTGTGTTTCAGTTAAAGGAGTCTTCGTGAAGTCTACCACCTGCACTTCAGCAGCAGTTGCTTGAGCATGGGCAATTACTTTTTTTCCAAGCTGCGAATCCGGAATCGTATAAATTGTCAGTTGCTTCATAAAAATTTATTGTTTCATTTCTATCGGGCAAATATTATTCCGCTGTTAAATACAAGTTCTGATTAAAATGGTAAAAATACACGATTCCCAATCCTCAATCCCCTTTGGGTTATGTAATTTCGCGCACAATTAATGAACGAGAAATATAGGGCAAATGGACAACCGCTCCTCAAATAAAGAATCTGTAAAAGCGCTAATCGAAAGGTATTTAGAAGCTTACAAAATGCGCGATAAATTAACTTCAATGGATATTGAAAAAGCGTGGCCTCATATAGTAGGTTCGTCTGTTGCCAAGCATACTTCTGAAATTTCCCTGAAAAAAAATGTGCTTCTTTTGAGATTTGACAGCTCTATAATCAAGCAAGAGCTCGCTTACAAAAAAGATGAAATAATCAAGGCCGTGAATGAATATTTTCAAAAAAATGTCGTTACTGACATTCTTTTATATTGAGGCAATTCATCATCTAAACTTTAGCTCTACTCGGCGGTTACTAACTACTCAACTTACACACGATTTACGGCATGACTTATAAAAAAATCGCCAAGCTTACACTATCCGCATTATTTCTCATCACATTGTTTTTTGGGCTTTTCCTCAAAGATTTACGTTTCGACTACGATTTCGAGAGCTTTTTCCCCGTTGATGATCCCGATTTAGATTTCTATAACGAGTTTCAAACACATTTCTCCAACGATAACGAATTCATATTAATTGGTATAGAAAACAAACAAGGCATTTTTCATAAAGATTTCTTGAGCCGGGTTGATTCGCTTACGTCTGATTTAAAAAAAGTGGAAAACCTAAACCGCGTGCAAAGTCCTACCGGTCTTTCTCAGTTTGTCGCGGGCTCAATGGGCGGTATGCGCATCCCGCTTTTGCATATTGAAGATCCCTCACGTTACCCGGCTGACTCCCTTCGCATTTATTCCTCTCCCGATATGGTGAACAGCTTTTTTGCGGGAAACGCAAAATCACTAAGCATCATGCTTTTGGCAGATAAACTTTTATCTAAAGAGGACAGCGACCAAATGGTCCGGGATATAAACAGCGTTTTAAAAAACTATTCCTTTGACGATATCCATATTTCGGGGAGGATTTTCGGGCAGGATTATTTCGTCAACAAAATGCAAACAGAACTTATTATCTTCACTTCCCTGGGAATTGTAATGCTCGTCGTGTTTTTGATTATCGCTTTTCGTTCCTTTTGGGGTGTTTGGGTTCCGTTAGTGGTGGTGGCTCTTTCCCTGCTGTGGCTCCTGGGTTTTATGACGCTCACCGTTAAGCCTTTGGATATCATGACGGTGCTTTTACCCACCATTTTATTTGTAGTAGGTGTAAGTGATGTGGTTCACATTTTAACGCGTTATTTAGCAGAGTTGAGAAAAGGAAAGTCTAAAAACGAAGCCGTAAAAACGGCTTTTAAACAAGTCGGTTTAGCCACTTTTTTAACTTCACTTACTACTGCGGGCGGCTTCCTGACTCTTTTGACAGCCAATATACAGCCTATTAAAGATTTTGGACTTTACACGGCAGCGGGTGTGTTTATTGCTTTTATTCTGGCTTTCACCCTACTCCCCTCCATACTCATATTGAAACGCAAACCGGTTAGCAGCGAATTTTTAAATAGTGATTTTTGGTACAAACCCATGCACCGCTTGTTTCTATTTACACTCAAATATCGCAAATCGATATTAGGGATTTCGGGAATACTTGTTGTGCTTGCCGGAATGGGTATAACCCGGCTGGAAGTGGACAATTATTTACTCAACGATTTAGGACCGGATGACCCGCACCGCAAGGACTTTGAGTTTTTTGAAGAAAATTACGCAGGCGTTCGGCCCTTTGAAATGGCTTTAATTTTAAAAGACTCCGGAAAAACACTCTTTGATTATGACGTGGTAAAGGAACTGGATCAACTTGAAACCTACTTAAAACGAAAATTTGAAATAGGATTTGTAGTTTCGCCTTTAACCTACATTAAAACAGCAAACCGAGCCATAAACGCGGGAAAACCCGAAGCTTATGCCATTCCCGAAAACAAAAAGGAGCACAAGCGCATTTTGAAAATGTTGCATAGGATGGAATCTCGTAAGGAATTTCAAAGTTTTATTGACTCTACCCAAACTTTAGGCAGAATAAACGCTAAAGTGGAAGATTACGGCGGTAAAAAAATGATGCGCCTCACCCATGAAATGCGAACCGAATTGCCTGAAATTATCAACACCGATTTAATTGACGTAAGAATGACAGGAATGGGGCTCTTACTCGATAAAAACAACAAAAACCTTGCTGAGGATATGTTGCTCGGTCTGCTCATTGCCTTTACCGTAGTGGGAATCATAATGGGTATCTTATACAAATCACCCAAAATTGTAATTGCCACGCTCATACCCAACATAATGCCCTTAATTTTCATTGCAGCCATTATGTATTTGGGCAACATTAACCTAAACGTTTCCACGGCCATTATTTTCACCATAGCCTTTGGAATTGCAGTTGATGACACCATACACTACATGAGTAAACTCAAATTAGAATTACACTCGGGGAAATCATTTTTGTATGCTCTAAAAACGGCAAGTATTACTACCGGCAAAGCTATAACGGTAACCAGCATAATTTTAGTGAGCGGTTTTATTACATTGCTGTCCAGCTCATTTGCCAGCACGTTTTATGTAGGGTTGCTTGTGAGCATCACACTTTTTTTAGCCGTTATAATTGATTTGGTTGTTTTACCGGCACTGTTGATCACCATTGGAGGCACATCAAAGCAAAAGATGTAAATTCGCACCATCATTGAACCTCACACACTATTTTGAAAATAAATATTGGCATACCAAACCGTTTTTTCAAAGAGCGCCAATACGCTTTCGAGCTGCTTTTGGGCTATTTTAAAAATGTAAAAGTTCAATTTACTGAAACCGCTGATGCAGGTCACTACACACTCTCATTTGAAAACGGAGAGTCTCTGTTAATAACCGATTCGTTTTATCGGTCAGAACCGATTCCGCGGCATTTTCCCGGTAGTATTCCCTCAAAAAGCCAAGTACAATTTGCGGGCGTCTCCATAGATAATTCGCAGTATGAGTACGTGCACCTTTACGGAGAAAAAGCTCAAATCGATTTTGAATACAACACCTATACAATCCATTCAGATATTGTAGCAAGCAGCTTTTTTATGGCTTCGGGGTATGAAGAATATCACAGCCATGCCGAGGACAAACACGGCAGATTCCCGGATGAGGAATCTCTGCCGGTTAGAGCCGGCTTTTACCAAAGACCTGTGATCAACGAGTATATTGAACTTATAAGAAAGCTCATTTCTAAGTTAACGTGTACACCACTTCAATACAACAAAAAATATACTGCGTATATCACGCATGACGTTGACGAAATTTTCAGGCTGAAGCCCCTTTCAAAAGCACTGAAACGAATGGGTGGCGATTTACTCAAACGCCGCAGTCTGCCTGAGTTTTTACGCACCGTAAAACAAACATTTGAAACACTTATTGATTCGCACCGCGACCCGGCTTATGTTTTCAACTATTTTATGGATGTAAGTGAAAAGTACCATTTGAAATCACACTTTTATTTCATTTGCGGAAAGCCGGGTGAAGTTGATTATCAATATGACATTGATTCTAAGCCTGTCGTAAACACAATCAAAAACATGCAATCGCGTGGGCACCATATCGGTTTTCATGCCTCATACGATACCCCCGGGAAATTCAACCAATTTCACAAAGAGTTAAATCGGCTGAAGAAGGCATGTGGTTCTGACCAAAACCTAATGGAAGGGCGTCAACATTTTTTGCGCCTGAAAATTCCTTCGGTCTGGCAACATTGGGAAGCGGCCGGAATGAAAGTGGACAGCTCAATGGGCTATCACAATTACTGCGGTTTTAGAAGAGGAATTTGCTATGAATACCCGGTTTTTGATTTGGGAAAAAGGGAAAAACTCAAATTGAAAGAGCGACCGCTAATTTTTATGGAGGTGGCTTTAAAACGCGAACATCCCGATCCTGAGAAATTCAAGAAGGCTTATATTCAACTAGTTAACACCGTGAAGAAATACGAAGGTGATTTTGTGTTTTTATGGCACAACAGCAATATCAATCATCCCTATTGGCGCAACCACGCACCGCTTTATGAGGAGTTGGTTGAGGCCACAACATCTACTTAACCGGTATACCTGCCATATCAGCAAATGATATGATACCTTTGCCCTCAAATCAAAGCCGGAAGTGAAAGCAACGCACAGTAAAAACCCGCTAAGTAAAATATTGGACTCTGAATTTTATAGGCATGTTATCGTGCTTTTTTCAGGGTCTGCACTTGCTCAGGCCATTCCCTTTCTCATGTTACCGGTATTGCAAAAATGGTTTTATTCACCCGCTCAATTTGGTGTGTTTTCGCTATTTGTATCGGTAACCTCGATACTTAACTCATTTGTATCATTAAAGTATGAGTTTGCCATAGTAGGCTCCAAACATAAAACCGAGGCACTTAACAATACCGTTGCAACGCTGGGTATTGCAACCGGTTTCGGCATTTTGCTGGTCGCCGCAGCAGCACTCACTACAAAAGACCTTTTGCAAAACCACAACCTCAGCGCCCTTTATGTATTCAGGTATTGGATTGTATTAAGTGTTTTCGGTTTTACGGCACACCGCATTTTAACCTATTACTTCAACTTTGAAAAAAAATATGGTATCATTAGCCTTTCAAAGGTTTTGCAAACCGGTTCAGCCGAGGGTGGAAAAGCGGCAATGGGATTTTATCAACAATTATCAGGCGGACTCATATACGGAAGAACTTTGGGTCAGTGGATTTCATTTTTACAACTTGCTGTACTTTTTATCAGCCGAAACCGATTGATGTTATTGAGCTCGTTAAGCATACAAGGGATGAAAAAGCGCATCATCAAAGAAAAAGATTTTGCGCTTTATTCTACTCCAGGGGCGCTTTTAGGGGCATTGTCTAATAATTTCCATATCATTTTACTGGCATCGTATTTCAGTGATGAAATTGTAGGGCTTGTTGGAACTGCATTTATTTATGTGGCAGTACCAATGAGTTTGATTTCCACATCAGTGTCACAAGTGTTTTTTAAAAAAATTCATGAAATAAAAAGTAAAAAAGAGTTGTTTCGGGTCTATAAATCAGGAGTGACCAAATTAACGAGCGCAGGATTAATCATTGCCTTTTTCATACAATTAATTCCGGAATCATTGGTTGAGCTCATTTTAGATTCTACTTGGGTAAGCAGCTTATTGTATCTTAAAATAATTATTTGGTACCTCTCCATTTCCTTCGTATCCACCTCCCTTTCATTCATTTACATCAGACTAAAAAAACAAAAGCAAATGTTGTTTTTTGATATTATACATCTTTTGCTGGTCTATTTCGGCATCGTACTGGGCTTCAAAATTACAGGTAGCCCGGAGGGGACGTTATGGTTTTTCACGGCTGCGCAAGCGTTTTACTACTTGTTGGCTATTTTTGCGGCCTTCTATTTCATCAAAAAGTCAAAACTATTGAGTTGATGCATGTACTCGTTATTCCGGGAACATTTCCCGGGCCTTATAATCTGTATCGCGGTATTTTCTTTCAGAACCAGGTTCAAGCACTGGCTGAAAACGACAATATATCAGTAGGTGTAATTGCGCCCGACATCCGCTCAAGCAAGGCTCTAAAACAGCTCAAAAACATCCGTTTGTTTGGTTCTGAATATGAATTAAAGACTGACCGAAATGTGACCGTTTACCGCAAAATCGGCTTTAACCTCACTCCTTTAACCTCTTTGGGCGTGCAGCTCCTTTTTTACAAATATGCTGAAAAGCTTTTTGAAAAATACATTCAAAAACACGGCAAACCTGATCTCATTCATGCACACATCTCGCTTCACGCCGGATATGCTGCTCAAAAGTTAAGTGTAAAGTACAATATACCCTATGTAATTACTGAGCATTCATCAGCAATATTAAAAAATGAACTGAGTTTACGAGAAAAAAGGGTGGTAAAACAAGTTTTGAGCAGTGCTTGCAGATGTATTGCAGTGAGTAATCAATTAAAGAATAAAATAGAATTAGACTTTGAGGTAAAGCCCGTGGTTATTCCCAATGTGGTGAAACTTCCCGAAAAAAAACAAGAAAAAAACACGCCCAAGGATCCCAATTTACTGGTTTCTGTTGGCACTTTGATTATGTCTAAGGGATTTGCCGACCTGTTAAAAGCTTTTCAAATTTGCCTGCAAAAACGACCTGAGTTAAAGCTCCAAATTGTAGGTGACGGCAGAGACGCGCACATTTTCAAGAAACTGGCCAAACAACTAAATATATCTGATCATGTGGAGTTCACGGGTGCATTGCCCCCGGAAAACGTACATTCCATTATGAAAACGGCCGGTGTATTTATATCGGCGAGTAAATTTGAAACCTTTGGCGTAGTTTTAGTAGAGGCTGCGGCAGCCGGCACACCAATAGTTAGTACAAACAGTGGAGGGCCTAAAGATATAGTGACAGAAGTTAACGGTGTAATATGCCCGGTAAATGATTACAAAAAACTAGCCGATGCTGTATTAAAGATTTTGGAAAACCCCGAAAAGTACGTTGAGCAGGAAATAATAGATGATACATATGAGCGTTTCAATCCTAAATCCATTACACAACTCGTAATTAAGAACTACAAAAAATGCCTCAAACACCTGTGAAAAACCTATTATTAAAAGGATTATTTTTTGCTTTGGTTTTTTCCATCCCTTTTGGAAGCTACTTGTTTCCCATTGATTTGGACGTCATAGTGCTGTCACTTTTTCGCATTTCACTCTTTTTATCAGTGCCGGTGTTATTTTTTACGGGAAACTTAAAACTCTACTCCGGAACATTTACAAAAATACATTTCTATTTAATGGCAGGTTGGGTCTTGTATGCGTCGGTCACTTATTTTTGGGCCATAGATGCGCAATATTTCATTAAAGAACTTTTTTACCTTTTCTCGGGAGCATTAATCTTTGTGGTATTTCATTCTTACTACCACTGTCTTAAAAATCCTATAAAAACTTTTTTTACAGCGTGGTTTACCGGCTTTTTCAGCCAGTTTTTATTGAGTTTATGGGAAATGAATACGGGAAATCATTTATACGGGAATTTTTATCACTTCCTCAAAACACTATCTCCCAATCACTTCGTAAACTGGGTACCCGTATCCACCTTCAACAATCCCAATAATTTTTCAATCTACCTGGTTCTTTCCTCCATCTTCTTTTTTATCACCAGAAAAGTACGACCTGAATACAAAGACCTTTTTATGGGTTTAATCGCATATTGCTTTTTAGCTATACACCTAGGATCAAGCCGATTAGGAGTCATCGCTATCCTCACCACCTACTTCTTGTATTTATTGCTGAACAACACGGCGGAAACCATAAAAAAGTTTGCTTCTCCAAAGCTATGGGTTTTGATTGCGATCAGTACCGCAACCTTTTTCTATATTTTAAATACCGATTATACTTCGATTATGGCTGAGAGCCAAATAAAGGAAACAGGTATAAAAAATACGCCGGCCCCAACGAAACCCACCTCGGGAATGAATTCCACCGAAGTACGCAAAAACTTAATTATAAACGGACTTCACTACTTTGCCGATTCAAAACTGATTGGCATTGGAGCGGGAGGCTTTGAGCCTTATACCCAAAGCGGAATGGGTAAAAAAGATACCGGCGGCATGATTAACCCCCATAATTGGACGATTCAAGTTTTAGCAAACTACGGGCTCATCGTTTTTGTACCGCTTTACGGGTTTTATTTTATTCTAATCGCTTATTTTATGCGTCATCGAAAGACATTTCTCTTGGGATCACAATCTCATTTTTATGTGAGCGGCGGAATTATGTTGTTTGTGGTTTACGCTATCACCTCCAACTCTGATAGCTCGTTCATTAACAACAACTTAAATTGGACAACACTCACTATTTTAACACTGATAGGAGACCAAATTGAACTGAAATCATCGAAATCGATTTTACCTGCATTCCTTAATAACCAACTAAAAAAGTGATGAATCTATTACCGCTTACCGCAAAAGTGGTTACGCACTATATGCGTAAATTTGCAAAAAATAATCGATGAAAGTTTGTCATTTCACAACCGTACACCCTATTGAAGATGTGAGGATCTTCACAAAACAATGTGTCGGCTTGGCTGAAAACGGCTTTGACGTAACTTTAATCGCATGCGGGGAATGCGCTTTTGAAGATGTGAAAAAGGGCGTAAAGCGTATTTGCCTGAACGCACCCGTCAAAAACAGGTTCAGTCGTTTTAAAGATGCCTCAAAAGCAGTATTTGAAAAAGCTTTGGAAGTAGATGCAGATATTTATCACTTTCACGATCCGGAATTAATGTTCACGGGGGCACGATTAAAGAAAAAAGGCAAAATCGTTGTTTTTGACATTCACGAAAATGTGGCTGAGCAAATCATGTGCAAACCATACATTCCCGGTTACTTAACACGAAAAATACTCTCCAAAATCTATCGGGTATTTGAGACTCGAATTGGTGCTCAATTGGATGCCTTTGTGACCGTGACGGAAGGTGTGGCAAAGCATTTAACTCACCCCAACATTCATATCGTCAAAAACCTTCCCAAAATCAAATTGTTTGATAATTACTCTGCGCCTGCCCCCAACCCTCAATTCGAGGAGTTCACTCTCATTTACCCCGGTTCACTTTCTCAATCTCGGGGCATTTATGACCTACTGCAGGCTCTTAACCTTATAGAGCAAAACGTGAGATTGAAATTGTTCGGCAAATGGGACAGCGAGGCGTTTAAAAGAAAGTGCGAGGCGCATCCCGCGTGGAATAAAGTTTACTTTGGCGGTATGATTCCGCAAAACGAAATCATTCCCCATATCAAGCATGCTGATTTAGGTGTTCACATGGTTCATGACATTGGAAATTTCACGGGAGGTTTGTCGGTAAAGGTTTTTGAATTTATGGCCTCTGGAATTCCTTGCCTTACTTCTGATACCCGATCCAAGCGTGAAATGTTTCAAGACAGGGTTTATTACTGCGAACCCGATAAACCCGAGAAAATCGCCCGTGCTGTGGAAAGTATAATTGCAAATTATCCTGAAGCTGAAAAAAAAGCAGACTCCGCACTTCAATTTGCAAAGCAAAACTCTTGGGAAAAGGAAGAACAAAAACTCATTTCACTATACAAACAAATAAACCGAACAAACCATGTTTCAAAATAAAAAATGTCTTTTTCTCGCACCTCATACCGATGATGTTGAACTCGGTTGCGGCGGCACACTTGCCCGTGTAATTGAGGAAGGCGGAGAAGCACATGTTGTTGCTTTTTCAACAGCTAAAGAATCACTGCCGCCGGGTGTTCCCGACAACCAATTGGAGTTGGAGTTTTTAGCTGCTATGGACACCTATAACCTGCCTGAAAACCAAAGGTATGTTTATGACTTTAAGGTGCGTAAACTGAGTTATCACCGTCAAGAAGTACTTGAGAATTTAGTCATGTTAAGGCAAAAAATAGAACCCGACTGGATTTTTGTGCCCTCAGGAAACGATTTGCACCAAGATCATCAGGTTGTTTTTAATGAGGGATTACGCGCCTTTAAAGACAAAACAGTTTGGGGTTACGAACTCCCTTGGAATCACATTACCTTTAATGCGCAGGGGTTCATCAAACTCCAAGAGCACCATATTGAAACGAAATTCAACGCTATGCTCAAATATGAAACGCAGCTCAAAAAAGAAAGACTCTATTTTGAACGCTCATTCATTGAAGGACTGGCGCGTATGCGGGGATTACAAATAAAAGAGCAATTTGCCGAGGCTTTTGAGGTGTTGAGAATTCAAATTTAAGAACAATGTCAAAACAAGTTCGAGCTTCCAAAATTGCGCAAAGTATAGAGCAGGAATTACCTCGGGATTTTGAGATCACCGGTGTGAGTAGTTTTAACTCCATCACTCCCAACACCCTGCTTTTTTACAACAAAAACGATAAACCCGCTTTAACCGCCCGGCAACAATCTGTTTTAAGCACCTGTTTGGTATTGGCTAAAAAAAAGTCCTTTTTTCCCGATTCTATTTCGGTTCTGACCGCAAATAATCCGCGACTTAGCTACGCACTGATTTTACACCGGTTTTTCAAGCCCGAGAATAACGCCGGTATTAGCAAAACAGCAAAAATTCACCATGAGGTAAAACCGGGTAAGGATGTTTACATCGGTGATTTTGTTGTTATTGAAAAAAACGTGGTTATTGAATCTAACGTAATTATTGATTCACAAGCTGTTATTAAATCCGGGGTTTCTATAGGCTCAGGAACACATATTAAAAGTGGAGCAGTAATTGGTGATGAAGGGTTCGGCTTTGATTTTGATGACGGAAACAAACCTGTTAGAATACCCCATATGGGAAAAGTGAAACTGGGGAAAAATGTTGAGGTTGGTGTGAACTGCGTGATTTCAAAAGGTACAATTGACGATACCATCATTGACGAAAACGTCAAAATAAATGACCTCTCAAAAATTGCACACAATGTTTTTATCGGGAAAAATACCGTGATTACGGGAGCGCGAATAAACGGTTCAGTGCGCATTGAGGAAGATTGTTGGATTTCACCGGGTGCCGTTATTCAAAACAAGGTACACATTGGAAAAGGAGCTAAAATAGGAACCGGGGCTGTAGTTGTAAACGACATCAATGCAAACACCGTAGCTTACGGAAACCCGGCAGTAGAGGTGAGAAAAAACAAGTCTTGAACACTGTATTAGAATGCACAAACTCATTAAAAACCCATCAGTTAGCGTAGTCATCCCATGCTACAATGAAGAAAAATACATTGAGGCTTGTGTAAGATCCGTTTTTAACGGTGACTACCCCTTACAAAAACTCGAAGTAATTGTTGTTGACGGTGAAAGTGAAGACCAAACCCATACCATACTCTCGTCCCTTCGAAATGAATACGCCGGATTAAACGTTTTAAAGAACCCGAAAAAAGTAACACCTGTATCGCTTAATATAGGGCTCAAGAAAGCAACCGGAGATGTGAAAATGATATTGGGCGCGCACTCAGAAATTGCTGTTGATTTTATCTCCAAAAATATCTCTGCACTTAGCGCAAATCCGCAAGCAGGATGCGCCGGCGGCTTAATTGAAAATGTTTACAAAAACAAAACCGCAAAACTCATTGGCCGTGCCATGGCCTCCCCGTTTGGTGTGGGTAACGCAACTTTTAGGATTGGAGGCAAATCCGGGTTTGTTGATACTGTTGCATTTGGCGCTTACCGGCGTGAGGTTTTTGAAAAAATAGGTTACTTTGATGAGGAACTCGTGCGCAACCAAGATGACGAATTCAATTTTCGCATGTTGAAAAATGGCTTTAAAATTTACTTTTCCACAGCCATAAAGTGCAAGTACTTTGTGCGGTCGTCTTACTCAAAGCTCAAAAAACAATACTACCAGTATGGTTACTGGAAAGTTTACGTAAACAAAAAACACAAAGCTGTAACTACATTAAGACAAGTGTTTCCCGCACTTTTCACTGCAGGATTATTTTTAGGTTTTATATTGAGTTTCCTGCATCCCGTATTCCTCTACATTTGGTTAACCACCATTTTTGCTTACCTCAGCGCAGCGGTTTTATTTGCCATGCGCGCACAATGTGGAAAAATTCAGGGACTTACCGGTGTTTTGGGAGTGTTTTTTATTTTACACTTGTACTATGGAGCAGGCTATATTGCCGGCGTATTTGATTTTTTCATAAGAAACAAAAAGCCGGCAAAAAAACATACGAGTATAAGCAGGTGATTTTTTTGGTCAGAACCTGAAATCCCTTTGGCAAACAGCAGATATCTTATACAATACACGAAAACAACTACAATTGAAGCTACCACATAATGACATAACGCTTAACTTGAGAAGGCTGAATCTGTATGCAGCGCATCTGGTTGTTTTTTTAATCCCCTTCCATCAAAAACCGGTTGTGTGGGCACTGCTGCTGTTTGCGGTGCTGAATATAATTACATTTTCATTTAAAACCAGAAAGTTTTATTACAGTAAAAGATCCCCGTTTATCTGGCTGTTCAGCCTGTTTTTTATCGTTCAAGTAATTAGCGTCTTTTATTCAACGAATACCCAAGCGGCTTTAAAAGATATTGAATCAAAAGCGAGTTTACTCTTGGTTCCATGGCTGATTTTGACATGCAACGTAGTTAATAAATATACCCTCCCCGAACTACTCAAAACCTTTGTTTACGGTGCGGTTTCTGCTATTTTGATAAGCTTCGTTTATGCGGGCTTGCTTTATTCTAAAACAGATAGTATAAACGCATTTTACTATTCAAATTTAGCTTATTACCATCACGCAGGCTACTTTGCTCTTTACCTCAATTTTGCCATTTCTATTTTAATCATATTTATTATTCACTTCAGAAATAGAATAAACCTAAAGCATTATTTGATGCTCGGATTTCTGATCCTTTCGGTTTATCAACTTTCAGCGCGAATGGGAATTATCGTAATGAGTTTTCTTGTGGCATACAGCGTAGTTTACCTCACCATTCCCAAAATACGATTCAAAAATCAATTTTTAGCAGTGAGTTTGGTCGTTTTATGCACCGGTATTATTATCTACTTCAGCGCTAACCGGGTATATCGTTTCCAATCTGTAAAGAAAAATATTGTAGAGAAAAACACCAATACAAGCACCGGGTCTCGTATTTTATTGTGGGAGTACTCATTGGAACTTATCGCCGATAAACCCATTGCCGGCTTTGGCATTGGCGACGTTAAAGATGTGGTAGTAAACAAATGGGAAAAAGAAGATTTTAATTATGCATTGCGCCAAGAACTCAACCCCCACAACCAATTTTTGCAAACGGGTGTGGGAACGGGCTTACTAGGTGTGGTTACTTTATTGTTACCTATGGTTGTCCCGCTATTCTATCGCAAGTCAAAAAAAACCAATATATTATTCCTGCTGTTTGTATTTAATATTTTCATGAATTGCCTCACTGAATCTATACTCGAAAGACAAGACGGCATTATTTTTTATGCGCTCTTTAATTCGTTTCTTTACTTTACGTACAAAGATTAGCAACACTTCTTCTACCTTTGCGTTTACCTTTTACCAAAGGTAGTTTGAAATTAAATTACATGAACTCATGATTCCTTTTTCTCCTCCGCGAATTGAAAATGAAATTATTGAAGAGGTTATCGACTCGTTGAAGTCGGGTTGGATCACTACCGGTCCAAAAACCAAACTCTTTGAAAGAGAAATCACCGCTTACGTAAACACAAAAAAAACCATTTGTCTCAACTCCGGAACTGCCGGTATTGAATTGGCTTTGGCCTGGTACGGAATAGGCCCCGGGGATGAAGTCATTGTTCCCGCTTACACCTACACCGCAACGGCAAATGCTGTTGTGCATACGGGAGCCACTCCCGTGATGTGTGATGCCGGTGATGATTTTAATATTGACGTTTCTAAAATAGAAAAACTCATTACCTCGCGCACCAAGGTAATTATCCCGGTGGATGTGGCCGGTTTACCATGCGATTATGATGAACTCAATGCACTCATCCGCAAAAAAAGCGTATTAAAAAAATTTACGCCCGGCAACGATCTCCAATCGCAGTTGGGGCGCATCATGATTTTAGCCGATGCAGCTCACAGTATTGGTTCTGAATATAAGGGTGAAAAATCCGCCGCATTTTCTGATGGAGCAGTGTTTTCCTTTCATGCGGTTAAAAACCTAACCACTGCTGAAGGTGGTGCTTTGACTTTCAATCTGCCGAAGCAATTTGACCATGATGAACTTTACGCACAACTGAGCACAAAGTCGCTACACGGCCAAACAAAAGATGCTTTGGCAAAAGTGAAAAAAGGAGGTTGGCGCTACGACGTAATTGAGCCGGGGTACAAATACAATATGACCGATATTTTAGCCTCTATAGGTCTTGTGGAATTAAGACGTTATGAAAAAGATACCCTCATTCAACGTCGCCGCATTTTTTCTAAATATAATGAAATGCTAAAAAAATACGACTGGGCATTAACGCCCAATTTGGAAACAAACAACAAAAAAGGTAATGCTCACCTCTACTTGCTGCGAATTAATGGCATAGAAGAATCTCAACGCAATGATATAATTACTGAAATCTATAACCAAGATGTGGTGGTAAATGTACATTATCAACCGCTTCCTATACTTTCTTATTACAAAAGATCCGGTTACAACATCGATAATTATCCCAATGCGTTTCGCCTTTATAAAAACGAGATTTCGCTACCGATTTATTACGATTTAACTGATGAAAATGTTGAAACAATTGTTCAAGCCCTTGTAAACGCCTACGAAAAGGTGGTAAAGAAAAACCATGTTGAAGAGGCTGTTTGACATCTTATCCTCCCTGGCGGTACTGATATTTATTTTACCGCTTTTTATCCTCGTATCACTCCTCATCATGTTGGACTCCAAAGGTGGCGTTTTTTACAAGCAAATTCGCGTGGGTCAAAACGCCAAAAAATTTGAGTTGTTAAAATTCAGAACCATGCGCCCCAACTCTGATCAAATTCAAATCACCGTAGGCAATCGAGATCCCAGGGTTACTCGAATCGGTTACTACCTGCGCAAATACAAATTGGATGAAATCCCGCAGCTCATCAATATTATCAAAGGCGAAATGAGTGTTGTGGGACCCAGACCCGAGGTACCCAAGTATGTCGAGAACTACACTGATAAGCAAAAAAAAGTACTCACGGTAAAACCCGGCCTTACCGATTTTGCATCTCTGCAATTTGTTGATGAAAGCGAATTATTGGCAAAAAGTGAA
>CAJXMT010000025.1 GCA_913056155.1 uncultured Cryomorphaceae bacterium
GGATTGCTGAACGGCTTGTGCAATTCGCGTAATAGGGACGTTGTAAGTACGCAGTGCATCGGGGTCAACATCAATTTGGTATTCTTTTACATGACCGCCGATGGAGGCTACCTCTGCAACTCCCGATGCGGCGTTGAGTCCGTATTTTACGTAATAATCTTGCACGGTGCGTATTTCGTGTAAATCCCAACCGCCGGTGGGATTGCCGTTTTCATCTCGGCCTTCAATGGTGTACCAAAAAATTTGTCCCAAGGCTGTTGCATCGGGGCCTAAGGCGGGACTGACATCCTCGGGCAGTAAATCGGCCGGAATGGAGTTGAGTTTTTCAGTGATTCGCGAACGCGACCAATAGAAGTCAACACCGTCTTCAAACACCACATAGATGCTCGAAAAATCGGGCATGGAAGAACTGCGCACCGACTTTACGCCGGGGATTCCCAGTAGGTAGGAGGTGAGGGGGTAGGTGATTTGATCCTCAATATCTCGTGGCGACCAACCGGGCTTTTCGGTAAATACGATTTGTTGGTTTTCTCCGATGTCGGGAATGGCGTCAACAGCTACGGGTTTAGAAGGTAAAATTCCCGAGTCGTTGAAAAACGGCGCGTGAATGAGTCCGACAATAATCAACGCACCGGCAAAAAGCGCCGTAACGAGTTTGTTTTCGAGAAAAAAACGAATGGTTTTGTTTAACATCTTTCAGTATGAGTTTCAGGTTACAAAATAAAAATATGGGACGCGCGATGGCGTTCCGATTTTGTAAAAACCTGAAATACTACAAACGAAAGACTTGGAAAAGAATGCTCAGGCTTTGCCAGAGCGGAGGGGGATAAAAATTGTGGTAATTGAAGTCGGCGATTTGTATAAAGCTAAAATCAACAACCTTTTTTACAAAGGGCGGAAGTGGGTTTATGTTGCTTTGGTTGGCAGGTAACTTTTTTTCAAAAGCAGTTTCTACATCAACGCTTACGGTTTGGTAAACAGATTGGCAACAACCGGGTTTGGAAAAGGATTCACGCGAGGTATTGTGATTGTGTGTGCATTTTTCACTCTCCGATTTGCGGCACTCGGTTTTTAACCACTCCATGCCGCATTCAAGCTCAGCCCGCTCAAGCATCATCTTTGACAATACTTTATCACCTTGGCAATAATGCGTGCCCACTGTAAACTGAACGTTGATTGCCAGTGTTAAAACACTTAAGAATATGGCTGTAACCTTTTTCACAAGGAGCAAATATACGGAAATAGATGTATTGGGTTACTTATTGATTGTTGGAGGTTTAAAATATGCCGGTTGTATGGTTCTCTATCTGTGTCAATATGCATAAGCCGGGTATTTCTGCTTGGGGACAAGCATTGGCGGAATGAATGCAGTAATTCCTCAGCCCCAAATTCTCTGTTTAATCTCCCCGGATCAGCTTCGCTGATACGCAGATTGAGCAGATGAACGCAGATGTATGCCCTCGGGCATGTGGGGTCGGGCTTTTAAGAATATAAAAGTACAGTCAAATTTGTCTTTTCAAACGCAAACAGCGTTTTGAATAGCAAAGTTCATAGCTGTTATTTCACTGTACCGTGCCCCCAATTTCCGCCAATGCATTGGGGACAAGCATTGGTGGGCTGAATGCCGTAATTCCTCAGCCTCAAATTCTCTGATTATTGAACTCACCAAGGCATTGGGGGGCTGAATGCCCGAAAAACAGACTGAAATTCCACAATCCCTGTGCCCACAAATCATCACGACTGAAATAGTTATTTCACAACCACCAAAAAGTAGTTCTTTTTACCGCGTTGAAGCAGCAGATACTTACCATTAATCAAGTGCGCTTCTTCAACGGTAAAGTCTTCACTTTTGACTTTGCTTTTGTTGATTTGCAATGAGTTTTCCTTTAACGCTCGACGCACCTCTCCGTTGGATTTTAAAAAGCCCGTTGCAGCGGCAAAAAGGTTGATTGTATCGGTTCCTACAATGTCACTTTTAGACACTTCAGTTTGAGGAACGCCTTCAAAAACAGAGAGGAAATCGGTTTCACTTAAGTTGCGCAGCGCTTCCTCAGTGCCTTTTCCAAATAGAATTTTACCGGCGGCTATGGCTGTTTCCAATTCTTCTTTGCCGTGTACGGCAATCGTCACCTCCTCGGCAAGTTTGTTTTGGAGGAGTCTGCGACCCGGATTTTCGCGATGCTCGGCAATAAGTGCGTCAATTTCCTCGCGGGACAATACGGTAAAAATTTTGATGTACTTTTCGGCGTCTTCATCGGCGGTATTCAGCCAAAACTGGTGAAATTTATAGGGGGAAGTTCGGTTTTTGTCGAGCCAAATATTTCCGTCTTCCGTTTTACCGAATTTACTGCCGTCGGCTTTTGTAATCAAAGGGCATGTGAGGGCATAGGCTTTTCCGCCGGCAACGCGGCGAATCAACTCTGTACCGGTGGTAATATTTCCCCATTGGTCAGAGCCGCCCATTTGCAATTTGCAGTCCATGGTTCTGAACAAATGAAGAAAATCATAACCTTGAACAAGTTGGTAAGTGAACTCGGTAAAACTCATGCCTTCCGCGGCTTCACTTCCCAATCGCTTTTTCACGGAGTCTTTGGACATCATGTAATTTACCGTGATGTGTTTACCTACATCCCGAATAAAATCCAAAAAACTGAATTCTTTCATCCAGTCGTAATTATTGACCACCACGGCGGCATTGGCTTCTTGAGAGTCAAAGTCTAAAAATTGGGAAAGCTGATTTTTAAGCGCGGCTTGATTGTGTCGCAATTCTTTTTCACTCAATAAATTGCGTTCTTTCGACTTGCCCGAGGGGTCGCCAATCATTCCCGTAGCACCACCCACCAAAGCAATGGGTTTATGACCGTGACGTTGCAGGTGTTTCAACATCATTACCGATACCAAATGCCCGATGTGCAATGAATCTGCGGTAGGATCTATTCCCACGTAACCCGCGGTTTGCGATTCGTTCAGTTGTTCATCGGTTCCCGGCATGGCATCGTGAATCATACCGCGCCATTTCAATTCTTCTATAAAGGGGTTTGCCATTGCTCAAATTACTTTTAGAGCGGCAAAAGTAAGATTTTCGCAGGTGTTGAAAATTTAATCTTCGGGGTTTTCCTTTACGACTTGCTTTTGGTGGTGTTCATCTTGTTCAATAGCGTGCATGATTTCAGACAAAATTTCATCGGCATTTTGCTTGTCGTAATCCAAGTTGAGCGGTGCCTTGAAACGCAATGAAATATTTGTACCCTTTTTCTTCAAAAAAAGCCCCTTTTTATCAAAAGCACGGCGCATACCGTCAACCACTACAGGCACTACAATAGGCTGCAATTGTTTGATTAAAACTGCTGTGCCTTTGCGGCCTTTGGCATAGGGTGTTGTAGTACCTTGAGGGAATGTGATCACCCAACCGTCGCGAAGTGCCGTTTTGATACGATGTACGTCATCATGATCCACCTCACGGCGAATGCTTTGCCCTTTTTCACGCCAAGTACGCTTAATTAAAATGCCGCCTGCCCTAATAAACAAACGGGGCAACATGCCCGATTTCATCGTTTCCCGGGCTGCGATAAAATAAATGCGCATTTTGGGATTAAAAAGCGTAAAAATACTGCCCAGCTTATCTCTAAAACCATTTTTAATATTAAAAATGGTGAGTAACATCAGTGTGACGTCGGCAAAATACGTTTGATGGTTGGATACGAATAACACGTTGCGCTCGGGCAATTTAGTGATGTATTCAGATCCCTTGATTTGGGTTTTATACAAACTCTTGAAACGGTACAGCGCCAAAGCACCCAGTGTAAAAAACAGCAGTCGTTTGATCACAAACCAATTCCCCAACGCATCTTTTCTAAATAGTATTTTCACCTTGTGCAGTTACCGTTCAAGTGTGCGGCAAATTTAATGGGAAATGTTGAAAAATACGCCGGTCGTTCATTCTTTAGAACAATAGGCATGTGTCCATTGTAAAATGAACCTTTTGTTTTTGGTCAGAACCCAAACAATTCTTCATTTTCAATATTTAAAGCTTTGGTAAAACCGATTGCCCCGCAAATGCATTCATCGGTTGCTACTACCTTTGCATTATGAAATTGAGCGTAAAACTACTTACTATTCCATGCTTCTCAATGTCGGTTATGCTTTTCGGCTGCAAGGGGAGTGCGGGATCTGACCAAGAAAAAATAAACCCGAGCCCAAAACACGTTCAAGCGGTGATTCAAAAACCGGCTTTTGACCGCGCCGATTCGATGCGTTTTGAAGAGTTCTTCACCCAGTTGTCGCACGGCTCTGCTTTTAACGGCAATGTACTCATTTACCACAAGGGTAAAATTTTTGAGAAATCATACGGATTAGCAGATTTTCAAACCGGTGAAACACTCACAAAAAGCCATCTTTTTCAATTGGCCTCGGGCTCAAAACCGCTAACGGCTACACTTGTGCTCATGCTTCAAGACAAAGGCATGCTGAATATTAAAGACACCGTACAATTTTACTTTCCCGATTTTCCCTACAGCGGAATCACCTTGGAAATGTTGCTCTCTCACCGCAGCGGCTTATCAAACTACATGTATATTACAGATGATATTTGGGAAAACAAGGATATTCCCATTTGCAATGAAAATATTTTAGATACGCTCATTCAAAAAGCCCCCAATCCTTATTACACTCCCGATACCCGATTTAATTATTCTAATACCAACTATTTTTTATTAGCTGCCATTGTGGAAAAAATAACGGGAATGAGCTTTGAGTCGGCAGCCTTAAAATACTTGTTTCAGCCCGCCGGTATGGATGAAACCTTTATTTACAGCAATATGAAGTACACCCAAATTCCGCGTGTAGCTTTGGGTCACAACGCTTACGGCCGCGTAAAAGCCGACTTTTACTTGAATGGAGTTACGGGGGATAAAGGTGTTTTCAGTACAGCTAAAGACTTGTATATTTTTGACCGTGCCTTAACCCGTTACGAGTTGCTGCGCCAAACTACGCTGGAAAGTATGTACACGCCACGTTCTCCTTTTGATCGTCGCGGAAAATCATACGCGTTGGGCTGGCGCGTTGATAACAACTTTGATGATTTGGTGATTTATCACAACGGCTGGTGGCGCGGCTACAGAAGCTATTTTATACGCATTCCGGAGCGTGATTTAGCCGTAATAGCACTTTCCAACACAACAAAAGGAAGTTTTATCAAAGTTGCGGAATTGGTAAATTTGGTTTCACCGCTTTTTAAACCCATGAAAAACCCAACGGGTAAAACGACAGATGAAAAACACGGCGCCTGAAAGGTGGCACTTTCATTTGGGGGGTTGTGGTTTCTTTGACAGGCTTTTTTTATTACTTTCGAGCCGCATAATTTAGAAAAATGAACGAAGAAGAAAAGAAAAATAACGAGCATAAAAGCGACGATAGTGCCGAGAATCGAGTTAAACCATCCACGGCCCGGCAGAAAGATAGAGAGCGTGAAGGCACTCAAGATACCTCACCCGAAAAATCAATTGAAAATCCCGAGCCCGGTCAAGAAAAGCTGCGCAAGGCCATAGAACAAATGAAGGCAGAGATTAGCAAAGTACTCATCGGTCAGGAAAAAACGGTTGATTTGCTTTTGGCTGCTATTCTCACTAACGGCCATGTGCTTTTAGAGGGTGTACCGGGAATTGCCAAAACACTCATGGCGCGATTGATGGCGCAAACGTTAGATGCCGAATTTTCACGTATCCAATTCACTCCCGATTTAATGCCGGCCGACGTCTTGGGAACGAACGTGTACAACATGAAAAACTCAACTTTTGATTTCAATCCCGGACCCATTTTCGGCAATATTGTGCTTATCGACGAAATCAATCGATCGCCGGCCAAAACACAGGCCGCGCTTTTTGAAGTAATGGAGGAAAGGCAAATCACCACAGACGGCATTACGCGAAAATTGGATTTTCCGTTTTTTGTGATTGCTACCCAAAATCCCATAGAGCAGGAGGGAACCTACAGATTACCCGAGGCACAATTGGACCGCTTTACATTCAGGCTCAGACCCGAATACCCCACTTATGATGAAGAGGTTCAAATTTTAGAACGCTTTCAAAACGGCCCCGAGAGTGTATCACGAGATGATTTAAAGCCCATCATTTCAAAAAGTGAGCTCAAAAAGTTACAACAACTTGTATTTGAGGTGCATATTGAAAAAAGCTTAATTGAATACATCGCTAAAATCATACAACATACACGTGATACGGGCGATTTATTTTTAGGTGCCTCACCAAGAGCGTCATTAGCTCTGGTTCACACGTCAAAAGCTGTGGCGGCGTTGCAAGGTCGCAATTTCGTAATACCTGATGATATTAAATTTGCCGCCGTACCCGTTTTGAATCATCGCCTCATTTTAAGTCCCGATAAAGAAGTGACCGGCACCAATATCGATGAAGTTATTATGTCCATCATAAACCAAGTGGAAGTACCGCGCTAAATGAAAGTTTTTAGCAGCATATTTTTAGCCAATCGCTTTTTTTACTGCGTCGCAGCCGTTGTTGTACTTTATGTAGCGGGGTTTTACAGTGCCGTATTTATGTATTTGGGGCACATGGGCATACTCACGGTGTTGAGCATAACGGTTTATGAGGTCATTATTTTAGTCAGAACCCCAAAACCCTTGAGGGCTGAGCGAATTTTGCCGGAAATTGTCAGCCTCAACGATGAATTTACCATTGTAATTACCACACAAAATACAAGTTCGAGGTTGATGCATATTGAGCTGTATGACGAACCGCCGTATCAAACCGATTTAAGAACACTTTGCTTTCATTTTTCATTACAACCGGGCGAAAAAGCGCGTTCTGAATATAAAATTCAACCCAAGGAGCGGGGTGCATTTGAATGGGGCAATCTCAATTATTTTTTGTGTACGAAAATCGGCTTTGTGAAGCGCAAGTGGATTGTGCAGAATGAAATAGAGGTGAAAGTGTTGCCCAGCATCATACAAATGCGCAAAGCCGAATTAATGGCCGTTAATCCCAATGCCGTTGTGCCCGGGTTGAAAAAGGTGCGGAAAATAGGTGACAGCATGGAGTTTGAGCAAATTCGGTCATATGTGCGCGGCGATGATTACAGGCGCATCAATTGGAAGGCTACAAGCCGGCAACACGATTTGCGCATCAATACTTATCGTGACGAACGCTCGCAAAGTGTGTACTCGGTTATCGATACAAGTAGGAATATGGCCGGCATGTTTGAAGGAATGTCTTTAATGGATTATGCCGTAAATGCCGCATTAGCTATTTCAAATGCGGCACTGAAAAAAGAAGATAATGCCGGGCTTATCACATTTGCCGAACAAACCGACCGCATTATTACGGCTTCGGGCAGGCGAACGCAGCTCAATGCTATTTTGAATGCTCTTTATGCTCAAAAAAACAGCGATTTAGAAGCCGATTTTGAGCATTTATTTACATCAGTAAAAAGAAGAGTGAAGCACCGCAGTTTATTGCTTGTTTACACCAATTTTGATCACGTAAGCAGTTTGGAGCGTTCTTTATCTGCCTTGCGCAGCTTGGCACAAAAACACGTGGTGGTAGTGGTTGTTTTTGAGAATGTCTCCATCAAGGAAGTTACAGAGAAGGAAGTGCACTCCATCAAAGAGGTTTATACAAGAACCGTTGCTGAGCATCATGTTTTAGAGAAGAATTTGATTATCAACGAGCTTCGTAATTTTGGTATCCAAACCGTGCTCACATCACCTGAAAAACTCACGATCAATACCCTCAACAAATATTTGGAGTTGAAGGCTCGCCGACTCATATAACTGACCCGTTTTTTACCCAGGAAATTGTTTATTGAAAATGACAATAACCGGGAAAGGAGTCATTCCCGATAATCAACGCATAAAAAAACCGCGCCGAAACGGTGCGGTTTTAAAATGAATTGTTGTGAATAAAATCAAGCTCCGGCAGCTTGTCGCGCTTTATCCTTATCGCGACGGTTGATTTTACTCAAGTGCCTTTTGGCTCGATCGTAAAGTTTTTGAGCGGCCGATACAAATGACTCGGCTGTTTGTTCCATAAACAAATCTTCACCGGGAAGGAAAATTCGAATTTGCACTTGTTTATTTTCGTCTCTATTTTGCACTTGAAGAGATTTTAAATAAATGTCTGCCTTAACGATACGGTCGTGATAGGTAGTAAGTTGGTCAAACATTTCATCTAAATGATTCACCAAATCTTTACTGGCGTTAAAATTAACGGGCTCAATTGTTTTATCCATAATGATTAACTTTTAAGGTTATCTTTTCTGTCAATTACAAATGTAAAATTTTTGGGTATATATGATGCACGAACTCCTTATAAAATTTCTCAATGTCGGTTAGGTAAATTTACCATCATCTGTTTGCAGGATACATTATACCGAGTTTGCTATTTGAATACATATTACTTGAAGTGTTTAGGTTTGATGGGGGAAGGAACAGAAAACCATGATTGAACAATTTATTGACGATTTATCAAAAACGACTACATTCAATTCTTACCCTTACGTAAATATCAATGCAACTCCGCAAAACCTATAAACAATTCTACTACCCTTTGGCAGTTTAAAGTCCGAGCGCAAACTCAATTTTAGCGGTTACTTTGCCGATATTGAAGTATGAAATGATATAAGCACTGATAATAAATAACTTGAATCCGGCTGATACTGATGGGGGGTATTAAATATCATATGTTTTTCATGGCACATCTGTTTTTTTGTTTTAACAATAAAAAAGAAATAGATAGGTACATGTCTAAATGGGAATTCAGGTTACAAAGCATTTTATGATAAAGATGAGTTTTTTCCATTGAAAGAATGACAAATTGTTGGATTTCTCAGGTTGAAGAAACCTCAAGGGGGGGGGGTATTTTAATTCTTGATACATCATATAACAAAAGTCTTTTCCCCGTTTGCACTTTTCTTACCTCGTTCCCTGATGGATTTACAGATAGTATGATCGTTTATAAGGCTTGTTTAGACAATTCAGTAAGGTATCATAGAACAGTTAATAATCTAAAGACAAAAATAAACAAGGTAGACTTTGATACAACAATTGGAAAAGTTTGGAAAATAGAAGTGCATTTGTTTTTAAATTCAGGCGCTACATATACGGATGAAAAAGTGTTTGATTGGACTGCTATTTCTTCGTCATCCCCAAAAAATTCTCTTAATAAATCGAAATCCGCTAATTCACCACCACAACTGAAAAATGCGATCCGATAGATCAGACGTATTTGAAAACCAGGAAAAAACAACACTTTAGCCAATTCGGCTTTATTTGAGCCTCAATAATATTTGGTTCTGACCAAAACAAAAAAATTACTCACCTGCTCAAACACTCCTTTCTACCCCAAACTCACAACCCTGTTTTCACCCGAAAAATTACGGAAGGATTCATTACTTTTGACGCAGTTTAACCCTGTCATGAAATATATTGCACTCATTTTCTTCATTGTTCTGTCATTCTTGAATGCTCGAGCGGGCCGCGTTGAGGGAACCATTAAAAGTACTGAGGGCGAACCGCTGGCATTTACTACGATACAGGTCAATAAAACAGAGGAGTCTACAATCAGCAACGTAAAAGGCGAATACCGGATTGATTTACCCGCCGGGTCGCATACTTTGATTTTTAGATTCATGGGGTATAAAACCGTGCAAAAGCAAGTGGTAGTGGGGGAGGGCACTGTTCAACTCGACATCACCATGACACCGCAAACGTATTTGATTGGTGAGTTTAGCTATGAGGGCGGCGAGGAGGATGAAAGTTACGCCATCATGCGCAAGGCTATTGCACTGGCTAAAATTCACCGTTTATCGGTGCAAGAATACACGGCTAAGTTTTACGTAAAAGGCACTTTTGTTCTGGAGAAAATTCCGTGGATTTTACGCAAAGCTATGGAAAAGGAGGATGTAGAGTTGACTGAGGGTACAACCTACGTGAGCGAATCGGTAAATGAGGTGGAGTACAAAAGGCCCAACTCCCAAAAACAACGCGTCATCAGCTCGCGGAGTAATTTACCCGCCGAGCTCGATGAACCTTCACTGCCGTTTGTTCATGCCGATTTTTACAGACCCAAAGTGGGAGATTTTGTATCTCCCGTTCACCCCTCGGCGTTTAGTGCTTACGACTTTAAGTATGAAGGTACTTTTCAAGACGGCGAAAATCAAGTAGTTCGCATCAAAGTCACGCCCAAGCGAAAAGGCCCCAACAGGTACTCGGGGCACATCAATTTGGTTGAGCCCTCATACGCCTTTCACAGTTTGAATTTGAGCATAACTGATGACAACAAAGTAGATTACGGGCTCAAACAAGTTTACTCCCCGTTTAACGGCATTTGGATGCCGGTGAGTCAGCAAGGATGGGTTAATGCCAAAACTTTTGGTGTGGAAATAAAGGCTTCATACGTGACTTCAACCACTGATTATGAAATTACGGCATCTCCGGCTTATGAAACCTTGCCCACCAACGAAAAGGAGATGAAGGCTATTATTGAAAATGAAGAAACCGAATCTCAACTCACCAACAAAGAGGCACGGCGAAAGGCACGTGAATTTAAACGCAAAGAGCGCAAAAAAGCCAAGGATCGCGGTGAGGATGTTCGCGTAGAGCGTGTGCGGGGCTTTGAAGTAGACTCCAATGCGCAAAACACGCCCGATTCGGTTTGGAATGACCTGCGACAAATACCACTTACCGAGCAGGAGAAAAAAGGATACGCCGAGGCCGATAGCTTGCAACAAATACGACGCGAAAAAGAAAAAGCCGACTCAACAGCACGCACAGAGGGTTTCAAGTGGCATCACACTTTAACCGGCGGGACATACGAGTGGGGCAAACAGGCAGGCAAATACCACAAAGCGCACAATCTAAATTTTGAAGGTGCTTTGGGCGGGTTGTCTGATTTTGATATTTACAATACCGTTGACGGCTTTGTACTCAAAACCGGTTTGAAATATACACACCGTAAAAAAGATAAAATTCCGCGAATTACCGGCGGGAATTTACGCTACGCCTTTGAACGAGAAGCTTTAAACGGCGACGTATATCAAATGGGGCGTCTTTTTAATGATAAACTCTACTATAAAATTGAGGCGGGCAAGCAAGTGAGTCAGATCAACGGCAACGCTTCTATTTCCAATTTGCTTAACCTGGGCTATACGTGGCTTTTGCAAGAGAACTATTTGAAACTGTACGAAAAGGAATACGCAGCGTTAAATTTGGGCATCAAAGCGGGGGACAGGCTCACCGTTTCTGGATCTGCCGAGATTGCCCGCCGGTTTCAGCTCAACAACAACAGCTTTAGAAGCATCTTGAACGATCCCGATAAATCATTTTCTTCCAACACGCCTGATAATCTCAGTTTGGCGCAAACCGGGTTTAAAGATCATACCATACTGCTAAGTGCATTGAGTTTGGTTTGGCGACCCTTTGCCGGGATTAACATTTACAACGAGAAAAGATACGTCAACAACAGCAATCGCCCCAAATTCACATTTACTGCTTATGCCGGTCATTTCGCTGATGAATTTTACCGGGGTGAAGTTACCGTTGATCACAAATTCAACGTAGGGCTCATCGGAGACTTTAAATACAAACTCACAGGAGGTAGTTTTGTGGGAGAAACACCGCGATATTTAATCGATTACTTTCACTTTGCCGGTAATCAAACCGCGTTATCGGGTAGTTTCGCGAGATTCCGAAATCTCGATTACTTCAAATACAGCTCACAACGCGAATACTTTCAGGGATTTGCAGCATTCGAATTCAAACGCTTAGCACTCACGCAAATAGGGAAAATCAAAATGCTGGGCTGGGAGGAGAGTCTGTTTTTCAATCATGCTATGGCCTCTCAACTCACTTATACAGAGGGCGGCTATCGCCTTTCGGGGATATTCCGAACCTTTGGTGTGGATGTTTACGCCGGCTTTTTCAACGGGCGTTATGATCACATGGGCGTTCGCGCGGTATTGGACCTTTAACGGGGTGAAATAACCAACCTTTGCGCATGTTTTTGGTCAGAACCCCCAACCCTCAGCAAATACACACCGGGAGGAAATTCTGAAACATCGATTTTCATGCTTTCTTCACTTGCATACCGCGTAAAAACCAACCTTCCTTCTTTCATTCTCATTGTCAATCTCGCACAATATAAAGTGGCGGGAGTTACAAAGCAAAACCTCAAATCTACTTGACGCAGATTGGTTTTTTCATTTCAGCCCCAAATCCAAACAAGTTTGGTTTGGGGCTGAAATGAAAAAACCGAAAAGCCTGAGGCTTTTCGGTTTTACTTTGTCGGGGTGGCAGGATTCGAACCTGCGAGCTCCACGTCCCAAACGTGGCGCGATAACCGGGCTACGCTACACCCCGAACGGTTATCTTTGTGTTGCTCCCTCAAGAGCGGCGGCAAAAGTACATAAGTTTTTTATTCAAAAAAGTTTTTTATCTATTTATTCGCAGATTAATGATAAATACCCAAAAATCGTACATTTCCGTCTTGAAGTCGCAGAGCCGGAGCAGGAAGCTTAAAGGCATTAAGTACTTTAAATAAAACTCTTATGCCTTTGTGTTTGGTAGGTATTTTGGTGAAATCTATATCCGGACTCAAATAAAATTGGCGCTCACGCTCGAAATGAGGCAATCGCGCACCTTTATCAAACTCAGGATTTTCACTTCCGCCCAGGAGTCCGGCAGCACTGTAACCCACAGCCAAATTAAGCCAGTCGGGTAAAAATTCCCACCGGGCAAAAGATTTTAAATTGGCACTGAGCCAATAACTTTGTCCGTTGTAATCTTTAACCGATTCTTCAATAAAATTACTTCCCAAAGTTGAAGGCCTGTACTGCGGATATGTTGTGGTTCTGAAAGAATATTTCAATAATAAGCGCTGCTCACTCCACGCCAATTGTTGTCCTGTAAAAAGTGCAGTACCCAAGGTGTTTGCACCCACATCTGCCCACGAAAATCCCCAACCTTCATAATGCGCATCAAAAAACTCCACTGAGGTAACGGCAATCCACCCCGTTAATGCACCGTAAATGGCGGCTTTTTTATTACTCAAACCTGTGTTTCTAAAAACTCCGTAGGTTAAATCACCAAGGAGGTAGGTTGAGTAGGCGTGACCGGCCTTATCCATTTGCAGCCAATCTTTACTGTCATTAAAAAAACGAAAGGTCGTCATCGGGTAGTTTTTATACCACAATTGGTAAAGCCCGGTCATAGTAATGCCGTAAGTGGCAGCCATTCCCAAAGTAACATACCTCAATTTGCTTTTATCCGGTGAATCGGGATATCGGCTTTCCTGTTGAGCCATGCCGTCGGTTCTGACCAAAATCACACAAATGAAGAACCCGAGGAGCGCACTTTTAAATTGATTACCCAAATTGCTATTTTTTATCTGAAAAGAAAACGGCGTAAGGCTTCATCTCGGGAACGGCTTCCATCACAATTTTGATAATGCCTACCAGCGGAATAAACACAATCATTCCCGCAACACCCCAAATCATACTGCCTATAATTACCGATAAAAGTATGGCCAAAGCGTTGATACGTGTGCTGCGTCCCACCAGCCACGGTCGCAATACGTTTTCCTGAAAAAGGTTGGAAACCCAAAGCAAAAACCAGGTGAGCACCGGTAAAAAAATACCGTCCATGGCAATAAATTGGTAGGTAATCACAATAACAAAAGCAATAATGGTTCCTATGTAAGGGAGCAAGTTGAGTAAAGCGATTACGATACTAAAAAACAGCACATAATCAGAGCCCACTGAAAGTAAAATCACAAAGCTCATTACGCCCGTGGCCAGGGTAAACCAAAGAGAACCTACCAAAAACTGCGTAATCATTTGACGTACACGGCCAAAAATATGAGTGGCCGAGCGTTTGTAATTCCCACCGGAAAAACGCGCTTCAATGAAATCTACGGGCATTTTACGGTAAATCAAAAACAACACAATAAAAACCGGTATAAGAATCACATTTAACAGCTTATTCCCAATATCGCCGGCTGAGTCTAACATGTATTGCGCAACATCTTCAATTTGACCGGCAATGAGACCTTTCCAATTGGATGTCATCTTAAAATCGGGATAATATTCCTGAATACTTGAAGTAGCTGAGGCTATAATAGAAGTAATGCGTTCAGATAAATCGGGTAAATTGCGGGCAATATTTACAATTTCCACGGCAAGTAATGTGATGACTCCCCCCGCCACTATAATGAGTGCCAATATGGCTGTGGTAATAGCCAAAAACTCAGGCCATTTTTTATTTACTAAATAATTGACAATAGGCGAAAGCAGTGCGGCAAATAAAATAGCCAGGGAAACCGGAATTAAAATCCGACGACCCACAACCATAAGTGCAAGCAGCAAGCCAATGGTGCCCAGTACATAAAATGTTTTTTTAAAATCAATGGCAGGAGAGTTGTTCATGGTAAATTTGATTCAAACAGGTGTATATTTTGCCGTGCCAAAATTAATGCAATTGCGCCGTAAAGTTGAATCAATTGTGCGAATATTCGCAGGTTCATCATTATTTTATTCAGAACCGTATCAAGCATCCGCGACTTGGTATTTTGGTTTTTGAACGGAGCCATTGACTGCCGCCTAAAATGTCGTCATTCATTTGCGCGCGGAATTATTTAGTTTTCATAAACCGAATGTTGATATTACGGGGCAACGAGAAATCATATTTACGCGGCGAATTAGATACATTTGCCGTTCAAGAAAACGAAACCCGCGCCGAATCACGCAGAAAAACGAATTATGCAATATCACAACACATCTTTTAAAAATAAAGAGCTCATCGAGTTGTATAAAAAACTCATTTTACCCCGACTCATTGAGGAGAAAATGCTCATATTATTGAGACAAGGAAAAATATCCAAATGGTTTTCGGGATACGGTCAAGAAGCCATCTCAGTGGCTGCGGCTCATGCAATGCAACACGATGAGTTTCTATTACCCATGCACCGCAATTTGGGTCTGTTCACCACACGCGGCATTCCGCTTTTCAATTTATTTTGCCAATTTCAAGGTAAAAAAAACGGTTTTACCAACGGGAGAGATCGTTCGTTTCACTTTGGCAGCAAAGCGCATCATATTGTAGGCATGATTTCCCATTTGGGACCGCAGTTGGGTATTGCCGACGGAATTGCACTGGGAAATAAACTCGAGAATAACAAAAAATCAACGCTAGTCATTACCGGTGATGGCGGGGCATCTGAGGGTGATTTTCACGAGGCACTCAATACTGCGGCCGTGTGGGATTTACCGGTTGTTTTTGTCATTGAAAACAATCAGTGGGGACTCTCAACGCCGTCACATGAACAATTTCGCTGCAAGCAGTTTATCGATAAGGGCATCGGGTACGGCATGAAGGCGTTTCAAACCAACGGCAATAACATTTTAGAAACAGTGGCAACGCTTCGCGAAGCCCGCGAGTACACCATTAAAAATCAAGCGCCCGTGATAGTGGAGGCCGTGACATTCAGGATGCGCGGACATGAAGAAGCCTCGGGAACAAAATATTACCCGGAGGGCTTACAAGATCGTTGGGCAAAAAAGGATCCCGTTGATAATTTTGAGCGCTTCTTATTGGATGATGGCGTTTTAAAAGCCGAGGAAGCGGAAGCTATAAAAGCGGAAACCAAAGCTCGTATTAAAAAGGAGTGGGAACGCGCTGACGCCGAACCCGTAATTGAGTTTGATCGTGAAAAAGAACTCACTGATGTTTATGCACCTCATGTTTTTAAAGCGGTAAAACCCGTTGAGGAATCTAAAGAAGTAAGACTCATTGACGCTATAAGCGACGGTTTAAATGAAGCGATGAAAAAACATGATCGCTTGATACTTATGGGTCAGGATATTGCCGATTACGGCGGTGTTTTCAAAATCACAGACGGCTTTGTGCAACGATACGGAAAAGAGCGGGTTCGCAATACGCCTTTGTGTGAATCGGCTGTTTTAGGCGCTGCACTGGGCTTGAGCATTAACGGTTACAAAGCCATGATGGAAATGCAATTTGCCGACTTCGTATCAGAGGGCATGACGCAAATAGCCAATAATTTGGCAAAAATTCACTGGCGGTGGGGTCAAAATGCCGATGTCGTGGTGCGAATGCCTACCGGTGCCGGCGTGGGAGCAGGGCCGTTCCACTCGCAGTCTAACGAAGCCTGGTTTACCCATATACCCGGCTTAAAAATTGTCTATCCCGCTTTTCCCTCAGACGCCAAAGGATTACTTATTTCAGCATTTGAAGATCCCGGGCCTGTTTTGTTTTTTGAGCATAAAGCCCTTTACAGAAGTTTGACCGGTAATGTACCGCTCGGCTACTACAACACGCCCATAGGAAAAGCTAATTTATTGAATGAAGGAAAAGAGATGAGTATCATCACTTATGGCTCGGGGGTTCATAAAGCCCTGGAGCTGCTCCAAAAACACCCCGATATTTCTGCCGATGTTGTGGATTTGCGAACACTTTTACCTTTGGATACGGAAACTGTTTTTGATTCGGTAAAGAAAACAGGAAAAGCTATTGTTTTACATGAAGATACGCAGTTTGGCGGAATCGGCGGTGAAATTGCGGCCCAAATCAATCAATATTGTTTTGAGTATTTAGACGGTCCGGTTATGCGTGTGGGTTCCACGGACACCCCTGTGCCGTTTGCCGCCGGTTTAGAGAAAGGCTTTTTACCTTGGAATCGTTTTGAAGAGGCACTTTTGGAACTGTGGAATTATTGATGCCCAATTCGCTTGATCCTGACGGCATAACGCTTGTTGCACGCTGCAAGGGCTGCTGATGACAATCACTTTCCGGGCATAGCGACCGGCGGTCAATTTGTTGAGTTGCAGTTGTATTTGTAAAGCGCATTGGGTTTGTCGATTTGGGTTCACTTCACTTCAAGAATCATTATAAAACACCCGATGTTCAAAACATTTTAGCCCGGTTTAAAATGTCGCGAAAACACCCATTACTTTTGAACCCGATTATGAAAACTTTGAGCATCAAAAACAAGAATATTGCGGTATTGTACGGGGGCGACTCCTCTGAATATGCTGTGAGCGTTAAAAGTGCAACGGTTGTAATTGATGAGTTGCGCAAAACGGGAGCAAGGGTATATGCCATTCACCAACAAGGAACAGAATGGTATTGCGAAATTGCCGGCACACGCGCCGAGGTAGATAAAAACACATTCTCGGTAAACACCGGCAACTCCCGCGTTTCTTTTGATGCCGCCATCATTATGATTCACGGCACTCCCGGTGAAGACGGAAAAATACAGGGCTTTTTTGATGTAACCGGGGTAAAATACAGCTCTTGCGGACAAATTGCCGCGGCGCTCACTTTTGATAAAATGGCGTGCTCAAGCCTGTTAAAACGGTTTGGAATTACTATGGCTGAGGCCTGCTACCTCAATCGAGACGACCAATGGGACACAGATGTAATTATTCAAAAAACGGGATTGCCTTGTTTTGTAAAGCCCAATAGAGCCGGCAGCAGTTTTGGCATTACCAAGGTTAAAGAAGCCTCCCAACTCAACCAAGCAATAAAACACGCCTTTACCTTTGATAATAAAGTGATTATCGAGCAGTTTGTGGAGGGGCGTGAAATGACGTGCGGTGTCCACGACGTAGGGGGATCGGCAACAGCATTGCCCATTACCGAGATTATTTCCAAAAATGAGTTTTTTGACTATAACGCCAAATACGAAGGTGCCAGTGAGGAAATTACGCCGGCGCGCATCAGCGCAAATGTTGCCGAAATTATTCAAGCTCAATCTCGTGAAATTTACAACATACTGGACTTAAGAGGCGTAGCGCGTGTGGATTACATCGTAAAAAACGGAGTGCCCTATTTTATTGAAGTAAATACCGTTCCCGGAATGTCGCGACAAAGCATAGTACCTCAGCAAATTGAAGCCTCGGGAGAGCAATTATCGAGCTTTTTTGAGCGTTGGGTAAAGCGAATTTTGGAAAAGCATTAAGGTACATAATTCATGGTTTCCAAAAAATCGGCTCTTTTTTTGGGGAGTAAAGGGTAAAAATTAAATCCGGTAGATTTTTCAACCGACCGCACCGTTCGCGCATATTTTTGCCAATTCTCACCCCGTATGCCTTCGGAATTGGGCATCACCACCGCAACGGTAAAAGTATCTGCCTCGTGAAAGTCAATATTACCGCTTGTATCAACAGCCAACACCGTTTTAAAGCAGCTGTCGGGTATTTGAACACTTTGTTCATCTTTCAAAAAAACGCTGTTACAGTATATGCCTCCGGTATTGAGGTAAAGCTCATACCCTTCAGCGGCTAACTTTTCACAAAACCGTTCAAAACTGAGCCACACACCTCGATTTAAATCCGGTGTTTGCGGAAAAACATTGGTCATGTAAAAAGTGGACATGTTGGAATCCGGGGATGCTGTGCGTTCCATACTTCTCACCATATGTCCGCGATCATATCCGCTGTGCGTGTAATGCTCATGTGTTATTTGATGCGCGCCGGGAATGAGCGGGTCGGCCAAAAACTTGCCTCGTCTCCGCTTAGTATCGCCAAAATCATTTGCCGTCAATCGATAACTTACCCATTGCGAAGCGCCCATTGCAGGAGTGTAGTGAAACACAAATTCTTCCCTTTCATAAAGTTGTTTCTTATTTTGGTCAGAACCGAGTGGAATTCCGAATTTCACATTGCGGTTTTCAGTGAAAGTTTCGGCATACTTTTTATTTGCATTTGAAATCCCGTATTTCATCTGCGTACATCCCACCAAAGCAATTGTGGCAAGCAGAAAGAATTTTTTCATGCGGCAAAGTAAAAAATCATTTTTTAAAATTGATGGTTATGACGTTGTTTGCTGCTGCAGCAAATTGCATTAAGGTTCTGACCAAAACATTTAAAACGGATTATATAAAAACCCCTTGTGGTTTTGACCAAAAAAACAGGAAATAAATAATCAGGCCTGACAGAGGCTACCACAAATATCCTATGACTTTAACGGCAACATCACTACCCTGAACCGCAACGGAGAAGGCACCGCACAAAACATGGATGCCCTCACCTACCATTACAACAGCGGCACCAACCGACTCAACTACGTGGCCGATGCACACGGTCAAACCTATTCCAATGATTTCCCCGGCCAAAGCGCGTACAACTTTGATTATGATGCAATAGGCAATCTCATAAAAGATGAAAGCGAAGAAATAGAAACCATACATTGGACAGTAAGCGGTAAAGTTAAATCCGTAATCAGAACCGCAACAAGCCAACGTCCCGACTTAGTATTCCGGTACGATCCCATGGGCAACAGAATAGCCAAAATCGAAATTCCCTATAACGGCAGCACCTCAAACATCAAATACACCCGCTATGCGCGAGATGCTCAAGGCAACACCTTGGCAACCTACACACGCACGGGAGCCGAAGAGGCAGAACTCAAAGAACTTGTGCTGTACGGCTCCCAAAGATTGGGAACCTTAACCCAAAAAAGCACCACAAATGAAATGGTTTCAGCCCTCCTTTGTGTTGGTGATTTGCCCGAAAACTTCAACCTCTTCGTAAACGGCTCAACTTTATCGGTCGAAGGATTTAACCCCTACAACGGCAATCCCGAATCCATTATTTCCGTATTGGAAAATGCCGGGTATAAAGTAGTTATTGAAGAAAACGATGAGGAAGAAACATGCCTTCGCATATACGGTGAATTAAATGAAAACCTTATATTTGCGGTAGAAGAAACACAACCTGAGTCTCAAGGAATAGATATGAATCACTCCGCCATCATACAGCAACATCGCGCCGGCAGCGGCGCAGCGGCATACGGCCACAAGCAGTATGAAATATCCAACCACTTGGGTTGCTATTTCCACGACAATTCCGAATAAACCCGTCCGATACATCGGACACACAGGCGCAGCGGGAATTTGGCGTGCCGGGCAACCGGTTATTGATT
>CAJXMT010000026.1 GCA_913056155.1 uncultured Cryomorphaceae bacterium
GTCATCGGTAGCCACATAAAGGTGCTCAAAAAAAGGTGCGCATTGTCGATACACATGCTCAATCATTGTTTTGTCTCCTATTTGAGCCAGCGGCTTGCCCGGCAAACGTGTAGATTGATAGCGGGCGGGAATAATGCCCAAATATGTTTTGGGTTTTTGCATTACTTGGGTGCTTTAATCATTAAATACAACGTGATGAGGGTGTATAAAAAGTTGGGAAACCACACGCCTACAAAAGGGTTTAAATCGGTTTGTTCCACATAAACAAAAGACATTTGACTGAATAATATGTAGGAGAAACACAGTAAAATACCCAATCCCAAATGCATCCCTAAACCACCTCTTATTTTACGACTCGCAATCGAATACCCCATTAAAGTAAGAATGAGTGAAGCAAACGGGAACGCCAGCCTTTTGTGCCGCTCCACTTCGTAACTGCTTATTCTGTCACTTCCCTTAAACTTTTCACGTTCAATGTACTCGCCCAAAGCTTTTTGATTCATTGTTTCTACATTATTGAGCCAGTATTTAAAGTCTCGCGGTGTTATGGTAAGTGTGGTATCAAGAGTTTTACCCGAATAGAGCTTTTCTTTATTGTCAATTATTTCGCGCACTACGTAATCCTTGATTTGCCACTGGTGGGCGGCTGAGTCCCAAACGGCAAAGTTCGAGGTGAGTTTGTAATGGAGTTGATTTTCCTTAAAGCGTTCAATGGCAAACTTGTAGGCGGTATTTTTATCGGCATTAAAGCTGTAAAAATAAGCGAAAATATCCGGCTCAATTTGGACGTGAATATTTTGGGCTCTGAATACTTTGGGGTTGCGTAAGTATTTGTTTTCGAAATCAATGCGCACCTTATTGGCCTCGGGTATGACGTAAAAGGTCATTAATACATTCCCTCCAAAAATCAGAAAAGCTACAACCATGTAGGGAGCCAGCAATCTGTAAAAGCTTACACCGCCTGAAAAAGTGGCAACAATTTCAGAGTTTGAAGCCATTTTGGAAGTGAAAAAAATGACGGAAATAAACACAAAAAGAGCATTGAATTGATTGATGAGAAACGGCACAAAATTGAGATAATAATGGATGGCAATATCCCAAACCGATACTGCATTTGCACGTTCATGGGTGAAATCATCGATTTTTTCTGAAATATCAAAAACGATGATAATGAATGCCAAAAGCAAAATGGAAAAGAAGTATGTGCTTAAAAACTTCTTGACAATGTACAGGTCTATTTTTTTGACCACGCAATATTTATTTTCTGAGCGCGAAGGTAACAAATACCCAAATTAAAGTTTCAATAGCATTATTATTTACTCTTATTGAATTGGATGAAAAACAAACTTTTTAAATTCTTACTTTTGACCCCTTAAATGCAGATTATAAAATTCGGGCAAAAACAAGACAACAATACACGAAGTTATGTTTGTTTGGTCAAAAACCCGACCCCTAAATAAAATAAAATGTCATATTTATTTACTTCAGAATCAGTAAGTGAAGGTCATCCCGATAAAGTGGCCGACCAAATATCAGATGCCATACTCGACCAATTTTTAGCTTTTGATTCCCATGCTAAAGTGGCCTGTGAAACGCTTGTAACCACGGGACAGGTTGTACTGGCCGGTGAAATTAAATCCTCAATTTACATTGATGTGCAAGAGGTGGCCCGCGAGGTAATTCGCAATATAGGATATACAAAAGACGAGTATAAATTTTCTGCCGAATCTTGTGGCGTATTAACGGCTCTTCACGAGCAATCTCAAGATATCAATCAAGGAGTAGACCGGGGTTCTATTGAGGAGCAAGGCGCAGGGGATCAAGGGATGATGTTTGGTTATGCCACCAATGAAACAGAAAACTACATGCCGCTTGCTTTGGATTTATCGCATAAATTGTTACGTGTTTTGGCAGAAATCAGAAAAGGCGGCAAACAGATGACTTACCTGCGGCCTGATGCCAAGGCACAAGTTACCATTGAGTACGATGATCACAACAAGCCGGTAAAAATCAAAACTATCGTTTTATCTACTCAACACGATGAATTTACCGATGAACAAGAAATGCGCACTACCTTAACTCGAGATATTAAAAATCACGTTATGCCGCGCGTAGTTGATCAACTGGAAGGTGCCGAGGTAAAAGCACTGTTTTATGAGGAAATTACCTATCATATCAACCCTACAGGTAATTTTGTGATTGGGGGTCCGCATGGAGATGCCGGACTCACGGGACGTAAAATCATTGTGGATACTTACGGTGGAAAAGGCGCACACGGCGGAGGAGCGTTTTCAGGTAAAGATCCCAGTAAGGTAGATCGTTCGGCAGCTTATGCAGCCCGTCATATTGCCAAAAACATGGTGGCAGCCGGGATAGCTGATGAAATGCTTGTTCAGGTGAGTTATGCCATTGGTGTGGTGGAGCCCATGGGTGTATTTGTGAACACTTACGGTACTTCAAAGGTGGATTTGACCGATGGACAAATAGCTCAAAAAATTCAGGAATTATTTGACTTACGTCCGGGGTTGATCGAGAAAAGCCTGAGGTTGCGAAATCCTATTTATGGCATAACGGCGGCTTACGGTCATATGGGGCGCGAGTATTTTGAAAAAGAGGTTTCTTTTATCCGGCATGGCGATAACGGCAAAGAGGTGAAAAAACTTCAGCTTGAGTTTTTCACTTGGGAAAAATTAGATCGAGTGGATGACATCAAAAGAAGCTTCAATTTATCGTAAGCAATCCAATTTTGATAGGTATTATTTTGTCCAAATGCAGAACTGAACACCTGTTTTGCTTGCTTAGCATTGGCGCTTTTTAATTCGAGTGAGCCGATTGGAATTTCAGCCCCAAGGTTTTTCCCAAAACCACTGTGAGTAAGCCGGAAAGTAAATCGGCAGCAGGGAAAGCGACCCAAATACCGTTTAAGCCCAAATAAAGCGGTAAAGTTAAAATTAAGGGAATTAAGAAAAATCCCTGTTTCGACAATGATAAAATCATAGCCGGCCAAGTGTGTCCTATAGCTTGATAATACGCGCCACCAATGAAGTTTACGGCTATGAGCGGCATGGCTATAAAGCTCAATCGCACTGCGGGTACACTTACATCAATGAGCTCATCATCATTCGTGAAAACGGATACAATTTGAGGTGTGAAAATCATGACCAAACTAAAAATCAAAAAAGCCACAATTGTAGCGGAGCTGATGGAGAGTTTGATAAAAGTTTTAACCCGTTCAAAAAGCTGAGCACCGTAGTTGTAACCTACCAACGGAATAAATCCCTGTGTAATGCCCAAAACGGGGAAATTCGCAAATAGCATAAGTCTGTTAATGATACCGTAAACAGCCAATGCTTGCTCGCCGCCATATGAAAACAAGGAGTTGTTGAGCACAATAGCCAATACACTTATAGTACTTTGGCGCACAAAGGTTACCGAGCCTAACGAACTTATTTCACCTAAAATACTTTTGACCGGTTTGAGACAAGAAAAGTTGAAATGCAGTTGAGAGGGGCCTTTTACAAAAAACCATATCGTAAAAAGCGCCGCACCCACGTAGGAAGCCAAAGTGGCGTAAGCGGCACCTGCAATGCCCATGTCAAAAACGATGATGAGGAGCGGATCTAAAACCAGATTGGCTACGGCGGGCACAATTAATGTAACCATGGCGAGCCTGGGAAAACCTTCAGCACGAATTACATTATTACTCATCATAGCCCAAGCTAAAAAAGGGACAGAAGGTAAAATGATAAAAAAGTAGGTTGACGCCGGTTCAAGAACCTCTCCTTTGCCGCCAAAAAGCAGCAATACAGGTTCTAATAAAAAATATCCAATCACCGTGAAAAAGGTAGATAAAGAGAGTGTTAAAAGCATTTGGTTTCCAAAAACGCGTGCTGCCAAAGTTTCATCTCCTCGTCCAAAAGCGCGAGAAATAATGGATCCCCCGCCTACACCTATTGCCATTCCCAAGCCGGCAATTAAAAATGTGATGGGCATCACCACTGTTATGGCCGCAATCCCATTACTGCCCACAAATAAACCTACGAAAATGGTGTCAATAATGCTGTATATTGACATCACCAAAATACCTATTGAAGCGGGAATAGCTTGCTCTTTTAATAAAACTCCGGGGGGGCGGGTTCCAAATGAATCTCGTTTTTTACTCATGTAACATCACCGAAAGGCCGGGAAATTGATTTGTGTGTATATACATTTAATATTCGGCAAGCTAAGAACGCAAGGTAAGGTTAAAAGTTGTGGTATATTTTTGGTCAGAACCCCAAACCCGATGAGAATTAATGGGAAAGTGAGTCGTTGGGAGCGGTAGCTGATGTTTGGGTTTGAACCTTGTTTTTGCGGGGCAGAACAAACTTCGCTAAATCATCCTCGACAGGCACCTTTATTTCATACGTTTTTTTATCGCGATTGTACAGGTAACTTTGGCGCAGCCAGGGGTTGAGCAACTTGAGCGTTTTGTAGTTGATTCCCAAATCTTGAGCAAAAACAGCCCAATCTTTTACAGCAGTGTCCACCTCAATAATTTGAAATCGTAAAGGTTTATACAGATGTTCATCGCGGTAATGAAAACCGTATGTACCGGGATGCGACAAAATTTCCTTGGCCGCCAAAATGCGAAAAACATAGCGGGAAGTTTCCTCATTTAACAGCAAATTGTGGTAATAGTCTTCTTTTTGACGATCCACTTGGTTTTGTAAACCGCGCATTCCCACATTGTATGAGGCCGCCGCCATCGTCCATGATCCAAATTTTTCCTTAGCTTTTTTTAGGTATTTACAGGCCGCCTCAGTAGCTTTTTCCACATGATAGCGCTCATCAACCTCCTTGCTCACTTCCAACCCAAACTCAGTCGCGGCACTTTCTCTAAATTGCCAAAAACCGCGTGCTCCGGCCGGCGAAACAACTTGAAGTAAACCGCTTTCTACCAGTGCCAAATATTTAAAATCATCCGGCACGTTATTTTCCTTTAAAACCGGTTCAATCACGGGAAACCATTTGTTGGCACGTTTCAAATAAAATAATGTATTACTCTGCCAGTAAGCATTGACGTGTAATTCTCGGTCAAAGCGTTCTCGTACATCTTCGAGTTGCAGTGGAACTTCCTCACCTGCAAAATCTAAACGCTCGGGATGGTTGAGCGCGTAAATGTGGTAGTTTTTGTTGAAATAATCTTGATAAACTTTTTCATCTTGTGTTTCGGGCGTTGATGATTGCAGGAAGTTGATCAAAACTATCCCCGCAAACAAAATAAAAGCCAATTTGAAGTAGTGATTTTTCATTATTCTCAATAACATAGTGCAAAATTGATAAAAGTAACGGGCATCATACTCGGCAAGTTCATTTTATTTCAACAAAGTAACCAACAACCGTTTTATTTTCCATTCGGCATGGAATGTTGCGGAAGAAAGTCGGGAACTGACCAAGAAAAAAATATTTACGAATAACGAACCGAGAAGAACGAAATAATTAGGCGTTAAACAAGGCTTTATGAACAAATAAACCTTTACTTTTGCAGGCTCAAATTATGGAACAAATTACAATCACATTGCCTGACGGTTCTGAAAGAAAAACCGAAAAAGGAACAACAGCCCTAGACATAGCGCGCGGGATCAGCGAAGGCTTGGCGCGCAATGTGCTGGCCGCTAAGGTTGACGGAGAGGTACGTGACGCATTTAGACCCATAGAAAATGATGCAACGCTCACATTACTCACTTGGAATGATGATGAAGGTAAGGAAACTATGTGGCATTCCTCTGCGCATTTGTTGGCTGAGGCATTGGAGGATCTTTATCCGGGTATTAAATTCGGAATAGGACCGCCCATTGAAAACGGATTTTATTATGATGTTGATTTTGGAAGTCACAAGTTTTCGAGTGACGATTTTCCCAAAATCGAACAAAAAATGAAAGAACTCGCCAAGCAAAAAAGCGAGTACTCGAGAAAAGAAATATCTAAAAAAGAGGCCGTTTCTTACTATGAAGAAAAAGGCGATGAGTATAAGCTCGATTTAATTAAGGACTTAAAAGACGGGGAAATCACATTTTATAAGCAAGGTGATTTTACTGATTTGTGCAAAGGCCCTCACATTCCTCATACGGGATATATTAAAGCAGTTAAATTACTTTCTACAGCCGGTGCGTTTTGGCGCGGAGATGAAAGTAAACCGCAATTAACGCGTATATACGGCATTACTTTTCCCAAGCAAAAGGAGCTTACAGCGTATTTGGAGCGATTGGAAGAGGCTAAAAAACGCGACCATCGCAAGATTGGTAGGGAATTGGGGCTGTTTACTTTCTCAGAGCGTGTGGGGCAGGGTTTGCCTTTGTGGTTGCCCAAGGGTGCGGCGCTGCGAGAGCGTTTAGAGCAGTTTTTGAAAAAAGCGCAAAAAGCAGCAGGTTACGACCAAGTGATTTCACCGCACATCGGTCATAAGGAGTTGTATGTTACTTCGGGGCATTATGCAAAATACGGTGAGGATTCCTTCAAGCCTATTGATACGCCGGCAGAAGGCGAAGAGTTTTTGTTGAAACCGATGAATTGCCCGCATCATTGTGAAATATACAAGTCAGAACCCAAATCATATCGCGATTTGCCTATACGCTATGCTGAGTTTGGTACCGTTTATCGTTACGAACAAAGTGGTGAGCTGCACGGATTGACGCGTGTAAGAGGTTTTACGCAAGATGACGCGCATATTTTTTGTATGCCCGAGCAGGTAAAAGCCGAGTTTAAGAAGGTAATTGATTTGGTGCTGTACATCTTCAAAACGTTAGATTTTGAAGATTTTACCGCACAAATATCAGTGCGTGATCCCCAAGACTCTGAAAAGTATATTGGCGAACCGGAAAATTGGGAGAAGGCAGAAAAAGCTATAATGGAGGCAGCTGCCGAGAAAAACCTCAATACGGTTGTAGTAGAAGGTGAAGCCGCTTTTTACGGACCCAAGTTGGACTTTATGGTGAGGGATGCAATCGGAAGAAAATGGCAGTTGGGTACGATTCAGGTGGATTATAACCTACCCGAGCGCTTTGAACTTGAATACACGGGCTCTGATAATAAAAAACACCGCCCTGTGATGATTCATCGCGCGCCTTTTGGTTCTATGGAGCGTTTTGTGGCTGTGCTAACCGAGCATTGTGCCGGTAATTTTCCCATGTGGCTAACACCCGAGCAGGTTGTAATCCTGCCGGTGAGTGAAAAATACAATGAGCAAGCAAAAGAACTTTCACAGAAGCTAAATAATTCCGATATTCGCGCCCTGATTGATGAAAGAAATGAAAAAATCGGCAAAAAAATCAGGGATAACGAAATGGGTAAAATCCCGTACATGTTGATTTTTGGAGAAAAAGAAAGTGAAACAGGTACGGTGAGCGTACGAAAACACGGGGGTGAAGACCTCGGTGTGATGAAGCATAATGAATTTATTGACCTGGTGCAAGAAGAAGTTTCTGAGCAAACCGGGTTTTTTGAAGTTGAATCTTATTAAACGATCAGGAGGACTTAGTTATAAAACGAAGAAGACCGGCCCCGAGGCAGAAAAGACATGAACACAGGATAAACAGGTTTATCAAAGCCGATCCTGTCCGCGTTGTCGGCGATGACATTGAACAAGGCGTTGTTTCTTTAAAAGAAGCTCTAACAATGGCCGATGAACAAGGCTTGGATTTAGTTGAAATATCTGCTAAAGCCAAGCCTCCCGTATGTAAAATTATTGACTACAATAAGTTTTTATACGAACAAAAGAAACGCCAAAAAGAAATAAAAAAGAAAACCCAAAAAGTGGTGGTGAAAGAAGTCCGTTTTGGACCCAATACCGATGACCACGATTATGAGTTTAAGAAAAATCATGCCCTGAAGTTTTTGAAAGAAGGTGCCAAACTGAAAGCTTTTGTCTTTTTCAAAGGGCGTTCTATCTTGTTCAAAGATCAAGGCAGGATTTTGCTGCTCCGCTTAGCACAAGATGTTGAGGATTATGGAACTGTCGAACAAATGCCCAAGCTTGAGGGTAAACGTATGATTATGTTTATAGCGCCTAAAAAAACAAAGAATTAAAATAGAAAATCCGTAAATCGAAATAAATAATAGCAGTATGCCTAAAATGAAAACAAATGCCAGCGCCAAAAAACGTTTTAAAGTAACGGGCAGTGGTAAAATCAAAAGAAAGCACGCTTTTAAATCTCACATCTTGACCAAGAAATCAAAAAAACGCAAACGCGCTTTGACTAAAGATACTTTGGTTCACTCTGCAGATTTAGATAACGTGAAGCAGCTTTTAAATTTAAAATAACCCGAAGAGGTTGAATGTTAAACCCGAAATTGAGCTTTAAAGTGAGTATTTTGTACTACGCTTAATGTCAAAAAACAATTAGAAATGCCAAGATCAACAAATTCAGTAGCGAGCAGGACTCGAAGAAAAAAGATAATGAAGCAGGCCAAAGGGTACTACGGCCGCAGAAAAAATGTATGGACGGTATCAAAAAATGCAGTTGAAAAAGGATTGCAATATGCTTATACCGGACGAAAACAAAAGAAGCGCAATTTTAGATCGCTTTGGATTCAACGTATTAATGCAGGAGTGCGTGAACACGACATGTCGTACTCGCAGTATATGGGCAAATTAAAAGAGCACAACGTGGATTTAAACCGCAAAGTGTTGGCTGATTTGGCCTTAAATCATCCCGAAGCATTTAAAGCCGTTGTTGAAAAGGTAAAGTAAAACGGCAATTCAAAATACAGGTTTACGGATTTAAAAACCGCTTCTATACTTTAGAAGCGGTTTTTTTTGTCTTGTTCTTTCGGGTAATATTTCCCGTTTTTGATTTCGATCTTTTTATCATCGGCCAAAAATCGAATTTCTTCAACTAATGATTCAGGGCGGTATTGAGGCAAGGCCTCTTTGATTTCATTTAAGTTGCAACCTCCCGTTTCATAAATATAATCCGATACTGATTTCGATGAGGCCTCTTTTTGTTTGTTGCGTACACAAACATCGCAAATTCCACAGTCATCGGTTTTACTCTGATCAAAATAATTGAGCAGTATTCTACTGCGGCATTTTTCCTTATTGGTGACTAGGTGAATAATCGCTTTGCGCCTTTCATCGGCTCTGTTTTTTAAAAGGCTGTATGATTCGGGTGAGAGTTCAAATCTATGGTCGGCAGTACGAGGCCGCGTGTACATAATACGGGGATTGCCCGTTTTGGGCACATAATCAATGACATCATTTTTCATCAAGTAACGCAAGCCTTCCTTCACCTTTGCGGGAGAGGTGCTTAATTGCATGGCCATTTTGCTTTCAAAGATATTAATGTAATCGTCAAAGGCATTGTCGTAAGTTCTAAGCACAACGTCAATCAAGGGCTGCATTTTTTTGTTTTGCAGCTTGAAGTTGTAAAGTGATTGATTGTTCACATTGAAACGTAATCGAGAGGAAAAAGCAATGTCTGCAGAGAAGGAAAGGTAATTATCACGTTCCAAAATTCTCAAACTGTTAAATACGGTGAGTGCATTAAAGTTATACTGCTTGCAAAATTTTTCAATATTGATTTCAAAACTCCTTCCTTCGCCTGTGTCTTGTGCCAGTTGGAAAAAGTTGCCCAATGCTTTGTATATAAGTTTAATTTTGTCGATCGGGGGAAATGACAGTGCAAAACGCCTGTTGAGTTCGTCAATGTCGGCTTTATTGAAAAGTGTTACCGCAAAGGCCTTTTTGCCGTCTCTTCCCGCTCGACCCGCTTCTTGAAAATAGGACTCGGGGTCATCACATAAATCGAGATGAATCACCGTTCTCACATCGGGTTTGTCAATACCCATTCCAAAAGCGTTCGTGGCACAAATAATTTGTGTTTCATTATGAATCCATTGATCCTGAACAATCTTTCGCTTTTCGGGCGTTAATCCGGCGTGGTAATAATCGGCGCTGAAGCCTTTTCGGGAAAGCATTTTCGCAACCTCTTGGCACCTGCGGCGCGTGCGTAAATAAATGATGGCCGTTCCTTTATTTTTGTTGAGAATTTGGAAAAGTTTCACCTCTTTTTTTTCGGTTTCATCAATAAAGTAGGAGAGGTTTTCGCGTTTGAAATCTCCTTTGATTACCCTGTGCTTTTTTTTGAATTCCAGCCGGTCACATATATCTTGAGCCACTTTTTTCGTTGCAGTGGCCGTTAATGCCAAGAGGGGAGCTTTGGGGTGGAATTCCCTAATTTTGGCAATTTCCAAATAAACGGGTCTAAAGTCGTAACCCCATTGTGAAATACAGTGAGCCTCGTCCACGGCAATCATAGAAATATTCATACGCTTAAAGCGTTCAATGAACAATTCCGTTTTGAGCCGCTCAGGTGATGTGAAAATAAATTTGTAAGTACCTACAGCTGCGTTATCAAGAGCCGTGTCCAATTCGCGATAAGACAAGTTAGAGGTGAGTGCCACGGCCGGAATACCTTTATTTTTCAAACCGTTTACTTGATCGTACATCAGAGCGATGAGCGGTGAAACTACAACCGTAACTCCGGGCAATTGCATGCCGGGTACTTGGTAGCAAATAGATTTACCGCCGCCCGTTGGTAAAAGCGCCAATGTGTCACAATTTTCCAACACGCTTTCTATTATAGTGCGTTGGCCGGGTCTGAACGAATCATAACCCCAATATTTTTTGAGTATTTGGTTGATGTCAGGCATTAGCGGAAGCAATCATACAAATATAAATAAATCCATCGGCAACGCGGCACCTTATTTACATTTGCAATAAATTCAAGAAAAATGACATTACAAGAGAAAGTGGTTGCAGCCATTCGGAATGTTCCCGATTTTCCCGAAAGGGGCATTCAGTTTAAAGATATTACCACTTTGCTGGCCAAGCCCGCTTTGGTAAATGAGTTGATTGACGATTGGGTTAATCGATATGAGAAACGGGAAATTGACGTTGTGGTAGGCCTTGAGAGTAGGGGGTTTTTATTTGGAGTGTCCCTTGCCGCGCGATTGGGCGTGCCGTTTGTGCCCATCAGGAAGGCAGGCAAATTGCCTTTTAAAACGGTGAGTTGCCAATATAATTTGGAATACGGCAGTGCCGAGGTTGAAATTCATATGGATGCATTGAAGAAGGGGGATCGGGTATTGATTCACGATGATTTGCTAGCGACGGGCGGCACAGCAAGAGCGGCCTATGACTTGTGTAAAAAGTGCGGTGCTGAGGTGACCGATTTTTCCTTTTTGCTCGAGCTTGGTTTTTTGTCCGGTCGAAAGCGTTTAGCAGGTTTGAATGCAGCTGTTCATTCGCAAGTGATTTATTAAAATCGCTTTATTTTGGTCAGAGCCGAAATCACGTTGCGAAGCGGGTTCTGAATAAGAGAGGAATTGCGGTGTTGATTGAAAAGCGGAATCTGTACTTCAAAGGTGAAAGTTGTGTACTTTTGTAACTTAGAAATTGTTGCACTTCACAAAACTATAAACATGAAATTTTTTATTGATACAGCTAATTTAGAGCAAATTGAGGAGGCTCACGATTTAGGTGTTTTAGACGGCGTTACTACAAATCCTTCATTAATGGCCAAAGAGGGGATTTCGGGTGAACAAAAAATCCTCGATCATTACGTGAAAATTTGCGAAATAGTAAAAGCTCCCGTGAGTGCTGAGGTGATATCTACCGATTTTGAGAGTATTGTAAAGGAGGGTGAGCGTCTTGCAGCCCTGAATGAGCACATTGTGGTAAAAGTTCCTATGATTAAAGAGGGTGTAAAGGCACTTAAATATTTTTCAGATCAGGGAATTAAAACGAACTGCACTTTGGTGTTTTCACCGGGGCAAGCGCTATTGGCCGCAAAAGCAGGAGCTACCTATGTTTCACCGTTTATTGGTCGTTTAGATGATATTTCATCGGATGGTATGGATTTAATTCATAAAATAAGGCTTATTTATGACAACTACGGTTTTCAAACCGAAATTTTGGCAGCATCGGTGCGTCACACTATGCATATAATGGATTGTGCCATGGCGGGTGCAGATGTTATGACCGGACCGCTTTCTTCTATTACGGGCTTGTTGAAACACCCGTTAACTGATAGTGGATTGGAAAAGTTTTTGGCTGATTATAAGAAGTCAAACGATTGAGTTTTCGTTTCAACCAAAAAAAAAGCCGGCTTATGAAAGCCGGCTTTTTTTTGAATTGACTAGGGCTTCTCTATTCATCATATATCCATACCGTCTAAAGTAGCCATTACATCTTTTACTGCTTTTGCAGAATCACTGAGTAGTGCTTTTTCATCATTATTCAGGTCGAGTTCGATGATTTTTTCGATACCGTTTTTACCTAAAACAACGGGCACGCCCAAGTAGATATCTTTCATATCGTATTCGCCTTGCAGCCATGAACAAACCGGGAAAACGCGTTTTTGATCTTTGACTATTGCTTCAGCCATTTGAGCCGCAGCTGCACCGGGAGCATACCAAGCTGAGGTGCCTAAAAGTTTTACAATTTCACCGCCGCCTGTTTTTGTTCTTTGAACAATGGCTTCCAGTTTATCGCTGTCGATTAATTCTGTAACGGGAATTCCGCCAACTGTAGTATAGCGGGGTAGAGGAACCATCGTGTCGCCGTGGCCGCCCATCAATACTGCTTGAATATCTTTTGGTGAAATATTGAGTTCCATAGCCAAGAAAGAGCGGTAACGAGCTGTATCCAAAATACCCGCCATACCCATTACTTCACGACTGTCTTTATTAGCGGTGAGGTAAGCTTGATAAGTCATGACATCCAGTGGATTTGAAACCACAATTATTTTAGCGTCGGGAGATTGTGTGATGACCTGTTCTGTAACTGATTTTACGATACCCGCATTAGTAGCGATGAGGTCGTCTCGGCTCATACCCGGTTTGCGGGGTATTCCGGAAGTAATGACAACGACTTCCGAATCTTTAGTAGCATGGTAGTCATTCGTGACACCCGTTATTCGGGAGTCGTACATATTAATGGGCGATGTTTCCCACATGTCTAAAGCCTTGCCTTCGGCTACACCTTCTTTGATGTCGAGAAGTACAACCTCATTGGCTACTTCATTGTGTGCTAAAACATTGGCGCAAGTGGCGCCTACGTTTCCGGCGCCTACTACAGTAATTTTCATGTTGTTATTGATTTTATTATTGCGTTATATATGTTTACTTGATTTTCACGCCAAAATTAAGAAAAAATGCGGTTTAGATATGTGATATACCCGATGAGTTTGGAATTGTTGACGGGAAGGATTACAGAAAATCGGATGTTGAATGAAAACTTTAATCAATGAAAAAAAGTTATTGATTTGTTTAAAGCGGTGGTCCTTTTAGATAGTTTTGTACGGGTAAAATAGTTGTCTGAAGTGGACTGAGGTTGCAAAATAAAATGAGAGTATGCGGAGAGTTCAAATTACTAGGGTTGTTTTTATAATAGCTTTTATTATAACCTGTAGGGAGGTAACTTCTCAAGTTATACCGCCAAATGTGCCTCAAGCCGGGCTGGTAGCTTGGTATCCTTTTAATGGTAACGCTAATGATGAAAGCGTAAATAATAACAACGGTATTGTAACGGGCGCTGCACTTACCACCGATCGATTTGGTAAACCGGATAGCGCGTATTACTTTGACGGGCAAAATGATTTTATTGAGGTGTTATGGCCGCATGAGTTTGATTTTAATGCTAATGAATCTTTCACCCTAAACGTTTGGATTAGTCCTGACAGCTTAGATTCATCTTTACCTGTTGGCCAATCGCAACGAATCTTTTGGAAGTATTCGTGTCCATACTCTTCAATAATGGACGAGTTGGGAATTCAATTTACGGATGCTCCTATATTCAGAAATCGTGGAAACAACCATAATATCGGAGTCTACAACCCGTTGCCTACTTTATGTAAACAATGGTTTATGTTGACGTACGTCAAAGACGCTGTGAATGACTCATTAATTACGTTTATAGATGGTGTAAGAACGAGTGCAACGTCGATCCCTTCATTTGCTCACGATCACCAAATTCCATTTGAGTTCGGTGCAACTCGATTTTGTGGAGGTTTGAATAATCTGCAACCTGTGTATTTTTTTAAAGGCAAAATTGACGATGGAGCAATTTGGAACCGTACACTATCAGAAATTGAAATTTTCAATATGTACGACTATTTTTATCAGGTTGATTTCGAATTTGATCTTAATATTACTCAGTTTTGTACAGGAGACTCTTCTCTTGTCTCCATTGACTCCACTATAAATGGTACGCCCCCGTTTCATTATGATTGGTCAAACGGAGATTCAACTCAACACGTTTTTTTGCCGCGGGGTACTTATTCCGTTACGGTTTCTGATAGTCTCGGTTGCTCAAAAGCAGATACTTTTGAAGTTAGCGGTCGCTCGTTTGACCTTGATTTAGATTCAACGCACTTTTGTTTGTTTGACAGTGTTTGGGTCAGAACCACAGACACCTCCGGCTCTTATGTGAAAAGCTGGTTAGTGACAACTCCCGATTCGGCATTTAACTTTCAAGGTGATTCTTTGCCGATTATTCTACAATCTCCGGGTATATACCGCTTTGAAATTGCTTTTAGTGACTCTGCTTGCAGTGATTCGCTTATTCGAGAATTCACGGTGGACTCCATTCCGCAAATTGTGTTTGTTCCGGATGATTCTGTTTTTTGTGATTTTGATACGTTATTGGTTGACACTTCAAATTCAGGCGGCTATAGCTATGTTTGGAGTACGGGTGACTCCGGTTATTACACATTGGTTGAGGATACAGGCTTTTTCAGCGTGACGCTGACTTCCTCGAATGGTTGCAGCTATGCGGACTCTACTTACGTTAAAGAACTGCGTCGCTTTAACTTCAACTTACCTGCCGATACGTTTTTATGCGCCGGTGATATTTTGATATTAAATATACCCGGTATATTTGACTCGGTTATTTGGAATGACGGCGATACGAACTTCACCAAAAATATTGATTCGGCAGATTTATTTATTGCTGAAGTTACTAATTCTTGTGGCGTTTTAACCGATTCTGTATGGGTGGATTATGTAATACCCCCGAAGTCATTGAAATTTAATGATACAGTAATTTGCGCGTTTGATAGTATTGTCGTGGATCTTGAATCCAATGCGGGTGATTCTGTGTTGTGGCAAGATGGCACAACTACGGCGAGAAGGGTGTTTTATGATTCAGAGGTTTACAGTTATACGGTGAGCAACCGATGTGGAATTCAAACAGATTCAATTCGAGTTACTTTTGCTGATACACCTGTTATTTACATAGAAGACGATTTGGAAATTTGCGAACAAGAAGAGGTTTACCGCGTGGAATTATTTCTTGAAAATAGTTACGATTACCGCTGGAGTACGGGTGCTGAGGAATCTCAAATCTCGATTTCAGATTCCGGCTTTTATGCTGTGACTGTTACAAATGAAATGGGCTGTGAGGGCATTTACAATTTTGAAGTGGGTTTGTGTCCTTTTGAAGTGTTTGTTCCCAATGTTATTACGCCAAATGGGGATGGGATTAATGACGGTTTTGCAGTAAAAGGATTGCGCGGGAAGGAGTTCAGCTTGCTGATATACAATCGCTGGGGAATTCTATTGTTTGATAACAAAGGGTTTGCGCAAGAGTGGGATGCGAGGGTAAACGGTAAACAAGCCTCTTCCGGGACGTATTTCTACGTTGTTGAATATATGAATGAAATCACGAATCGCCGCGAGGTGAAGAAAGGGTCTTTCATGCTGTTGACCGATTGATTTTTCATTTCAATAACATTTTTACTATAGCCTGCGCTGCTTGATAGGCGGTTGTTTTGCAGTGCGTTACCTCAATCTCTTTTTTCTTTAATTCAGCGGCAAGTTCATCATTTTCTTTCAGGTTCTGATCAATAAAATAACGAATGGATTGATGAAGGCTTGAAACAGCTTGTTTTTTACGCTTTTCATCAAAATATCCGGATTCCTTGGTTTTTGTGGCAAAGCTTGTAAGAGTATTCCAAACAGCGTTCATGTTCGTGCCCTCAGTTGAGCTGCAAATTTGTACTTTGGGCTGCAGTTGAGAGGCTTTGAGCGGAAAAAGGTGGAGTGCATTTTGGTATTCTCGACGGGCGTATTTAGCTGTTTTGAGGTTTTCACCATCGGCTTTATTGATAATGACTAAATCAGCCATTTCCATTATTCCACGTTTTATGCCTTGCAGTTCGTCACCCGCACCGGCCAGCATGAGTAAAGTGAAAAAATCAACCATGTTGTAAATTTCGGTTTCACTTTGACCTACGCCTACAGTTTCGATCATAATGACATCAAAACCGGCGGCTTCGCACAATAAAATACTTTCTCGAGTGGCATTGGTGACTCCTCCCAGAGCGCCCGAGGATGGGGAAGGGCGAATAAAGGCTTTTTCATTTACGCTCAAGTTATTCATTCGCGTTTTGTCACCTAAAATACTTCCTTTTGACAGTGTACTGCTGGGGTCAACAGCCAATACGGCAACACGATGACCTTTTTGTGTGAGGTACGTTCCAAAAGATTCTATAAAGGTACTTTTCCCTACTCCCGGCACCCCGGTGATGCCCAAACGTATAGATTTACCCGTGTGCGGCAGGCATTTTTTTATAACGGCCTGAGCAGCTTCCTTATTTTTCTTGTTTGAACTTTCCACCAACGTGATGCATTTGCTCAAGGCACTGATGTCACCGGCAGTAAGTCGTTCAGCTAATTGTGCATCATCACCTTTTAAAGCAGCGCGTTTCTTGAAGCGTTTTATGGCAGCTTTTTTGGAAAGCATAGCAAAAGCTTAATCGGGTGTTCTGAATTTTTGATCAAATGCCGGGGAATTTATTTCGCAGTTGCCCTCAATCACTTCATACACATAGCCGGTAAGTATGGTTCCTTGATGAATAAACGGATTGAGCTCTAAATATTCCGCAGTGATTTTCTCATTACGCAAGGCGCCTAAAGATTGCGGTTCCTCCGCAAAAATACTTTGGTCAAACTCTACTGTAACCTCGTAAATACCTTCTTGATTTGGGTCTTCACTAACCTCCACAATTTCCATTTTCACTCTGATCGGGTCAGAGTATTGGCAAAGCCCCTCGTTATTTGTCCCGTTGCCGCACGAAAAAAGGGTTAGCGCAACCACTAACCCTAAAATGAATTTGGGATTAAAAAATTTCCTAGTTAAAAAACTTACTGTTCCACACATCTTCACTGAATTCTTTGGAGGTCAAAATTCCTAAAATTAAACTACCTACAAAGAAAAAACTCGCAAAAATAAATGATAAATATATTTTAGTAAGTCCCAATTTAAATATACTGTCCCAAGAAGTTTGAGGTAAAAAACTATCAGGCAGTAGGATAGAGGTAAGGAAGCCGAAGATAACTGCTGTTAAACCCAAATGAAATGCATTTTGCAGGGGGAAGCTTAAAATGCGCTTCAACGGACTCATATCATTTCCCCATTTGTGTATTTTATAATAACGGCCGGCGCCTAAATCAGCTAATAAAACCGGGTCTTTCGTACTGTCTTTGAGTTTAAACCGATCGGCGGGAGCAATTATTTTGAAATGTTCAATTTTTTGGCCGGCTCTTTTCTCCAAATTTTTAATTTTCATTACGGCCTCTTCAGGTATTTCTCCTTTATAAAGGGAAGCATCCAAAAAGCGTAATCGAAATTTTGAACATGTTTTACGTATAACATCAATGGAATAAATATCTGCCTTATCTAAAACATATTCTTGATGAATCCCGACTGCATTTTTACCTGCAAATATTCGATTGCGTATTTCGTTTTCAGTAGAAAATTCATCGAATAAAATATGGTGCGCTTCAGTAATTAATTCATCTTGATTTGCTCTTAAAGAGTCTCTTTCTTTGTTCAACTCCTCTAAAATATCAATGGCTTTTAACATATCCGCTTCACTTTAATTCAACATGAAAATATATTTGTATAACGATTAAAATCAGTTTTAGTTTAAGGAATCGGTAAAAATGAGAATAGACACATTTATAGACACATTTACTGCTGTTTCTTCCATTGCAAATAAATAAAAATGCGTTTTTGAGCTGAACAATTTACGTGGAATGCGTTAAAGATAAAACAGTATTAACTTTGTGCTCATAGAAAAGCGCACAAACAAAAATATTTTTGCACACACAATTTTTGCAATATTAAGTGAATTACCGAAGACAAAACAGCATGAATAGGTCAAACAACCATCGAGATATTCGAGGGGTTGAGAACGTTGGTTTTTTGCGCCTGCTTCTGGTATTTTCCATCTTGGCGTTCTTCATTTTTCGCTCGACTTTGGAATATGACAGGCTTCAACTCGACGGTGCTCGTCCGCTTACTTTGCAGCCTATATCCTTCGCGTTTTCAGATAATACCGCTGGCAAGCAGCCTCGAGTTTCAAGTTACAGCCCTTTGGTATTTGAAAATTCGGAGATACAAAACGCTGTTCAAAATGAGGTGGAAAATCCGGTTCATCGTATAAAAAATGACTCAAAAGGTGACAGTAATTTAGCCCAAAAAGGTTTTGGTCAGAACCCTGTTTTGAGAATGAATAAAATAACGACTCAGTGGCTTGTTCCGGTAGAATTGAAACCGGCCGATATGAAAACCTCGAAAGCACTGCCGGCAGATTTCAAATTGAATCAAACGGATAATACCAAAAAAGTGGAATTTTTTATAAAGCCGTCTTTTGCATACGGCTTGCAATCGCGATTTGATCTCCATGAAATGGCAGATTTGAAAGTGTTTGAACCGGGCACGGAGCGCAATTCATTTAACGCTGTTCAAATGGAGGCTTTTGGAAAGCGAATGAATAGAATCTCTCAGTTCGGTTTAAACGTCGGTGTTAAATTGAAGAATAACTTGAGTCTTTCTTCCGGTATTGAAATGTTGGAATTCTCGGGTACACAATCTTTTATTTACGATATCGAGCAAAAAGTAACCGGTACCATTACGCGTTTTGTACCTATTGGCGGCCCGCCGGGATCATCGCCCGAATTTTTAGAAATAGAGGAGAAACGCGTTAATCAACACGATATAAAAGATACCGTGACGGCACAATTTACTTACACGGCACTTTTTGTACCACTTGAAGTAGGATATCAAAAACAATTGAACTCTCGTTTTGAAATTTTCGCATCCGCACAAACAGCTTTACAAATTCGAGCCCGAAATGAAGTGAATTATGAATCAAGAAAATTACCCCTTCAAAACGATCAATCTACCACTATTTACTCAGGCGGTGCTTTTGTGTCTGTAGGTTTAAGTGCCGGCGTGGGCTATCATTTACTTCCCAACCTCACGCTTCGCGCCGAGCCGGCATTTATTCAGTTTCATAATTTGGGTTCTGATCAAAGCAGCACTTTAAAAAATCAATCTCGATTTACTTCCATTCGTTCTTCGTTAGTTTGGAAGTTGAATTAAGAATTTGTTTTTGCAGCGGTTATAGGGTTCTGACCAAGAAAAAGGAATTACTTTTTAACCCCTGTGAGTTGAATTAAGTTGGCTAAACCGCGATGACCTTCACCTTCTTCCAAATGTTCCTCGAGCGTTTCAACGTTCAAGTTTTCCAATTCAGCAAAGTCTGATTGCAACATTTCCTGCCGGAATAACATCTCCTTATTTTTATCGAGTCTTAATTTTTTGCCCAATTGTTCAACTGTAAATCCTTGCAGAATGACACGGCCGCCCGGTTTAAG
>CAJXMT010000027.1 GCA_913056155.1 uncultured Cryomorphaceae bacterium
AAGTTCACTTAAAATCCCCCCCCCTTCAAATTGAGGGTTGTTTTCAACATTTTGGAAGTCGCAAGCCTTGCAAGCGAACTTTCCTGTAGCGGCGAAGCGCTCATTTTTATTTTTAAACATAATACATAGTTTTTATGCCCCGCCGCCTGTCTTAGCGGTTAAGGAGTGTTGTGATTTATTTTGTACATTGATGCAAACTTAAATAAATAATTGTAAATAGCAAGAGTTGTATGTATAGGTGTTTCCTGAATAAGAAGTATTTGCAAAATAAGAGATTTTGATATTACTAGCTTGGGACTCCCTTCGGTCGGAGAGGGTTGAGCCGGGAAGGGCGTACAAGACGCTTTGTGGTTTTGCTTGAAAAGCAAAGGGTTGGAACGAAGGCGCAGCCTGAGTTCACTAACCGGAGGGAGGTAATTGTTGAGTCTTTGAGTCGTTTATGTGTTGATGCGTTTCCCGAATAAGTGGAACTCGTGAAATTGAGAATTTTGATTTCAATAGCGTGCTGTGCGATAAAAACGCCATCAGCTTTAGAATTACACGGATAATCAACACACAAACAATTCCACCCTCACTTTATTAGATTTAGCTACTTTTGCGCACTTCAATACAATTGCTCGTAACCGGCAACCAACTTAACCATTTTGAAAAAACACGCATTAACGGCGCTCAAAATTCTTTTCCCCCTCGCATTGGGCATATACTTAGTTTGGTACTTTTACAAAGAAATCAAGGCTGAAGATCAATTGGACCGACTTGTTGAAGCCTTTGCACGCGCCGATTATTTTTGGGTGCTTCTATCACTCGTTATTGCTACCCTCAGCCACCTCAGCAGGGCCTACCGCTGGAAATACACCTTACAACCGCTGGGATATAAACCCGATTTTTTAAACAGCTTTTTTGCCGTTATGGGCGGGTATTTAATTAACCTGGCCGTTCCGCGTTTGGGTGAACTCTCCCGCTGCGGCATCATGCAACGCTATGAAAAAATCCCGTTTGAAAAATTGCTGGGAACCGTAATAGCAGAGCGCGTCGCCGATTTATTCATACTTTTAGCCACCATCACCACCATTGTGTTTTTACAATATGATGTGCTTCAGGAAATGCTCAACGAAATCTTGGCCGAGAGCCTGGGAAAGGTTTCGGGAACCATGGTTATTTCCTTGCTCTTGGCGCTAATAGCCGCCGGTGTGGGCACATTAATTTTTGTATTCAAACTCAAAACCGAGAACAAATTTATTTTGGCCGTTCAAAAGGTTATAAAAGGCGTATTGGAAGGCGTAGCCGGCATTTACACCATGAAACACAAATGGTATTTCTTAGCCCACACTGTTTTCATTTGGTTTGCCTACCTCATGATGTTTTACGTGTGTTTCTTCGCCCTTCCCGAAACCACCGACGTGCCGTTAGAAGGCGTTTTTACAGCCTTTGGTTTGGGCGGCTTAGCCATAGCATTGACCAATGGCGGAATAGGTGCTTACCCGCTGGCGGTTCAAGCCATCCTGCTGCTCTATGATGTAGATAAGGCAACGGGCGGGGCATTCGGTTGGATTGTTTGGGCAGCCCAAACCGCCATGATTCTTGTATTGGGCGGAATATCATTTGCCGTAATTTCAACTTACAACAAAAAGAGATTGGCAAAAGCCGCCGAATAAGGCATTTACGCATTGCCTTTAATCGCCGCAAACGGTCAACTTATCAACTCCGGCGAAACAACCGGTGCAGCAAGTTCATTATCTTCGCATCAAAGAAAAAATACGATGCATCAACTTGAATATAAAATCATGGATCACGGCTCCTGCGATGAGCAAGTTCACGATTGGCGCACAAACAAACAACGAGTTGTTTTTACAAACGGCGTTTTTGATTTACTTCACCGCGGCCATATCGACTATTTGTTGAAAGCTTCTCAATTGGGAGATAAACTCGTTGTGGGAATCAACAACGATGCTTCCGTTAAACAAATCAACAAGGGGACGTCAAGACCCATAAAAGACGAATACTCCCGTGCCTTGATCATGGCTGCCCTCTATTTTGTTGATGCTGTTGTTGTTTTTTCAGAACCCACCCCGCTCAATCTGATTGAAATTATTTCACCCGACGTACTCGTAAAAGGCGGGGATTACAGTGCGGAAGAAACAAACCCCGATAGCGCGGGATATATTGTGGGCTCTGACCATGTGAAACAAAAAGGAGGAACAGTAAAAGTGATCCCCTTTTTACCCGGATATTCCACCACAGCCTTAGAGCAAAAAATTATTGATGCACATTTGAAAAAATAAAATCGTGGCTAAAACCAGAACCGTTTACGTATGTCAAAACTGCGGGGCAGAATCGCCCAAATGGGTGGGAAACTGCGCTGCTTGCGGTGAGTGGAACACCTACGCCGAGGAAATTGTAACCAAAGAAAAAAAGCAAACGCTGTCCTCCACCACTTCCGGCGAAAACAAGGCCAAACCTCAACTTATAAACGAAATAAATGCCGAGGATTTACCCCGATTCCAAACCGCCGATGCAGAGTTAAATCGCGTTTTAGGCGGCGGCATAGTTCCCGGGTCACTGGTTTTAATAGGCGGTGAACCGGGAATAGGAAAAAGTACCTTAATGCTTCAATTGGCACTATCGCAGCGCGGAAAACGCGTATTGTACGTATCGGGCGAGGAAAGTACGCAACAAATTAAAATGCGCGCCGAACGTACAGACCTCAACTCCCAACAGTGCTATTTGTTAGCGGAAACCTCACTGGATCAAATTTTTACACAAATTAAAAACGTCCGGCCGGACATACTGGTAATTGACTCCATTCAAACCTTACACAAAAGTGGTATTGAATCGGCACCCGGGAGTGTCACACAGGTTCGGGAGTGCTCTGCCGAGTTGTTGCGCTACGCCAAAGACAGCAACGTACCTGTTTTCCTTATCGGCCATATCAATAAAGAGGGCAGTATAGCCGGTCCCAAAATATTGGAGCACATGGTCGATACCGTGCTGCAATTTGAAGGCGACCGCAATCACGTTTTCCGTTTACTCAGAGCCGTAAAAAACCGTTTCGGCTCCACCAATGAATTGGGGGTTTATGAAATGTATGCCAAAGGCTTAAAGGAAGTGTCCAACCCTTCGGAAATTTTCATTCACCAACGCGATCAATCGCACAGCGGCACCACCGTATCGTGCATTATGGAAGGCTTAAGACCCATCATGATTGAGACACAAGCATTGGTAAGTACAGCGGCCTACGGCACACCGCAACGTTCTGCAACGGGTTTTGACTTACGCCGCCTCTCCATGCTGCTGGCGGTTTTAGAAAAGCGTTGCGGCTTTAAATTGGCGGCAAAAGACGTTTTCCTGAATATTGCGGGCGGCATTCGCAGTGATGATCCCGCAACTGATTTGGCAGTAGTAAGCGCCGTACTTTCCTCCAATGCCGATATTCCCGTAAATCCCAAATACGCTTTTGCGGGAGAGGTAGGTCTATCGGGTGAAATACGACCCGTGAATCGCATTGAAAAGCGAATCAGCGAGGCCGAAAAGCTCGGTTTTGAGAAGATCTTCGTGAGTGCTTATAATCTCAAAGGCATTTCAACGGGTGATTATCAGATAGCCATTTTTAGTGTAAGCCAAGTAGGCGAGGTTTTTGGAGAGTTGTTTGGTTAAAAAAACAAGCACAAAAAAAGCCCGAAAATACGGGCTTTTCCATTTTTTCACCGGAGAAAGAATTTTAACCGGCCGCCAGCGCTTCAGCACCTGAAGTAATTTCTAAAATTTCTGTAGTAATGGCAGCTTGTCGCGCTTTGTTGTAAGAAAGGCGCAGCTCCTTAAGTAAGTCGCCGGCATTTTCTGTAGCTTGGTGCATCGCAGTCATTCGAGCGCCGTGTTCGGCAGCATTACTGTCCAGCAAAGCCTTAAACAATTGTGTTTTCAATGCCTTTGGGATTAACTCTGAAAGAATTTCCAACTTTCCCGGCTCAAATAAATATTCTGTTGAACCGCCCGCATCATCAACATCGGGTGTTACGATAGGCAAAAACTGTTCAATAACCGGCCGCTGAGTTGCCGCATTCTCAAACTCATTAAATGCAATATTTACTTGATCATAATGCCCCTCGGCATAAATCTCCATGATTTTCTCAGCCAACTTCGAGGTATTTTCAAAAGAAATTTCATCCAAAAGGTGATTGGACTCTTGAGGCACATTGTCGCCGGAAACCAATCGATCGAATTTACGAAAAAACTCGAATCCCTTTTTACCAACAGTCGTTACCACCGCGTCGCCATTATTGTCGATTTCGGCTTTCACCTTTTTATTCAAGTGCGAATTAAACGAGCCGCAAAGCCCTTTGTTTGAAGTAAAAACAACATACAATACACGGTCACCTTCGCGGTGCTGCGAATAAACATTATCCTCGGCATCAAGCGAACCGCTCACACTGCCCAAAACCTCAGTCATTTTTTTGGCATAAGGTCGCATTTGAGTAATGGCATCCTGAGCTCTTTTCAACTTTGCGGCCGACACCATTTTCATGGCTGAGGTAATTTGCTTTGTTGAATTTACTGATACTATCCTGTCGCGTACTTCTTTTAAATTAGCCATTGCAATTCAAAGTAAAATCGAGACGCCTGTGAGCGTCTCGTAAAATTAATATTGTGAAGCCAAATCAGCACAAACCTTTTCAATTGTTGTGGTTGCATTATCGGTTAATTTACCCGATTTCAACTCATCCAATACATCTCTGTGCTGATCATTCATCATATTCAAGAAGTCTTTCTCAAACTTTTTGATTTGATTTACGGGCACTTTCTGCAAAAGCCCTTTAGTGCCGCAATACAAAATAGCGATTTGGTCTTCAACGGAGTAAGGACTGTTTTCAGGTTGTTTCAACAACTCAACGTTACGCGCTCCTTTATCAAGTACTGATTTAGTAGCGGGATCAAGGTCAGAACCGAATTTCGAAAAAGCTTCTAATTCACGATACTGAGCTTGGTCTAATTTCAATGTACCCGCTACCTTTTTCATCGACTTAATTTGCGCTGATCCACCTACACGAGAAACCGATATACCCACATTAATAGCGGGGCGCACACCTGAGTTAAACAGGTTAGATTCCAGAAAGATTTGACCATCTGTAATCGAGATTACGTTTGTGGGAATATACGCTGAAACATCACCTGCTTGCGTTTCGATAATCGGTAAAGCCGTAAGTGAACCACCCCCTTTAACCATGGGTTTCAAAGTATCGGGCAAGTCGTTCATTTCAGATGCAATTTTATCATCTTCAATAATCTTGGCGGCACGCTCTAACAAACGCGAGTGAAGGTAAAACACGTCACCCGGATAAGCCTCACGCCCCGGAGGACGACGAAGAAGCAATGAAAGCTCGCGATAAGCAACTGCCTGTTTTGACAAGTCATCGTACACAATTAGCGCGGGACGACCCGAATCGCGGAAAAACTCACCGATAGCCGCTCCGGCAAAAGGTGCGTACACCTGCATAGGAGCGGGATCTGAAGCATTAGCTGCTACCACCGTCGTGTACTTCATGGCACCGGCATCTTCCAACGTTTTCACAATTTGCGCAACGGTAGAAGCTTTTTGACCAATCGCCACATAAATACAATATACAGGCTCTCCCGCCTCGAAAAATTCTTTTTGATTGATAATGGTATCAATAGCAACCGTGGTTTTACCCGTTTGGCGATCACCGATAATCAGCTCCCTTTGACCCCGACCTACCGGAATCATCGAATCAATTGACTTAATTCCCGTTTGCATAGGCTCATCAACGGGCTGGCGATAAATTACCCCGGGTGCTTTACGCTCTAAAGGCATTTCTATTGTTTTGCCTTCCAGATCACCTTTACCGTCAATGGGTTGCCCAAGGGTGTTTACCACACGCCCTACCACTCCTTCACCGGTGGTGATGGAAGCAATTTGATTGGTTCTTTTGGCGGTTGCTCCCTCCTTCAAATCTCGTGAAGGTCCCAAAAGTACAGCACCCACGTTATCTTCTTCAAGGTTGAGCGCAATGCCCTTAAGTCCTTTACCAAAATCGATAAGCTCACCCGCTTCAATATTTGATAAACCGTAAACACGAGCAACACCGTCACCCACTTCGAGTACGGTACCTACTTCTTCTAAGTCTGCCTCAGACTTAAAGCCCGAGAGTTGCTCTTTTAATATTGCCGAAACTTCAGCCGGATTTAATTCTGCCATTGTAAAAATGATTTAACAATTATCCTCAAACCGCTCAGGCGGCTATTGTCTTATTTAAAAATGAATTTTTTATATCTTCCAATTGGGATTTCACGCCCGCATCAAATTGAATATAGTCAGTTCTCAAGATGTATCCGCCAATGATTTCGGGATTGATTTCCTCCTCAAAAATTATATCGTTCCATTTATCGGTTTTAATCGCCGATTTAATTTCACTCTTCAATGCATCGTCTAATGCCACAGCACTAATTAAACGCATGCGCAACACCCCTTTGTGAATTTCAAAGCGACCTCTAAAGTCTTTGGTAATTTGAGGCAAAAGTTCTGCTCTTCCGTTTTTTGCCAGCAGTTGAGTAAACTTTAGTGTCAACTCATTTACCTTACCCGCTAAAATAGCAGAGAGTATTTCAGCTTTTTTCTCGCTTTTGATCACAAGGCTTTTAAGCATGTTTTTAAAATCTGCCGATTGATCAATTATACCACTTAATGAAGCCATATCAGCGGCCACGTTTTCAAGTGATTTTTGTTCAATTGCCAATTCAATCAATGACTGACTGTAGCGCGATGCTGTTTTTGTTACTTTCATGAACTTTTAGTTCAGGTTTATTTCACGAACATATTTACTCACCAACTCTTTTTGTTTTTCGTTGTCTTTCAATTGTTCCTTCAAAATCTTTTCAGCTAACTCAACAGAAAGTGTAGCCACCTCTTCTTTAATTTGAGCTATTGCAACTTTTCGCTCATTGGCGATTGCCGCTTTCGCTGAAGCAATAATTTTTTCGCTTTCTTTTTTACCCGCTTCTTTGGCCTCGCCAATTATATTGTCACGTGTTTCACGCGCTTGACTTAAAAGTTCATCTCGCTCTTTGCGAGCCTCAGCCAATAAGTCATCATTTTTAGCCTCGAGCTTTTTAATTTCTTCTTTCGCCTCTTCAGCCGCGTTCAATGCCTTTTCAATTGACTCCTCACGCCCTTTTACTGCACCTAAAATAGGTTTCCAGGCAAACTTATTGAGTAAGAACAACAAAATCAAGAACACTACTGTGGTCCAAAATATGAGTCCGATTTCCGGTGTAACTAAATTCATAGCTGTTTATTTATATTCAATAATATCAAACTTGTAAAAACCAAGCCTGCGGCCAATCGCCGGCAGGACTTGGTTCATTTTAATTGTTTTACGCAACCAAAAGCGAAACCACAACGGCGAAAAGGGCAACACCCTCAACAAGCGCCGCAGCGATAATCATAGCAGTTTGAATTTTACCGGCCATTTCGGGCTGGCGTGCGATAGCGTCCATAGCATTACCACCTACGCGGCCAATACCTAAACCCGCACCTATAACGGCCAAACCGGCTCCGATTGCTGCAATTCCTGAAATAGTCATACTTACTTAATTTATATAGTTACACAATTAAAATACAAAACTTAATGCTCTTCCGCTACTGCCCCGCCTATAAACAAGGCAGAAAGCAATGTGAAGATATACGCCTGTAATGCGGCTACCAGTAATTCGAGCACATTCATAAACAAACCGAATGCGATAGAAACCGGAGAAATTAAAAGCGTTTCAAAAATAAAAATCAATGAAATCAGTGATAAAATAATAATGTGGCCCGCCGTAATGTTAGCAAATAGACGTATCATGAGGGCTACCGGCTTTACGATAAGCCCTACTAATTCCACTATAATCATAATTGGCAAAACATAAATAGGAACGCCGGGCATGGCGAAAATATGTCGCCAATAATGTTTGTTGCCGTTTACATTGGTGAGAATAAAAGTAAACGTGGCTAAAACCAATGTTACCGCAATATTTCCCGTCACGTTGGCACCACCCGGGAAAAAAGGCACAAGCCCCAACAAGTTGTTGATCCAAATGAAGAAAAAGGCAGTGAGTAAAAACGGCATAAAACGCTCGTACTTACCCTCACCAATAATAGGACGTGCAATATCATCGCGTACAAAAATAACCAACGGCTCTAAAAAGGAGGTAAGCCCTCGAGGCACCGAAACTTTTTTACCGTAAGATTTGCCTGCACTGCCAAACAACACAAACAACAACACTGCAGAAACCAACATCATAAAAACGTTTTTGGTGATGGATAGGTCTATGGGTTTATCATTCAAAACTTCACCCTTATCATTGATGTCAATTCCACTAATTTCATTCGCAAAATAAATTTTTCCGTGATACATGGTGAACTCGACGCCGCTTTTGGTCACATTTTTTTTACCGTGGTCAAATGCACTTGACAAAAACACATCTACATTTCCATCGTGGTATAAAATTACCGGTAACGGAATGGAATACGCTGTTATTTCTCCGTCATCACCTTCAACATCCCACAAGTGCCATTCGTGCGAATCACTGATGTGATGCATAATCATAGGTTTCGGATTGAAGGGAGCGTCGTTATCAGCTTCTTTTTCCGATGCTTTCAAGGTTGGAGCAGCTAATAAAAAACCGAATAAAAACAGAAGTAAAGTGTTGGTTAAACGCATGTTATAAGTGTATAGCCGTTGTGTATTCGTTGCACTTTAAAAACGCTGCAAATGTACACTTTAAAGCCGTTACCAAAACGTTTAATCTGTTTTTTTTAAAATATAATTTCAGGGGAATTCACCGTTGGTTCTTTTTAAACAAAAAAAACTCACAAACAACTATTTAGACCTCTTGAAAAACACTTTTTATTTCACTCTTCTCCACAGCGAAATATAATCATCCTCATACTCCTGCTCGTAATTGTGTTGGGACTTCAAATGAAATGTATCTCCTCTCTTTTTTATATTCAGAACCCGATCATAAGCTGTTTCAGCATTAAAATTTTCGCGTACAAGATGTCCTGTTTTTTCTTGTTTAATCATCGCTTCATAGCGCAAAATGGTATAATAATCTGAAGTGTGCTCTGAATACAACACCCCAAAATTTTGCGGAACGTGGTGAGCAAAATCATAGGCCTGAAATAACCTGTGGTAATAAATGCGGAAGTTTTGCGGAAGTAGCAGGGCTCTGACCGAAAACACAATAATAAAGAATGAGCTTACAAAAAGGAGGGCAATTCTTTTGGTTAGAAACCGCTCGGCAATCCAACCTAATGATGATGCTGAAATAACAGCGAACAACACGTTTATCCAAAGCAGGTTGCGTATAAACATAGGGGAGCCGGTTACGAGTAATATGATGAAAATCATAAATATTGACAGCAGGAAAGTATATACGGTAACGCGTCGTCTTGAAATATATAGCCCGCTAATAAACAAGGCGAAGGCAATTGTTATTGCCATTCCCTGATCGTATAAACTCTGAGTGAACACGCCTGTGATGTTGGTTGTAATTTGAGCGAATAAAGTGGGTAAATCGGGTTTTTCAAGCCCTGAATTGGAGATAAAGGCCGTAAAGCCGTTGAGGACAATTAAAGGAAAGTAAAGTAATACGGTGCCCGTTAGGGTAAAACCGGAAAGGTAAAAGGCTGTCATGCGCGAGGGAGCGGTAAAGTTATTGAGAAGCAGGTGCCCCAAACATACGGCAAAAGGAATCAAAAAGGCGGGGTGGGTGTAAAAACCGAAAACAGCAGACAAGACAAACAGCAGTAACGCGCTTTTATTTTGCGGTGTTTTTCGCAATTGGTGCGCTGCGTAAAGGCTGAGGATGAAAAACAGCATCATGAGCCCGTAGCCGCGGGCAAGAAAATGATACTTGGCGGTGAGGTAAAAGCCGGAGAAAAGAATAAGAGCAAAAACAGCCGACTTTCGATTGTTGAGTTTTTCGGCGAGCAGGTAAAAAGCAGGTAAGGTAAATAAACCGCCGATAATGGCGGGAAGCCTGATTTTAAATCCGGAATCGAGTGCGGGAATTACATTAAAAATATTGGCGAGTACGGAGTAAAAAACATGATTATTAGGCTCGTTGTAAAGGGTTACCGCCGCTGCGATGCCTCGATGCACGTAATTTATATAAGTAAAGGCTTCATCGTTGGTGACGGGTATTGCCAAAGCACAAGATATACTCAACCCGACATGGAGCACGATGACACCGGCTATAATGACTTTTTGCAACTTGGAAAGTTCAAGGTATTTTGTGCGTATTCCACAACTGAGGTTTTTACAAAATTGCGCTGTAAGCGATGCTGTACGCACATAAAAAATCTGAATTAAAATTGCGGCTGCCGCAGCTGCCGCCATATAAAACCCGGCAATAATGCGAATTTTACGGGGGGTTATAAAGTCCCGAATTTTTTGGGCTTCATCGCCGGCTCGCAATGCCGCAGTTTCACCAAGCGCAGCGGCATTGAACAATATTGCTGCCGCCGCAACAACAAATAAACACAAAACAATTTGAATTGCTGTTTTCACCTTGATTTAAAACCAAACAGCCCGACGCTCAAGGTCGGGCTGTGTATTATGAGGACAAACACAAATCGTGTTTATTTTTTAATGCGCTTAATGCTGCAGCCCAGCGCTTTTGTAGTTTCGGGATTAATAGTTTCACCGGCTTGAAATGCAGCTAATGCATCTTTGATGTAATAGCTTTCAACCGCACTTTGATCCTCATAGTTATCGTCAATAGCGCCTCGGTACACAAGGGTTCCTTCCGCATCAAAAAAGAAAACGTGCGGCGTTGTTTTTGCACGAAAGTCATCGGCAATTTTATGATGCTCATCAACCAAGTAAGGCATTGTGTAGCCTAATTCCGCGGCATGAGCTGCCATAGCTTCGGGAGAGTCATCTTCATCTCTAAAATCCTCATTCGAGTTGATTAACACAGTTCCTACCCCCGCAGCGTCGGCAAATTCCTTCACTTCATTGTAGCGGTCTTCCCAAGCCACAACGAATGGACACGTATTACAACTGAAAATCACCAGCAAACCGTTATCGCCGGCGTGAGACATCAACTCACTTTCATTACCGTCGGTATCTTTTACGTTAAAACGCAAACCTTCGGGCTGAGCGCCGATTTCGATAGACTTTATTTTATCTTCCACTTTCTTCTTATCAGACTTTTTTTCTTTCTTTTCCTTTTGAACCTCTATAGAAGCTTTGGAATCGGCTTTATTTCCGGCATCGTCACATGCGGGTAAAAAACCTAAAAGTGCAAATGACAATGCGGGGATTATTAACTTTTTCATAGTATTAATGGATTTTTGATGAATGACATTTTTTTATCTGCGGCCTACGGCTCGCTCTTTTCGTACAAAGTTAAAACCAAATATAAAACGAATTGAGTTAAGCGGCACATTTGAGCTGTACCAACTGCCCATATCAGTTGAGCGTGTAGAGAAAACACTACCTCCAAAGTCCCACTCAAAACCCAGAGTAAGGACGTTATAACGTACATAAGCACCCGTGTTAAAACGAGTAAGTCCATAGCCAAAACCAAGATGCCTGTCTTTCGCGCGATTGGCGCCGGCCGGATTTTCATTGTACCCGCCTAACAACATGCCGGCTGTGGGCGCCCACCTAAACACCGCATCAAAATGAATATCCGGCACGGGTGAATACGTATAAAGGGCTCCTACACGCAATTGGTAAGTTACAAAATGATTGTTGAATTCGAATTCATCGCCGTTTGTATGCAAACCGCGGTTATTAACACGAACCCAATTCAAATTCAAAAAAGAAGCATCAATGCCTATTCCCATATTTTCAGGCAACGTGGTGTTGTTGATATAAAAAATATTTCCCAAATCAATCCCAAAGCCCGTTCGGGTGTCAAAAGATTCAAAAGGTCTTAATCCGCCGTCACCCTCACCCGGGTTTGCAACGGCATCGTTTAAGGCTTTGCGATTAAAACCCGACATAGATCCAAAACTCGAAGAGGGCGAAATAACCGAAAACCGCAAGTTGGTTTTATTTACAAGTTGTGCATTTGTTGCGTTGGGTATTAAAAACCAAAACACAACAGCAAGAGCAATATACTTTTTCATTTTACTGTTTTTTTAATACAAAGTGTACCACCTGTTTTACGGTACAATAATACTACTTTCCGGGCAAGAAATTCACTCACCACTATTAAAACCACACAACCTTAAAGTTGTTTTTCAGTTGAATCGGCAGCATTAGCCAATTTTATTATGCTTCTCAAGCAATCGGCGCGGCGCTCAATGTGGCCCATGTGCCCGCAATTCTCAAATAAATCAAACGTAATGTGGGCACCGTGCTTGGTTTGATCCATCAAACTTTCGGGCAACAAAACGGGATCATGGCGACCTATCACAAAATGAACCGGGTACGGGGCAAACCTCAAAATTATTTCCCGATCCGGCCTGATGCGCATTCCTTCATTGGCCGCTAAAACCGCGCGTTTGGTCATCTTTGAGGCTCGTAATTTCAAACGGCGAATTTCCGGCGCAAACCTTTTGCGCACCTCGGGCATAAAAAGCATGGGCACGTTTTTTCTTATAAAACTCTCGTGATTCAGCTTTATGAGTTTACTCACCGTACCGCGCACATTTTTTTTCTCACTGCTGTCGTCTCGTGCCGTAGAAAAAAACATGCAAATTCCCTTCACCATATCGGGATATTTCTCGGCAAAAGCCATAGCCGTATAGCCGCCCATGGAGTGCCCTACCAAAGTCACCCTCCTTATTCTTTCTTTTTTCAGAACCCCGTGAACGGCATCGGCCATCAGGCTCATTTCGTGTACATAGCCAAAACAATCAGTATCGCCGTGGCCGGGTAAATCAACAGCAATTACACGGCGCGACTTTCCCGCCAACTTTTTGGTGTATTGATTCCACATGGTAGCGTCTTCCAAAAAGCCATGCAATAAAACCACAACCGATTTATGCCCGGTGTCGCGATAATAGACCGTTCCGTTTTTAAATGCGGCTTTTTTGCGTGAAGTTTTAAACGAATCGCTCATACATCAATGCATCAACTGTTCATCAAATCTTCAATTTCATCGGCTTCAATAGGAATATCTCCCATTAAATTCACATTGTCACCGTTCGATTTTATGATGTAATCATCCTCTAATCGGATTCCGATATTTTCATCTCGAATGTAAATGCCGGGCTCTATTGTAAAGGCGCTGTTTTCGGGGATCGGTTCTGACCATAAACCTGAATCATGCGTATCCAAACCAATGAAATGCGATGTACCGTGCATAAAATACTTCTTGTATGCCGGCCAATCAGGATTTTGATTTTGAATATCTTTTTTGGTGAGTAAGTTCAACTTGAGCAATTGCTCTTCCATCAACTTCCCTACCTCTTTATGGTATTCGTCGAGTATCACACCCGGTTTCAAAATCTTTTCAGCTTGTTTTTTTACGGTTAAAACCGCATTGTACACCTCTTTTTGGCGTTTGGTGAATTTACCGCTAACCGGCAGGGTCCTGCTCATATCGGAGGAATAATTGGCATATTCCGCACCAAAATCCATCAATAACATATCCCCGTCTTTTGTTTGAGCGCAGTTTTCAATGTAATGCAACACACAGGCATTTGCGCCTGAGGCAATAATGGGAGTGTAACCAAATCCGTTTGAGCGATTGCGAATAAATTCGTGCCACAATTCCGCTTCAATTTCGTGTTCCCAAACACCGGGTTTGATAAATTTCAACAAACGGCGCAAGCCGCCCTCGGTAATTTTACAGGCTTTTTGCATCAAATCAACCTCCAACTCGTGTTTTACCGATCTTATTTTGTGCATAATGGGTGCACTGCGCTCATATTGGTGAGCCGGATATTCTTTTTTACACCAATCAATAAATCGATCTTCACGAGTTTGAACCGTTGTATCGGCACGTAAGTGTTCATTGGTATTGAGGTAAATACGGTCACAAAGTGCAACCATTTTATTGAAAACAGCCTCAAAATCTTTCAACCAATACACTGTTTTTATACCGGTGGTTTCGTATGCTTTTTCTTTGGTGAGTTTTTCACCTTCCCAAACCGCAATATCTGCGTTTGTTTCAATCAAAAAAAGTACTTCTCGAAGGGACTGATCCGGGCAATCGGGAAAGAGGACTAAAACCGACTTTTCCTGATCTACTCCACTGAGGTGAAAAATATCGCGGTGCTGTACAAAAGGAATAGTGCCGTCTGCACTTCGCGGATATATATCATTGGAGTTGAACACGGCTAAAGAACCGGGTTTTAAGTGTTCTGCAAATCTTTTCCTGTTATGCTTAAAGAGCTCGGGTGAAATTTGTTCGTATCTCATGAATTTTTTCTTTTTTCAATTCACAAAACTACAAAATTAGACCGGGTCTTTATGCGAAATACTGCGGTTTTCACAGGTTCAACAACTCCAAAATTATTTTGGTCAGAGCCGTAAACAGCTCCGCAAAAGCCGGTGGTATGCAATTACTTCTAACACGGTATCGTGATCAATTTGCAAAAGCTCACCCATCAAAATACAGCAACGGAGATTGTCGAATACAAACTATTCTACGGTTACCGATTTGGCCAAATTTCGGGGTTGATCTACATTGCAACCGCGCATCACCGCAATGTGATAACTCAATAATTGAAGCGGTACCGTTGTAATCAACGGTGTAAAAGCTTCTTCAGTATCGGGAATTTCAATAACATAATCAGCCATTGCCTTAATTTCCTCGTCACCTTCATTGATTACCGCTATAATTTTACCGTCTCTGGCTTTGATTTCCTGAATATTGCTCACCACTTTTTCATGCTGTCCATTTTTTGTGGCAATAACCACAACAGGCATATTTTCATCGATTAGAGCAATGGGACCGTGTTTCATTTCAGCAGCGGGATAGCCCTCTGCGTGAATATAGGAAATTTCTTTTAACTTCAGCGCTCCCTCAAGTGCAACGGGAAAATTAAAACCGCGTCCCAAATATAAAAAGTTAGATGCGTTTTTAAATTGAGTTGCAATATCCTTTGTTTGATCATCTAAATCGAGCATTTTCTCAATTTTATCGGGAATAGAGTCCAGCTCTTGCATCAAAGCTCTTACCCGGCTTTGCGTAAGGGTGCCTTTTCGATTTCCGATTTCAATAGCCATCAATGATAAAACGGCTACCTGTGCTGTAAAGGCTTTTGTTGATGCCACTCCGATTTCAGGGCCGGCATGAGTGTAAGCTCCCGCGTGAGATGCACGTGCAATAGATGAGCCCACAACATTACAAATACCAAAAATAGTAGCTCCTTTTTGCTTTGCCATTTCAATAGCTGCCAGCGTATCAGCGGTTTCCCCCGATTGTGAAATGGCAATAATAATGTCATTTTCTGTAATCACCGGGTTGCGATATCGGAACTCTGAGGCGTACTCCACTTCAACCGGAATTCGGCAAAACTCTTCAAAGATATATTCTGCCACTAAACCGGCATGCCAACTTGTACCGCAGGCTATAAAAATGATGCGTTCCGCATTCTCAAAACGATTGGCGTACTCGCGAATTCCCGACATGGAAATCACGGACTTTTTCAAATTCAAACGTCCGCGCAATGTATCTCGAATCGATCTCGGTTGTTCGTATATTTCCTTGAGCATAAAATGGTCATAGCCGCCTTTTTCAATTTCTTCCAAATGCAATTGAAGCTCTTGAATGTAAGGCGTTACTTCTTTATCTCCCTCAATAGTGGATATTTCGAGTTTTTTATCACGGCGAATAACGCCCATTTCTCCATCTTCGAGGTAAACAGCATTATTGGTATACTCAATAAACGGTGTGGCATCAGATGCAATAAAAAAATCATTTTCCCCCAGGCCTACAACCAGCGGACTCCCCTTTTTTGCCAAAATAATTTCATCGGGATTTCCCTTTTCTAAAATCGCAATCGCATAGGCCCCAACCGCTTGATTCAATGCGAGTAGAACCGCTTTTCGAAGCGGTATATTTTGCGCTGTTTGAATCATTTCAATAAAATTAATCAACACCTCCGTATCCGTTTCACTTTCAAGTATGTACCCGTTGATTTCCAGCTCCTTTTTAAGAGAACCGTAATTTTCAATAATTCCGTTATGAATGATGGTTAAATTACCGGATTGAGAAGTGTGCGGGTGAGAGTTAACATCATTGGGGACACCGTGCGTGGCCCAACGTGTATGACCTATTCCTATAGTGCCCTTTAAATCATTACCTTCACATAACTTTTCTAAGTCGGCAACCTTTCCTTTACACTTATGAAGCTTAACTTTATCATTTTCCAATATAGCAATTCCGGCACTGTCATAGCCGCGATATTCCAATCTTTTTAAACCTTTTATAATAACAGGGTAGGCTTGTTCGGTGCCGAGATATCCAACAATTCCGCACATAATTTTAGTCGTTTAGTGGTGTATAATAAATTCTCATTTGGGGTCCTTTTCCCGATTGGGAATCATACCCGGTTAGTGTGGTTCGGGCGGCATTGAGTTGCTCACTTGCCGCCACAATGATAAACCCGTAATTTTCATCAATTCCCTTACGATCTTGTTCAAGAAGTCTTTGCACGTGTCGTGTGACATTAAACCGATAATATCCTTCAAGTTGGTCCAGGTTTCCGTCTAAGTGGCCAAAGCCTTCTACAATATCACTTACTATTGTTAACCTGCCGTTTTCAGTTAATGCCGCAATGTTAAATTGAGGAATGGCGGGAAAGGGATCATTTGTACTTTGTGAAACGGGCAAAATAAGTTCGGCCTGATTGATGATAAAATCTTTTTCCACCGGGAAGGCCTTGAGCAAATGAGGAATTTGAATTTCGGTTCGTGCTCCGGCCAAACCTTGCACGTATGTGATTTCACTGCCTCCGCTGAAATCTTCCGGGGAGGAACGCATTAATGACTGTTCTACACCTGTTCCGCTATATTCCTTATCAAACAAGTTAAATCGTGGAACGTCATTATTCATGGCAATAAAATACGTTTCACGCACGCTTTCAGCGGTAGAGTTATTGGTATAAAAAATGGTGAGTCCTGAAATGGCCGCTGCGGGATCTATGAAAAGTATTTGTCCTTCGGGAGGCGCAAAGTTGTTATCGGGAACGACGACCAATCCCGGCATAAAATCTCTAAACGCCTCATCAGAGGCAAAAGCGGAAGACGGTGCATTGAAAAGGCTCTGACCAAAAGCTTCATTTAATTGAATGCGCAAATGCGGCGCAAAAGCTTCACCATCCACAAAAACGGAATCTGTATTACCCACGCGCGGCTTGGTTGTCACTTCACCTATGGGTTGATCTTCATCATATTGCAAGGTGCCTTTTAATCCGTTATTGCGAATAGTACCGTCTGAAAAAATGGTGTCCTCTCCGGTGAAATTATTGTCAGTAACGGCATAAACCTTAAAGGTTTGCTCGTCTAAATCGACATTTCCCGTACCTGTTTTACGACTGTAAAAAGAACCTCCCTGACCTGTTGTGCCATAAGCCAGCGAAAGCACTAAAGAATCGAAGACGAGAGAAGCGCTGCCAAAGGAAATGCCGGGGTTCGAAAGCTCAAACTGAGTGACTAATGAGGCACTTGACTTTCCAAAAACAGGATCGTTATAATCGCCTAACGGCATGCGAAAGCTTTGATCGGTACGCACTGAATCAATACGAACAGTGCGGGAAATAACAGAAAATGAATCAGTGTAAGCCGCGCCTATTTGAGTACCCGAGCGTGGTAAATCCGCCTCAACCTGCGGGTCCTCAGCGCAACCGGAAAGGCCGGCTAAAAGAAATGTCGTAAAAATAAGAAAGAGGTGAAAACTCACCTCTTTCCTGATCCGGTAAGGTTTTGTAAAACTATTCAGCATCGGCAGACACTGTGTTTTCATTGAGAATTTCATCATAAAATGCTGAAAATTTTTCGTAGTAAGAATCGTCATCGGCGTACTCAGTGTAAGTCATAAACGGTTTTCGACTCTCTTTAATATCGGCTTCAATTTCTGTGGGGATTTCAGAAGTTCCCGCAACAACCGCATCAGAATCTTTTACGGCTTGTTTATGAAGATTGATATAAGAAGGGTTTTGTAGCAAACTCACCGCATCACCATCAATTTCGTCAAACTTTACTTTATCAATCATTCCATCATGCAAGGGCTTTTCGGGATGGTGATCATAAACGCTGTAAACGGTTTTTGTATCTGAAAACAGCGGATCGTCGTTGTAAAACGTTTTTAGGTAAGTAGGCAGAATAGAAGTCATCCAGCCGTGACAATGAATAATATCAGGAGACCATCCCAATTTTTTTACGGTTTCCAGTACTCCGCGAACAAAAAAGATAGCTCGCTCGTCGTTATCTTCAAACATTTTGCCCGACTTATCTTGAAAGGTAGCTTTACGCTTAAAAAACTCCTCATTGTCAATAAAATAAACCTGCATGCGAGCGGCTTGAATAGAGGCTACTTTAATAATGAGCGGGTGATCTAAATCGTTCACAACCAAGTTAAGGCCTGATAGCCTGATCACCTCGTGCAATTGGTGCCTCCTTTCGTTCACCAAACCAAACCGCGGCATAAATGCCCGAACCTCTTTACCGCGCTCTTGAATTCCCTGCGGTAAAAATCTTCCTACTTTCGACATTTCTGTTTCTTTCAAGTAGGGCTCGATCTCCTGCGACACAAATAAAATCTTGGGTTTACTCATATTGATATGTTTACAAAAAGAAGCCACAAAAGTAAGCTATAATTTCCATAATGAGCAAATAATGACTCAAGTAAATTATAGGCTCCTCGAGGTAACGCGCTCAATTTAACGCCCGTTATCATATTTATTATCGCGGGTTCCCGGTTCGTCGGCTTCACAGGTTAAAACTTTCTTGTAAATTTGCGGCGGTTTAACTCATTTACACAAATAATAATAAACGGGCAATTCACTCACAAACCATTTCACCGCAGCTTGCAATCATCAATTCCCATACTTGTGACGAAGAAGTAAGTTAAATTGAAGTCGCAACCCGTTAACGGTTCTGACCAAAAAAAATCTTGAAATTTGAGAGTTTTTAAATCAAAAAGCAGTTTGAATGAGGCCTTACGCGACTTTCGTGAGCGTGGGGAAACGGTAGGGTTAGTACCCACCATGGGCATGCTGCACAAAGGGCATATTTCATTGGTCAAGCGTGCCGTGAAAGAAAATGATGCAGCTGTTTGCTCCATTTTTGTGAATCCCACGCAGTTCAACAACAAGGAAGATTTTAATAAGTATCCCAAAAATATTGATGCCGATTTAGAACTGCTTAACGGTGCCGGTTGCCAATTTGTGTTTATTCCGGATGAAGATCAAATGTATCCTCAAGGAGCAGTAGGGGAAAGTTTTATTTT
>CAJXMT010000028.1 GCA_913056155.1 uncultured Cryomorphaceae bacterium
TTGCGCTTTTTGCGCGCCAAAATAAAAACCTTCACCGTATCGCCGTTGAGGGCGTTGTACATAAACTTGGGCGGAATGTAAATGTCTTTGTCAACCTCTTCGGTAATGACGTAAGCCGAGCCGCTTTTTGTCATATCTACAATGCCCTTGACAAAAGCCGATTTCACAATCAATTTGTACTTCCCCCGCGCTTCTTCTTTTAAAATTTTATCGGCCTTGAGTTGGTTGAGCTGATTGGCCACCAATTTTCTGTCGTGATTGTTTTTCAAATCCAATGCTGCGGCAGCCTGTTTGTAATTGAGTGGTTCACTCGGGTTTTGGTTGAATAACTTTAACAAAGCGCGCTTGAGTTGTTTGCCTGTAAGTTTTTGTTTTGATTTACCTTTGCCCTTAGCAGGGTCTTTTTCTGTATTAGTCATAGATCTTGTACGTATAATAATAGGCAGGTTGGTATCTATTTTGGTGAGAACCGAAATTCTTCTGCATAAGCAAAGAAACGGATTTTTGACTTGGTAGCATAAAGCCTGCGGAAAAACATTGAATTAAAAAAAGTTGTTTATTATGATATCACGAAAAATTGAAGAGAAATTGAATGCGCAAGTAGCTCGAGAAGCCGCATCATCGCAACTGTATTTAGCTATGGCCTCTTGGGCTGAAGTAGAAGGCTTTGAAGGAGTGTCTGAATTTTTGTATCGTCAATCTGATGAGGAGCGCGAGCATATGTTGAAACTTATCAAGTTTGTAAATGAACGCGGAGGAAGTGCAATAGTTCCGTCTTTGGAACAGCCGCCCGCAAAATTCACCTCTATGCGCAGCGTGTTTGAGGACTTGCTGGAGCATGAGCGTGGAATTACTAATGCTATTAATGAGTTGGTTCATATCACATTGGAAGAGAAAGATTACACTACACACCGCTTTTTACAGTGGTATGTGGAGGAGCAATTGGAAGAGGAAGCACTTGCACAAACTATTTTGGATAAACTCAAACTCATCGGTGAAGAAAAAGGAGGCGGGCTGTATATGTTTGACCGTGATATAACAAGTATGTCGGCAAATCCGGCTACCGATGAATAGGAATTCTCCCGTTCAATCATTAGTTTTGCTTATCAAATAATTGCAGCCATGAGTGTCAAAAAACCCTTTAACCTCTTTCAGTGGATTGAAGATAACAGAGATCTTCTCAAGCCTCCCGTGGGCAATAAAAACCTCTATCCCGAGGGTACAGATTATATTGTGATGATTGTGGGAGGGCCCAATGCGCGCAAAGATTATCACTACAATGAAACTGAAGAGTTATTTTTTCAACTCGAAGGCGATATTTTGGTCAAAATTCAAGAAAACGGAAAAGCGGTTGATGTACCCATAAAACAGGGAGAGATGTTTTTATTACCGCCTAAAGTACCTCATTCTCCCATCAGGAGTGAGGGATCTGTAGGTTTGGTGATTGAACACATTCGCCAAAGTGACCATACCGACGGTTTACTTTGGTTTTGCGACAAATGCAATAACAAACTTCACGAGACTTATTTCCCGCTCACCAATATTGAAAAAGATTTTTTACCTCGATTTAAAGCGTATTATGCGAGTAAAGAGTTGAGAACTTGTAATAATTGCGGTCATGTCATGGAAACGGATGAGCGTTTTATCGATTAATCTTGTGTCTTTTCTTTCAGAACCCCATAAAATAGCGACATGAACAACGATTTTTTAAAAATTGATATGCACACGCATATTTTACCTGAACACCTCCCGAATTTTGCTGATAAATTCGGTTACGGCGATTTTATCCACCTGAAACAAAATGAGGATGATACCGCTGATATGATGAAGGGCAATGAGTTTTTCCGGCGTATTAAAAGCAATTGCTGGGATGCCGAATTGCGCATGAAGGATTATGAAAAGTTCAATACCCGTGTACAGGTTGTGTGTACCATTCCCGTTATGTTTTCCTATTGGGCAAAGCCGAGACATACTTTGGAGTTGGCTCAATTTTTAAATGATGATATTGCCAATCTCGTTGCCAAATACCCCAAACGCTATATCGGTTTGGGAACGGTTCCCATGCAAGATGCAAAATGTGCGGTGGAAGAGTTGGAGCGCATCAAAAAAATTGGACTTAAAGGCATACAAATAGGCTCCAATATCAACGATCTCAATTTATCTGAGCCTGAGTTTTTTCCCGTTTTTGAGGCTGCTCAAGATTTAAACTTGGCTGTCATGGTGCACCCGTGGAACATGATGGGTTTTCACGACATGCGCAAATATTGGTTGCCTTGGCTGGTGGGAATGCCGGCAGAAACCTCAAGAGCAGCCTGCTCCTTAATTTTTGGCGGTGTACTGGAAAGATTGCCGAATTTAAGAGTTAATTTTTCACATGCCGGCGGTTCGTTTTTACCCACAATAGGCCGAGTGGAGCACGGCTTTAATTGCCGCCCTGATTTAGTAGCCGTGGATAATGATATAAATCCGCGTGACTACATCGGGAAATTTTGGGTGGATTGTATTACGCATGATCCCAAGCTGTTGAAGTATATTTTAGACTTGCAAGGCTCAAAGCGAGTTACATTGGGTTCTGATTATCCTTTTCCTTTGGGAGATTTGGAGATAGGAAGGTTTATTGAAGAAATGAACCTCTCAAATACCGAAAAAGAAGACATTTTTTGCAATGCAACATTGGAATGGTTAGACATGGATAAACAGGAACTGCTTTGATAACCAGTGTGTTTTATTTATCTTTTATTTCAAATCGAAACTAATTTTGTTTTGGCAATTGTTGAACCATAAGAATGTATATATTTGAAGCCTCAATCCACCATCTTTATGAGTAATAAACAATCAAGAAAAATATGGCTTTCACCTCCTCACATGAGTGGAGAAGAGGTCGAACACGTTAAGGAGGCATTTAATTTGAATTGGGTAGCGCCTGCCGGGCCTCACCTAAAGAAAATGGAGTCTAAACTCAAGGGGTTTTTTAATGTGGAGGCAGCCGCTGTTCTCAATTCAGGTACTGCAGCCTTACATTTAGCACTGATTAATTTAGAAGTGCAGCCCGGAGATACCGTATTGGTTCAAAGCTTGACTTTTTCGGCCTCTGCAAACCCTATAAAATACTTAGGTGCAGAGCCGGTTTTTATAGACTCGGAATCTGAAACTTGGAATTTGTGTCCACAACTTGTTATTGAGGCAATTGAAGACTTAACGGCCAAGGGCAAAAAGCCCAAGGCAATTATCGCGGTTGATCTGTACGGTATGCCGGCCAAATGGGCTGAGCTGCAGAGCATCGCAACAGAATTTGATATTCCCATAATTGAAGACTCCGCAGAGGCTGCAGGCTCAACGTTTATGGGGAAAAAGTGCGGATCTTTTGGCAGGATGGCCGTGCTCTCCTTTAACGGCAATAAAATTATTACTACCGGCGGCGGTGGTGCATTATTGTCCAATGATTGGAATTTGGTGAATCACGCGCGCTTCTTAAGTACTCAAGCAAAAGATAACGCTCCGCATTATCAACACTCTTACATCGGTTACAATTACAGGATGAGCAATATTACTGCGAGTATAGGTGTTGGCCAGCTGGATTGCTTGCCCGTGCGTGTATTGCAACGACGCCATAATTTTGATTTGTATTTTAAAGAGCTCAACGAAATAGAAGGAATTTCTTTTCTCCTCGAGCCTTACGGCTATTACAGTAACCGCTGGCTTACTGCCATTATGATCGATCCTGAAAAAACGGAAGGAATCAACCGCGAACATATCCGTTTGGCTTTGGAATCTGAAAATATCGAGAGCAGACCTGTTTGGAAACCGTTGCATCTGCAGCCGGTCTTTAAAGATTGTCCGTTTTACGGAAACGGTACAAGTGAAGATATTTTCAGGTACGGGCTTTGCCTGCCTTCCGGCTCTTCCATGACAGAAGATGATGTGAAGCGAGTGGCTTTTATCGTGAAAAAAATAATCAAACAAAAAAGTCAGCATGCCGATAGTTTGGTGGTGAATGCCGAATAGTCTATTTTGAGCAAAGGCTCTGACCCTTATTAAATTACTGTATCCATTATTTTCAAGAAAGATGAATTCAACAAGAGAAGTTTTTTTGTTCGCTTTTTTATTGCTTTTCTCCTTATCCGGAATGTCGCAAAGCTTTGAAGGAGTTATCGAAATGGAATTGATTTATAATAATTTGCCGGCTGAAATGCAAGCATATAAATCTATGTTGCCCAAAGAGACAACAACTATTATAAAGGGAAAAAATGCCCGAATAGAAAAACCGGGCTCTATGGGAACGGAAACGGTTATTATTATGAATCGCGATGCGGAAATAAGTTACATTTTAATTGATACCCTAGGTCAAAAAATGTATTTGAAACAGGCTATTGATGATGCCGATGAAGAAGAAAATGAAGATGTTGAGGTTGAGTATTACAATGAAGAAAAAACCGTGGCGGGTTACTTGTGTAAACGAGCTGAAGTTACCGATGAGCAGGGAACTGTTACGGTTTGGTACACTACTGAAATCACAAGTGATGCCAGTGCCGAATTTGCGGTTTTGAAAGGTTATCCGCTGGAATACACTATTGAAACAGAGGGGATGGAAATTACGATTCGTGCGATGGATGTAAGGGAGGAAAAAGTAGATGTGGAATTGTTTCGGGTACCCGAAGGTTATGAAGAGGTTAGCGAGGAGGAACTGGGTGAAATGATGGGAGGCAGCTTTTAATTGCCGGCCATTTTAAATATTTATGGTAATCTTTGTGGAATCGGGTGAACTTAAAGTGATTTGAGGCGTTGTTACCTGTGATGTTAAGGAAATTATTATTTTTATTGCCTCTCCCTTTAGTCGTAATTGGAGTTTTCCTTTTACGACCGGCATGTATCCACAGCGACGTTTACGAGACATCCGGTAATTTAACTTATCCGAAAGAACTGAGAAACGTGGTTCAATCTGTTGCCGCTTCATTTCCCGCTATTGAGAAACACGAGATGACTTTTCGATATGATGAAAGTGTTACCTCTTCGGTTATGCAAGCACAACCGCAGCCTTATTTTTTGTTTGAAGATAACAGTAACCGAAGCTATGTGGTGAAAATGCGACCGTATTTAACTGCAGGTTCAGATTCTATGAAGATTTCAGAACTTCCCCCGGAAGTGCTTTCCGGGTGGCTGAGTCATGAGTTGGGGCACATACAAGATTATTTGACACGCGACAAATGGGACATGATTGGCTTTGCTTTAAAGTACCTTACTTCGCAAAATTTCATCATGAATGCCGAGAGCCGAGCAGACTCACTAGCTTCATTGCAGGGCAGGGCTGAAGAATTAATTCAAATGAAAAGGTTCATACAAACAAATGATTTGTTTGAAGATTCCTACAAAATAAAAATAAGTAACCTTTATCCCGATACCATGCAGGTGTTACGTTTTTGTGAAGAAAAGTGAGGTTTGTATCTACAGTGAGGGAGTTAAAGGAATTTTTATATTTTTGCGCTCGGCGTAAATAACCATTCAAGTTAACAGTAAAGTTATGCAGTCAAAACCAAGACATACTTTCGATCCAAAAAGAAATAAAGACTTTTTTCCTACTTTGAGAAAGAGGGTGAATCAGTATTTCAAAGACAATAAGCTGTCTAAGTACTCAACCAGGGAAACAAAGCTGAAAGCCGTGTTGATGTTCGGTGCCTACCTCATACCGTTTGGTTTGATTTTATCCGGCATGTTTACTTCTGCAGGAGCTATAATTCTGCTCTACATCCTCATGGGATTAGGGAAAGCCGGTATAGGTTTAAATATCATGCACGACTCCAACCACGGCACATTCTTTAAGAAGAAAAAGTGGAACAACCTCATGCAGCTCTCCATGAATGCAATCGGAGGTAGTGATATCGCTTGGCAATATCAGCATAACTTTCTACATCACTCTTACACCAACATAACGGGTTCGGATATGGACATTGAAACTACGGTATTGATGCGGAATTCGCCCCTTCAAAAATGGCGTTCTTTCCACCGCTTTCAGCACATTTATTCGTGGTTACTCTACGGTTTGGGTACTTTTTCCCGTGTTTTGTTCAGAGACTTCAAACTGTTGCCTATGGCGCGGAAAGAAGGATTTATTAAAACCGGGGAGGAATACAGAAAAGAGATGACCAAGTTAATCATTTCGAAAATGCTCTACTTCTCCGCCATGTTGTTGTTGCCGGCTCTGTTACTGCCGGTTTCATTTGGAGTGATTTTTCTCGCGTTTTTTGCCATGCACTTTGTGACCGGTTTTATTTTGAGTTTGATTTTTGTTTGTGCTCATGTTATGCCGTCTTCAGATTTTATTGCACATGAGGAAGACGGGAAAGTCAATGAAAACTGGGCAGTTCATCAAATGCGAACCACAACAAATTTTGCACAACACCGCAAAATTTTTTCTTGGTTCATCGGTGGGTTAAATTACCAAGTTGAGCATCACTTATTTCCCAATATGAGTCATGCACACTACCGGCCCATATCAAAAATCGTGAAGGAAACTGCCGATGAGTTTGGTGTTCCTTATCATACGCACCCGTCATTTTTGGGTGCTGTTGCACAACACGGTAAAATGTTGTATAAATTCAGTAAAAAATCCACTGCCGGTGAGATGAGAGGTGCTGAGCCCATGATTACCAATCCGGCACTTTAAACAAAACAATCGGTATGGATTTTCAACAGTTGATTACTGATATCAAACAGCAAAAATTCAAACCGGTTTATTTGTTACACGGCCAAGAGCCGTACTTTATTGATCAAATTTCCAAGGCCGTTGAGAGCCACGCCCTAACCGAAGAGGAAAAGGGGTTTAACATGACGGTGATGTACGGTAAAGACACCGATGTACATCAAGTGATTGAGGCAGCTAAGCGCTATCCCATGATGGCTGAGCGACAGGTTGTGACTGTGCGTGAAGCTCAGTCAATGAGAAACCCGGAAGCTCTTGAAAGTTATCTTCAAAACCCGCTTTCAAGTACAATTTTAGTAATAGCTTTTAAAGGTAAAAAAGTTGACGGCCGAAAAAAATGGGTGAAATTCGCACAAAAAACGGGAGTGGAATTTTTTTCCAAACCTATTTACGATGATAAAATACCGGCTTGGGTTGAAAAATACCTCAAAAACAAAAATTACCAAATCACACCCAAAGCTGCGCTATTAATTGGTGATTTTTTAGGTACAGACTTGGCTAAAATCACGAATGAGCTGGATAAATTAATGCTCAATGTGGAACCCGGTTCTACGGTAGATGAAAATCATATTGAAGCGAATATCGGAATCAGTAAAGATTTTAATAACTTTGAGTTGCAAAATGCCATTGGTCGGCTCAACCATGCCAAAGCGCAGCAAATAGCGATCTATTTTGGTCAGAACCTCAAAGACCATCCGCCTGTGGTAACACTTGCTGTATTGATGAAGTACTTTGGTCAAGTCATGAGTATTTATTTTGAGAAAACACGCGATAAATACAGCATAGCCAAAAAAATAGGAGTGAATCCGTATTTTGTAAAAGATTACCTTGCTGCAGCGGATAACTTTACCGGGAAAAAAGTCATGAGTAACATAACATTGCTGCGCGAATACGACGGTAAATTTAAAGGGGTGGGAACGGGCAAAGTAGCCCCTCAGGAGCTTTTACGCGAGTTGGTTTGGAAGTTGATGAATTAGTGTTTAGGTATTTCACAATCATATAAAAGGCGGTAAACCGAGCGTTAAGTACCTTTGATGATTGTAATTACTCCCCGCTCGGCTTACCGCCTCATTACTCTACTTGGAAACCACAAACTTTTTGATTTCTCGATATTCGCCGGTATGAACTTGTAAAAAGTAAAAACCTGCTGAGTAATTTGAGAGGTCAATATCTCGATAATCAGAACTTCTTACGCCATAAGTCCCCATAATCTGTCCCGTTTGATTTATTACGGTAACATCAGCTGATGTTTGCACCTCATCAAACGTGATGCGTAAGCGATTGGTCGCGGGGTTGGGGTGAATGATAAATGCGTTTTTACGTGTATTTTCTTTTACACTTGAAACATCTCCAACTGCTACTGTTCTTGTATAGTAACAATAGCCTCCGTCATGCAAGGTCAGGTAAATTTTACCGTTGCTCAATCCTTCAACAACTCTTCCGGTGTCACCTGTTGACCACGAGTAAATTTCTATGGATTCATTGGCTACTACTTCAACACTTGCTTCGCCGATATCTGCATCATTATGGTTGATGTTTAAGGTGTAATTCGGATGAAACGCGTCGCAATTGGTGAGTGAATCATTTTGTTGTTTCACATCGTCTGAGGCTACTCGCATGCCCTCGAATGTAGCGTCGCAAGTTGCGTTCATTAAGTTCGTGTCGCGTTGCCACACGTAAGCAAACGTAGCCTCAATCATTTCTCCTTTGTCAAAATCAAACGGCCCGAATGACATGAGAAATCTTCGGTCAAAAGGGGTGTTTCCGGCGGTACATTCGTTCCAACCCGCGGTGTCGTTTGGTTCTGAAGGAAACATATAATGAGCAACCTCAAAAGGAGGTGAGTTTGTGTTTTGATGGCCGTTGCCGCCTTTAACCATTTGTGTGCCGTCTCTCCAGTACCCGCGCAAGTAATTGTAGTGCTCTTTTAATGTTTGAGGATCACCGGTAACGCTTTAGTTATTGTCGTAGTAAGTAAATGTACTCATTCCAATTTCAGTATTGGAGTTTTTTGCATGGGGAGGTTTAACGGCGCGCAACCCGAGTTGTGGTGGATTAGGCCCGTAGCCCAAAGCCCCGGCATTATCTTGATCGATTAAGTTGCCGTTGTAAAATATTCCTAAATCGCGAGTTGAATCACAACCTACGTAATCATCAAAGGGGTTCCCCAAGTCACCATCGAGAACGATTCCCATATAAAACTCATTGAAGCCTTGGGTTTTCAGGTGTACTTTATATTCGGTAAATAGGGCGTTATTTATATGTTCATTCCCCAAGTAGGCGTAGGTCATCATGTGAATTTCAGCGCCAACGGACTCACCATTGCTGTGGGTATGGCCATTGGCAACATCATTCATTACGTACCACAAGGCGGCATCGCCTTTAATTAATGGATAGTCACCGTCATGGGGGTTGTATATTCCGTCTTGGTTTACATCCTTAAAAGGGGCGAAGCTTTGAACGGGCAAATCTAATTTAGCGTTACCGCTTGCCGGCCAGTCCCAAATGTTGTCTGTTGTATCTGTTCCGGACAAAAACATGTCAACGTCCCACTTATTCATTTTAGCAATGATATCCAGTTTTTGGCATAACTCTTCATTGACTGTTCCGTCGGGATTGAGGGGACCCGGAGAATAATCAATTCCGGTTTGTCTGAATGATCCCGCCGCAATTTTTAAAGAGTCGTCTTTATCGAGTCCGCCGATCCAAAGGTTGGCCATAAAGGCTGCGTGTCTTCCGCTTCCCTTGGGAACTTCAAAATGCGGTCTGCCGGCGAGATTCCAAAACTGATCGCCACCGTTGTGCATTAAAGCGCTGATGTTGTTGATGTCGATATTTCTCGCTGCCGAGGGCACGTTGCATTGTTGGGCGTTAATTGAGGATACCGCGGCCGAGAATAGTAAAGATATAGCTGTAATCATTTTCATAATTAAATGTACTTTAAAAGTTCAGGTTAAAATACGGTGATATTACCGCGCTTGTCAAGTGCGGTGTTGAACTAAACCCGGTATAAAGCCCTAAATGTTCCTGCTGCAGCGAGGAATAAAAACGAAAAAAGCCTCATTTTTTTTAAAACTGAGGCTTTTTCATCAGGTTATTGAAGAGAATCAATCGTCAAGTGCTTTTTCAATCATATTTTCCACGTAGTTGCGATGCATTTTAGTGGCTTCATCCGTTTTGGCGCCGCGTTGGTTGAGCTTTTCAATCCGGAGTAATTGACCGTGTGCCGCCGACTTAGCTGCGTGCATCAAACTTGAATTGTTGTTGGTTTTAATGAGGCGCTCCACATACTCAACCTGTAAATTGCGGCGCATGCCGTTTACTCCACTGCTCAAATCTGCTTTGAAGACAGCATCGGTTAAATCGTTGAGGAATTCTGCAAGCTTATATTCATTGCCGTATAGCTCTGTATCGATAAAACGGTTGAGCGTGTTGGGATGTAAAAGGTGACTCAATAATGCCTTTTGAATGTTTAAAACTCTTTGGTGAATGCGCGGATCTTCACCGCGGCTGTAATGATTAAAACCCCTGCGTTGCATTTGTAAATAACGCAATAATTCTTCGGGTTGATCAAAAGCCTCCGGCGCAAAGGCATACTTTTCAAGTTGTTGTACTGCGTGTTTTTGATCTTTTTTATCGAGCGGAGTAAAAGGTGCCGTTCCCTTATTTTGTCCCACTAAACTGCGGTCGACTTTTACACCGGCAACGTGTCGAGAAATAACACGCAAAGCAGTGGCATATTCGGTGTTTAAAACCAAAAACGCGTGACGTAAGTTGTGGTAGTTTTCATCATCAACAAGGTATTTGCCTTTGAGTTTGGGATACGTGTTTTTCACCAGTTCCATACGTTCTACAGAATAAGCTACCGGATCATCGGTCAAGTCAAAAATCATGGCAAAGGGATCAATTCCTTTTCCTGCCGAACGCATATCATCGGCATCGTTGGCAAAAGCCAATTCGGGTTGTGAGGAGCGCGAAAGTATCTCGCTTAAAATCGATTCGGTTTCTTCCTCTGTTGCGGCGCCCGGGTGATAACCGAATTCTATAGCCCACAAATCGTAAGGGCCGGGTTTTGTATCAAAATACAAGCCTTGCTCTTTTCCCTCGGGAGCAAAGTTAATCGCGGGATACTCCATTACGGTGCTCGCCAAGCCGCTTTCCTCCTGAACTTTGAGATCGTGAATATCTTCAGGGCTGTTTAATAAACTACCTTTAAAATTGTGATTGAGCCCAAGTGTATGACCCACCTCGTGGAGCATGAGTCTGTATAAAATTTGATTCACAAACTCTTTCTTTTGCTCTTCGTCTGCCGCTTGAACCGTATGGAAAACATTTCCCGCTTGAGTGGCGTGCGCCATAAAGTTGCCTATGCTGCACCCGTGTGTGTGGTCGTGAAAATGATCGCTGCCGGCAGTAAAATCATCGAAAAAGATACCGGCTTGTTCAAACACATCTTGTTTTTGCAGCCGATTGCTAATAGACGCAAACTCAATCATCACGTCGGCGCCCAAAATTTCGCCGGTTCGGGGATTTACAAAGCTGGGGCCGTACCCGCCAAAAGGAGGCCGAGGTGATGAAGTCCAGCGAATCACATTATACCGAATATCACCGGCGTCCCATTCGGCATCGTCGGGTTGGATGTTTACTTGTACGGCATTTTTAAACCCGATTTTTTCAAAGGCGGTATTCCAACGCAAAACGGCATCTTTAATCACGTCGCGATATTCTTCGGGTGTGGTATTTTCAATCCACCACACAATGGGTTTTTCGGGTTCTGATAATGCGGCTTCGGGATTTTTCTTTTTCAAGTTCCAACGGTGTATTTTATCGCGATAATTGGTAACCTCCGTGGACGTCATGTCATTCACTTGTGTCATAAAATAACCTACGCGCGCATCGTCATAGCGCACTTGGTAATCATTATTCGGCACGGCAATAAGACTATGGTTGAGTTTGATATTGACAAAACGGCTGTCTGTAACGGCGCTGCTCCCGCGACTTTTCGGGTAACTGTTTTCGTAAACATAATTGACGGTAACATCGGTGTTTTGGGGGTAATTATTCAACGATTGATATTTGCTTTTATCTTTACTCAATTTACCCAATTTAAAACCTTTGTATTTTGAACTGTAACTCGGTTTAATTTGCATAAAAGTTTCGCTCATAAACAAATCATCTGCTGCAATAAGTACTGCGTTTGAAGAATCGCTTTCGGCTTTTATTTTTTCTGACAGAATGATGGGTTTGTTAATGTTAGTGTTCTCAGCTTTGTGCAGTGCATTGTTTTCATCAAAGTAATACGATGTGTTTTCCAATACAAACTCAATGCGGTCGTAATAGCGATCAACGCGAAATATTCGAGAGCCGCGGTATGAGCCTTTGAAATAGCCGGCGTCCAAAACGCCGTTTGCCACTTGGCTGAAGTGTATAAATTCATTCCCCAAATGTGCCGAGTCAATAAGCATATACAAACTACCCGAGGTTGTATCTTGAAACAAGGTGAATAAACCCTCATGTTTTATACATTTTTGCGTGATTTCCTCAATGCTTTTATCTTTTTTCGACTCTTTTTTTGAGGTGCTTTTTTCGCCCGTTGAACAAGCGGTTAACAGCATGAGAATGCAAGGAAATAGTGCGGCAAATCGTTTTTTCATGGTTAAATATTTTAAATGGTATCGGTCAGAGCCACTCTCAACACCGTTTTTGCGGAGTTGAAATCCGGCGAATTTACTGCGACGGGATTCGTGTTCTGACCAAAAAAGTATGCAAATATATTGTTTTGACGAAGGTTTTCAATCAATCGATTTGCCCAACAATTTCGATGGCCTTTTTTATGTGACCTTCGGTATTGAGTTGGGAGTTAAAAATATGCTGAACAATACCTTTGCTATCAATAATATAGGTGACTCTGCCCGGGATGAGGCCGAATAAGCTGCCGGGAACTCCAAATTGTTTGCGTACTTTTTTGTCGGTATCGCTCAACAGGGTGTAGGGCAGGTTGTGATTGGAAATGAAACTTTGGTGTGCGCGTACCTCATCGCTGCTGATGCCCACAACCTCTGCTCCGGCTTGTTGAAAATCTTGGTAGGCGTCTCTGAAGCTGCAAGCCTCTTTGGTACAGCCCGGTGATTCATCTTTCGGGTAAAAAAAGATAACGTGCTTTATACCGTGAAGTGTTGTGGAGTTAAAAATGTTCCCATTTTGATCGGGAAGTGAAAATTCGGGTACTTGATTGCCTGTTTCTATTTTTTGACTCATGGCCTTTGTTTTTTGACGGAACGTTGAACGGTTTTAATTGTTTATTGATTCCAGTCTGTATCGCCGCTTTCATTGTTGAATCCGCGGTTGTAATCTACATCGGTGTTGTCATCTTTGGTACAATCCAACCGGACGGAGAGGTTTTCGGGTTTTTCGAAATCTTCAGTGCTGATTCCCAGTGTGGAATCGGCCCACACTTTATTCATGTAGTAGCCCCAAATGGGCAGTGCTGTATTAGCGCCCTGACCTAGTGAGGTGTAGGTAAAATTGATACTTCGATCTTCTGCGCCTACCCACACGCCGGTGACCAAGTCGCGCGTGGTTCCCATAAACCAACCGTCTGCGTTGTTTTGTGTGGTTCCCGTTTTGCCGGCTATAGGTCTGTCCCACGGTATATTTCCGTACGGTCGGTCAAAGTGGAGGCGAATGCCGGTGCCTCTTTTTCTGCCATCCGGTGCGCGGGCTCCCATGGTCACGCCTTTCATCAGCTCCAACATGGTGTAAGCGTTTTCTTCACTCATGGCCTCGCGAGTTTCTGTACGTGATTCAGTGATGAGCGCTCCGTTTTTATCTTCTATTCGCGTGAGGAAAACGGGTTTTTGCCAGATGCCGTTGTTGGCAAAAGTGGCGTGAGCGCCTACCATTTCATAAAGTGAAATATCGGCGACACCCAGCGCTAATGACGGAACTGTATCAAGTGGAGATGTGATGCCCATGCGGCGGCAGTATTCAATGACAGCTACCGGACCGAATTGCTTCATTACCCAAGCTGTTATATTATTCATCGAGGAGCCCAAACCAAATTGAAGGGTGACCATTTCTCCGCGGTAAGAGGTATCGGAGTTTGTGGGTGTCCAATCTTGCAGCATGTTCCAGGTTCCTTTTCTAAAGGTAACGGGTACGTTGGGGACTTTTTTACACGGACTCATGCCGTTTTCAATAGCCAGGGCATAAACAAAAGGCTTAAAAGTGGAGCCCACCTGTCGCCTGCCTTGCTTCACATGGTCGTAAGCAAAATATTTGTGATCGATTCCTCCAACCCATGCGCGAACTTCACCGGTATGCGGATCCATGCTCATGAGGCCGGCGCGTAAAAAACTTTTGTGATATCGAATGGAGTCCATGGGCGTCATAACGGTATCAATTTCACCGTGCCAACTAAAAACGGTCATTTCTGTGGGTTCATTGAAGAAAAATTCAACGGAATCACTACTCATGTTGCGCGCTTTGTAATTGCGGTAGCGATCGCTGATACGAACAGCATTTCGCATAATGCGATCTATTTGCGATTGGGATACCTTATTGGAAAACGGGGCATTTTTTCGGTTTTTGAGGTTTTTCCAAAAGTCCTCTTGCAGCTCTTTGCCCAAATGTTCAGTAACGGCCCATTCGGCGTATTCCTGCATTTTGGTATCTATGGTGGTGTACAGTTTGAGTCCGTCACCGTACAAATCGTAAGGTTTACCGTCGGGCTTGGCGTAAATGTAATTGCCTTCGGCATCTTTTTTCTTTAAAATCTTTTTGACTTCACTGCGTAAAATTTCCCTAAAGTGAGGTGCGGGGCCTTGGGTGTGATCTACACGTTTGAACTTGAGACCCAACGGTACGTTTTTAATAGAGTCTTTTACGGTTTCGTCAATGTAGCCGTTTCGGGCCATTTGTGCAAAAACAACATTGCGTCGAAAAAGGGTTGTGTCGGGACGGCGGTTGGGATTGAACAAAGAGGGATTTTTAGCCATACCAACGAGCATGGCAGATTCTTTGAGGTCAAGCGAGCCGGCTGTTTTGCTGAAGTAAACTTCAGCGGCAGACTGAATACCCACGGCATTATTGACAAAGTCAAAAATATTGAGGTACATGGCCAATATTTCTTCCTTGGTGTATTGTTTTTCCAACTCGGCAGCGATGACCCATTCCATGAGTTTTTGTTTGATTCTCATAATCAAGTTGGGTGCGGGTTCGTGATAGAGTTGTTTGGCGAGTTGTTGCGAAATCGTGGAGGCGCCGCCTTTGGATCCCAAGAATACAATCGCGCGTAATGTCCCTTTTAAATCAATGCCCGAGTGGCTGTAAAAACGCTCGTCTTCAGTGGCGATGAGTGCTTCTGTGAGGTGTTTGGGAAGAGAGTCAAATTTAACGTGGGTTCTGTTCTCTCGAAAGTATTTTCCCAATATTTTCCCGTCTGAGGAAATAATCTCGGTAGCCAAAAATGTATCGGGGTTTTCCAACTCCTCAAAAGAGGGCAGTTCCCAAAGTTTATTTTGACTTAACAGCAAAATGAAACTACCTACCGAGAGCACTCCCGCCAGGTATATTCCCCAAAACCAAAGTATAAAAACGCCATAACGTCTTTTCTTCTTTTCTTTCTCTTCTTCTTTCTTCTTGGTTGTCATACAGCTCTTTGAATACGTAAACCAACGGTTTTTATTTCATGTAGCGAGTCGTCTCGCATTCCGTGTCGAATATTGATGTTGTAATTTCCCGATTCGGGGAAAATCATATCTTTTTTTATGATGACGGAGGTATTAATATATCCGGGACCGGATGAACCCACCCAACGGCCGTCGGGATAAGCCAAAGGACACTCGATGGTATCCGTAAAAGCATTTCCGCCGGGGTAAGTGAAATCCACAAACAGCCATAAATTACTGTAGTTATACGTTTTCCCGGTTCTTAAGTTCACCACAACATCGTGCAGGTTGACGGTGTCCTGCACATCTGCTTTGAAGTTTACGGGCGACTCGAAAGCCCAAGTTTCACCCTCTATTTCACGTGTTTCATTGTAAATGCCGGTGGCATCGCAAGCTGCCATTACGGTGCACAAAGTGAGGAAGAAAAAAATTGCGGTTCTTGACATTTTATTTCTTTTTGGGATTGGACCCTGTTTTTCGGCTTCGTGGGTTACCCGAATTTTTGCGGCGGTTCGTTTTTTGGGATTGATTTCCGCGACCCGTGGTTTGCTTGCGCGGACCTCGTTTTTTATTTCCTTGCTGTTTTCCGCCTTTTCCGCGCCGTTTTCCCTTTCCTTTTTTATTTTGATCAAAGCGCGTCAAACTGTCTTGGCCAACTACGTTTTCATAGGTTGTTTCCTCTTCAACAGGGCCCAAGTCAATTTGATAAGAACTCAAATCCTCGGGCTTTTCACCGTTTTTATTCAGCTCCAATATTTCATTTACCCTTTCAGTGGAAAGGCAGTAAAATTTGGAAGGCTCGTCGGGGTATAAATACCACATACGTCCTTGAAAAATATCGCTTTTTTGATGAACGGCAAAACCCTTTTGTGTTTTGAGCTTTTTATTTTTATCGGGAAAGTGCTTGAGTGCATCGAGGTAAGAGTCCAACTCGTAATTGAGGCAGCATTTTAGTTTACCGCACTGGCCCGCCAGTTTCACCGGATTGATGGAGAGTTGCTGGTATCGAGCTGCTGAGGTGGAAACGCTCCTGAAATCGGTAAGCCAAGTAGAGCAACACAATTCACGCCCGCACGAACCTATCCCCCCTAATCGACCTGCCTCTTGGCGCGCACCTATTTGACGCATTTCAACCCGCAGCTTAAAGGCATCGGCGTATTGGCGAATCAGCTCGCGAAAATCAACCCGATCATCTGCGGTGTAAAAGAATGTGGCTTTTTTATGATCGGCGCGGTATTCCACATCGCTGATTTTCATTTGCAGCTTGAGGCTTCTCGCAATACTGCGAGCCTTTATTTTTGCCGCCTCTTCTAACTCTCTGCCCTTTTGCCATTTGTCGAGCTCTTCTTGGTTGGGCAGGCGCAAAATTTTGTTGTTTTCGCGGGAGCCGTTGCGCACATTTTTCTTGTTCATTTGAACTTTTACCAGCTCGCCGGTAAGTGAAACTACACCGATGTCGTATCCCGAAGCGGCTTCAACCACTACGGTTTGCCCCTTGTAAATATGAACTTTATCGGGGTTTTCGTAAAATTCTTTTCGGGTGTTTTTAAATTGAACTTCAACAAAGTTGTTTTGCTTGTCAGGTAAATTCATGCCGGCCAGCCAGTCAAATACGGCCAACTTGCCGCAACTTCCCGTGTTGCAAGATCCGTTACTTCCGCAGCCCGCGGGTTTGTCGCTGCCGCAATTTCCACATGCCATTCGCAAAATATATTTTAGTCACTGTTTTTTATACAGTGCAGGGTTCTGAAAAATAAGTGATTATCACTTCGTGTTTGGGTCAGAACCGACTTCGCCGCCGGTATTCCAAACTGTGCCAAAGGTAAAGGTTTTCGATTTATGTGCAAGCAGCGTAAATCGGTTGAATTTCTCGAAAGTGTTTATTGGCTCATGCTGATGACTTCCGCTCCCGCCGGAATGTAGATGAGGTCTTCCTTTACAGGTTTTACTGTGGCTGCCCCCGCAAAACTGCTGAATGCCGGCAGCATTCCGTGGTCGGTTCTGAATAAAAAGCAAGGCATACGCAGTGTTTGTTTGGAGGCGCTTTTGAGTTTTACCGCCGGGTGAATGTGGCCGCAAAGGTTATACAAATCGGCTTGGGGCTGTGGTTCGTGGGTGAGGAAAAACGGAGTGAGAAGCAATTGCGGAGTAGCGGTTATGTTGACTTCTTCATAGGCTGCGGGACGTAAAATGTCGTGGTTGCCGGTGATTAAAATGAAACGGATCTTGCGGTAAGATTCCAAAAATTTACCGAATTCTATCCACTCTGTATTGTGCGAACTGTGGAATAAATCACCTAAAAATATGACGGTTTGCGGCCGGGTTTCCTCGAGAACTTTGTGCAACCGCTCTAAATTTTCCAAACGTGCGGCTGCGGGTACGGCAATGCCATTCTTCCTGAAGTGGCTCACTTTACCGAGGTGCAAATCTGCCAACAAAAGTGCTTTTTCTCGCGGCCAATAGATGCACTTTTCGGGTAAAAGCACAAGTTTTTCGCCGCGCAGTTCTATTTCCATTTTGGGGTTATTTGGCAATATCGGCTTTTAAACTCAAATCTAAACTTACGGCAGAGTGGGTCAAAGCGCCCACTGAAATGTAATCTACCCCGCACGTGGCGTATTGGCCGATGCTGTTTAATGTAATGCCGCCGCTGGATTCGGTTTCGTATTGTCCGTTGATGAGTTTTACGGCTTCTCGCGTTTGTTCGGGTGTGAAGTTGTCCAGCATAATGCGGTTGACATGACCTGTTTTGAGCACTTGGTTGACTTCATCAAGGTTGCGCGTTTCGATCTCGACTTGGAGTTTGAGTCTGTTTTTTTTGAGGTACTCTTTCACACGAAAAATGGCTTGAGGAATGCCGCCTGCGTAATCAATGTGGTTGTCTTTAAGCATGATGTAATCATCTAATCCAAACCGGTGGTTTTCGCCCCCGCCAATTTTGACGGCTTGCTTTTCAAAAACCCGAATTCCGGGCGTGGTTTTGCGCGTATCCAAAACCCGGGTTGTTGTTCCCGCGCAGGCTTTTACGTATTTTGAGGTGAGGGTGGCAATACCGCTCATGCGCTGCATCAAGTTGAGGCAAAGGCGCTCGCCGGTTAAAATACTTTGTGCGCTGCCGGTAATTTCAAAGGCGATATCGCCCGGTGAGCAGGCGTCTCCGTTTTTCATAAAAGTGTTGAGCTGCAATGTAGCATCCACACATTGAAAAACTTCTTGTGCCACGTCAACCCCGGCTAAAATGCCGCCGGCTTTTACTAAAAGTACAGCTTTGCCTTTTGCTTGTGGGGAGATGCAAGCCAGTGAAGTGTGGTCGCCCGCACCTACGTCTTCTTTGAGCGCTAATTCTATGAGTTGTTTACGTGTGATCATATCGCCGGTTTGAGATTGCGAAAGTACGGCAATTCGGCTGATTCAAGAGATGGATCTGTTTGATTTGCGCACGCATTTATTCAGCCTAAACTAAGGTGGCCTCGGAATAGTTTGATTCGGATGATGTGAAATTAAAGATTCGGGTACGTTTTTTTACTGATTCACATGCACTCGAAGGTTCAACTTTGAATGATTGTGTTTTTGGTCAGAACCCTATTCATCATCTATGGTGAGTTGCTGAATGCGGGCTTTGCCGTTTAAACCTTTAATGTAATAGGATACGCGAAAATTACCGTCATTCGTTTCTAAAATACCAATGCTGTAGCGCATGCCGTTATTGGATTCCCCCGTGTGTAAAATTCTAAAGGTGAGTGGTTTGTAAGTAGAAAAGAAGAGGTTGAGTTTGACGCGACCCTCAGCCGGGTTTACAATGGCATCTTCGCCTTTTATGACCAAATCTGTGCTTTGGGTAAAATTTTTGGTGATTTCCCCGGCGTTTCCGGCTTTGAAGGCGGCCGGCAAATCAATGTTTTTTTGCGCGAGTAATGCGCCGGGAATGAAGATGTATAGACTTATAAAAAGTACGTAGCGATTCATAATGGTAAGTTTTATTTGTAAAGCTTTCGGTTTGTCGGCGGGTTTCGCATATTTGCTTTT
>CAJXMT010000029.1 GCA_913056155.1 uncultured Cryomorphaceae bacterium
CTAATCTCCGGTTGTTGTTTAATTTCAGGCCTGTCTCGATATACGTCTTTTGCTTTTTCAGCGCCGTTGCCGATGAGAAATATGGGGTGCGGCATTGATCTGAAATCATCGGGTTGTAAGATGTGGGAATGAACGGGTTTGAGGATTTCACCTTGAGGGGTGTAAAACTCGGTGTAAACTTCCATGCGACGGGCGTCAATAAGCGGAATAACGTTTCCGGAGAGTTTTTGTGCCTCGGGGTGAAAGTAAAGTGTGCGAAGTGAGTTTGCGGTGACAACGGGTTTATTGAGTCCGTAGGCTAATCCTTTAACGGTGGCTGTACCGATGCGGAGTCCCGTGTAGGATCCGGGGCCTGCGGCGAGTGAAAAACAGTCGATTTGATTGAGTGTGAGATTTTGAGCGGCCAACAGTTTTTGAATGGTGGGGAGTAGTTTTTCAGAATGACTGTAACCTTCATCCAAATCGATAAAGGAGATGAGTTTATCGTTATTTGAAAGGGCAACGGAGCAAATTTCAGTTGCGGTATCGATGTGTAACAAGATTGCCATGGACGGCAAAAGTAGGAAATTAGCGGTTCAATGTTGGAGCACGGGATTGAAGAATAAAAAAGCCGGCGCACTACACAACCGGCTTTTGTTCAACTAAACGCCGTATTTAAAACGGATATTCGTTTTTATCAATGATGGTTTGAGCTACCGAGCGCCGCAATTCTTTGATGTTTACGGGATCTAATTTTGAAAAGCGTTTGATGCCCAACATCATCATGCGCAGCTCATCGCCCTCAGCAAAACTCATAAGCGCCTCACGACCGCACCTGCCTATTTTTTCCGCCGCATCAAATACATAAGCGCGTGCCATGTTTTGTTGAATGAGCGTTTCCTCTTCACCCTTAAAAGTGACCAGCTTTTCTACACGTAACAGGACAGATTCAGCCACATACGTTTCAATGAGCATATCGGCGATGTTCATCAATACTTCTTGCTCTTTGGCCAATTCCATCATCAGCTTTTGCGCTGCAGCACCGGCCGTCATTAAAACCGCTTTTTTAAAGTTGGCAACGTAGCGTTTTTCGTTGGAAAACAAGCCTTCGTCGCTTTGGTCAAAATCCGGAATGGACATCAACTCATCCTGCACGCCCTTGGCCGGCCCCATCAAATCCAATTCTCCTTTCATGGCTTTTTTCAGCATCATTTCCACCGCCAGCATGCGATTTATTTCATTGGTACCTTCAAAAATACGGTTGATGCGTGAATCGCGGTAAGCGCGCTCAACGGGCGACTCTGCTGAGTACCCCATGCCGCCGTATGTTTGAACGGCCTCATCCACAACAAAGTCCAGCGTTTCACTGCCATGAACTTTCATCATGGCGCACTCTACCGCATACTGTTCTATGCCTTTCAATGCAGCCTTGGCCGGATCGGTGCCTTGAGATTCCAAATCTTTAATGAGGTCCTCAATGTTTTGCGAGGCACGGTAGGTTGCCGATTCGCAAGCGTATGTTTTGATGGCCATTTTGGCCAATTTATCCTTAATGGCACCGTACTTTGAAATGGGTCTGCCAAATTGATTGCGCTCATTGGCGTAGTTCACCGCTTGTGAAATGGTTTTTTTAGCTCCGCCCAAAACCGCTGCCGCCAGCTTGATGCGACCTATATTCAATATATTAAGTGCTATTTTAAATCCCTCATTGCGTTTGCCCAGTAAATTACCGGCGGGCACTTGAACATCATTAAAAAACACCTGTCGGGTGGAGGAGCCTTTAATGCCCATCTTTTTTTCTTCGGGGTTGAGCGTAATGCCTTCGCTATCGGCATCTACAATAAAAGCACTCAAATTTTCATCGTCGTCTATGCGGGCAAAAACCGTAAAAACATGAGCAAAACCGCCGTTGGTAATCCACATTTTTTGACCGTTTAAAACGTAGTGTTTTTCGTCTTTGGTCAGAACCGCCTTCGATTTCCCGCTGTTGGCATCTGATCCCGAGCCCGGCTCGGTGAGGCAGTAAGCACCTTTATATTCGCCGGTGGCCAACTTGGGTAGGTATTTTTGTTTTTGCTCTTCGGTACCGTAGTACAAAATAGGCAGTGTGCCGATGCCGGTGTGCGCCGAGATGGATACCGAAAAGGAATAGCCCGCGCCGGTTTCTTCAGCCGAGAGCATGGAGGTAACAAAGTTTTTGCCAAAACCGCCGTACTCCTCGGGTACCGAAATTCCCAGCAAACCCAGCTCGCCGGCTTTGTCTAAAATAGAGGGCATTAAGCCTTCTTCTAAATTGTCAATGCGCTCCAAGTTCGGGTACACTTCACTAGCTAAAAAATCTTTGCAGGATTGGGCAATCATGCGTTGTTCCTCGTCAAATTCCTCCGGAATAAAAACATCTTCGGGCCGGGCATCTTTGATTAAAAACTCACCGCCCATTAAGGCACTTTTTTTCGATTGATTTTTGTCGTTGCTCATATTTATTTTGTGTTTGGTCATTCTTGATTTGAAGTCATCGACTTCAAGTCGATGAACAATCGGCTTTTTCATGAAAGCGCACCAAATATAAAAATAATTGCGGTGTTTCGTTCGCTCAAAACCGTTAATTTTTGCGAAGGGTTGTAATCGGTTCTGATCAAAAAAATAAAACCCAACCGCCCCCGACTGTTAACCCGCCATGTTTTACTTTTGACCGCCCAAACCAAAGGGTGTCATGAAAAAAGTATTTTATTTAAAAACCTGTAGCACGTGCAAACGCATTTTAAATGAGGTTGATACAACCGGTTTTGAATTGCGCGAGGTGAAGGGGGAAAATATTACTAAGGAGGAGTTGCACGAGCTGCGCAAGCATGTGGATTCCTACAATGATTTGATTAACAGGCGCGGCAGGTTTTACGCGCATAACGATTTGAAAAACAAAAACTTGAGTGATGACGAGTGGGAAGAGCTGTTATTGCAGGAGTATTCGCTGTTGAAAAGACCCGTTTTTATTGACGGTGATTTGTTTTATGCCGGGAATTCGAAAAAAACCGTGGAACAGCTCAAGGAAAAGTTTGGAGAAAAATAAACACATAACCCTATTGATATGATGAAAGAACTCGTTGCCAATTTTACCGGCCAACTCAAAGAAGCCCTTCAAATTGCGCAAAATGCGAAAATTACCCCGCTGAATAAAAAAATTGACAATGTGGTGATTACCGGTTTGGGCGGATCCGGGATAGGCGGTACCATTTTAACCGATTGGTGTAAAGAAACGTGTCCCGTGCCCATTATCACCAATAAAGATTACCATTTGCCCGCCTTTGCCGGTGAGCACACATTGGTGGTGGTTTCTTCGTATTCGGGAAATACGGAGGAAACCCTGCAAGCTGCCAATGAGGCGCTTGAACTGGGCGCTACTGTTGTGGCGGTAACATCGGGGGGCGAATTGCAAAAAATGGCCAAACAGCACGGGTTCGACGTGATTATTGTACCGGGCGGAAATCCGCCCCGTGGCATGTTGGTGTATTCACTCATTCAACTTTTGGCTTATTTCAACGCCTTTGGTTTCTTTCAAGTGAATTTGGATCAAACGGTGGGTGAAATTGTGAATCATGTAGAAAAGCACGAGTCTGAAATCAAAAAGCAGGCAAGTGAGATTGCGCATTTTTTACACCAATCTTCGCCCTATATTTATACCGTTGAAGGTTATGCCGGATTGGGAATTCGCACGCGGCAACAAATTAATGAAAACGCCAAAATGTTGTGCAACGCACACGTTATTCCCGAGATGAATCACAACGAACTCGTTGGCTGGGTAGGTCACCCCAAAGATATTGCCGTGTTGATTTTTAGGAATGAAGATGAAGACCCGCGCAACGTGAAGCGCGTAGAAATCAACGAGGAAATCATGCGTCGCTATACAAGTGAAGTGATGCAAGTGTATTCCAAAGGCAGCAATCGTGTGGTGCGCACTTTTTACCACATTCACTTGGGCGATTGGGTTTCTATTTATTTGGCAGAACTAAACGGTGCCGACCCCGTTGAAATTGAAGTTATTGATTATTTAAAAGGCGAATTGAGTAAATTCTCACAATGAGTTTGAAAAAGGTACGGTTTAAAGATTTGGGTTTAATTGATTATCAAGAGTGTTGGGATTATCAGGAAAAGCTGTTTGAAGAAACAGTGAACATCAAAATGAGCAATCGCAAATTACCTGAGGGTGAAAACCCTGTGCCTACTCAAAACCACCTTCTATTTTGTGAGCATCCGCACGTTTACACATTGGGCAAAAGCGGTTCCATCGATCATTTGTTGCTGGATGAGGTCGGACTCCAAAAAGCCGGTGCTACGTACTACAAAATCAATCGGGGCGGTGACATTACCTACCACGGGCCGGGTCAGCTCGTTGGATATCCCATATTGGATTTGGAGCTGTTTTTTACCGATATTCACAAATACCTGCGCCTGTTGGAAGAAGCTGTGATTCTTACCCTTGCCGAGTACGGTATTGAGGGCAATCGCTATCCCGGATACACCGGCGTTTGGATTGAACCCGACAAGCCGGAGGCGCGTAAAATTTGCGCCATGGGGGTGCGTTGTTCGCGCTGGGTAACGATGCACGGCTTTGCTTTTAACATCAACAGCGATCTCAACTATTTTAAAAATATTATTCCGTGCGGAATTGACGATAAAGACGTTACCTCCATGCAGCGTGAGTTGGGTCGTGAAATTCCTATGAATGAAGTAGCCGCCAAGCTCAAAAACCACATTGCCGCCTTGTTTGAAATGGAGTTTGAATAATTTTTTTGGTCAGAACCGTAAACCCTTTTGGGTTTATGGGAAGGCATGTGGGTATTTTTCCTCATTCTCATTCTGTTTCCCACACTGATTTAAGGTGCCGCCTCTACGAGGTTTTGGAAATTCTTCTGCTCGTTTTTTGCTACAAAGGTGTCACCTCTACGAGGCTTTGGAAATTGCTTTGCGTATCATATTTCTACAAAGGTGTCGCCTCTGACGAGGCTTTGAAATAAATCCCGAGCACCTACAATTACCGGGTTAAACTATAGCGCCTTCGGCGCGTCATCTTTGTAGCTGAAAAGGCACGTTAGAAATTGTTGGAGCGCCGTAGGCGTGACACCTTTCTAATCAACGCTGTATATACAGGTGTGTGTGATTGGATTGAAAAGATTTTTGTAACAGAAAAAATAGGGGCAAAGATTTGATAAGTAAAAAATAAAATAGTACATTTGCTTACTTTGTACATGATACAAGTTTTAATTGATTAAACATTTAGAGAGCCCGCAACTCGTTTGCGGGCTTTTTAGTTTAAATCAATCCAACTTTGAGCGGGCTGCATTAAACTCGCTTCAACAACTCTCCCGCAACATCAAATAACTTTGCCAATTTTCTGTTGTTTTTTCTCGCTGAATTTAGTTCTGTTTCAACCCGGTACCGTATAAATACGCTATTAGCGTCCTCACTCTCACACTAATTACCTTTGGGTATTTGAATGCGATTTTTCTACCTTGAATCCTCTTTTATTCTAACCATTACTTTTTCGTAATGTCGAGGATCGGAATAAGAGCTAAAAACGGCGAATACGCTAACCGTATTGTTACTTTCGTCAACTACATAGTGAACTAAATAAGGGTATTTGAGTTTCTAAAACACCTGCAGGATCATTTCAACCACGTCAACGCGAAAATTACCGTTAGCGTATTCGCTCACAATTATTTAAGGTGTCGCCTCTGACGAGGCTTTGATATAAATCCCGAACACCTACAATTTTCGGGTTAAATTATAGCACCGTAGGTGCGACACCTTTGTAGAAATACGGGTTCACGAACGCGGAACAAAGCGCCGTAGGTGCGACACCTTTGTAATCAACGCTATTTCCCACATCACCGTTAAACCCCGCATCAACGCGAAAATTTCCGTAATCGCCCTCGCTATCATGCTTTTTATCAAATTATTTGGGTTTTAACCGCAATCTATTCGTTCAACAGCGCCGGTCCTTTTTCAAATTGTTCCGCGGTAATGGGTGCCGGGTTGAGCGTGGCTCGGGATGAGATGCGAATCTCTTTGGCTTCAAATTTATAGGTGCGGTCCGCTTTGCTGAAGGCTACGAGTTTCGCTTTTTGGTTTTGGGCACATTGTAAAACTCATATTGTTCGAGTTTGGGGTTGTAAAAGGCGGGAAGAATGGAGTTCATGTCCTCAAAAACCAATACCACAGTGGAGTTGCTGATGTCACCTCCCATTTCCACAGCCATCTTTACGGGTCTTTCGGCATCTCTGAAGCGGTCGCAATTGATATAGCCGAAACCGTCATTTTGAATTTGTAAATTGCAGCCGGATGTGACATAAGTGTGATCACCGCTGAATCTGTTAAAGGTATTTACACGCGTCACAACCTCTCGTCTGCCTATTTTATTTACTCGGTCAATTTTTGGTTCTGAAACGGTGTAAATCGCCCATGTAAATGAGCTGAAATTTTGATTGATAGACGGGGTTTCTACCTCTCGCCAGTCTAAAACATTGCGTTCATCCACATCGGGGTAAAATACATTCATGTTTTCTTTGTATTCATCGGCGGGCATAAGCACGTTAATAGTTCTGCCGTTTTGAATTACGACTTCCCTGCCGTTAACCGTAACGTCTAATTTAATCATTCCGCCGGTTTCAAGCAGGCGACCTCCGCTCAAAGTATGTAAGTTTGATTTAATGATATCTGAGGTTTTGTAGAATTCTTTGAGTTCAACCTCAACCCGTCCGTTCGCTGTACCACCCGTTTTGCATTCCAAACAGTTTACGGGAATGTGAATGCGCGTACATTCCTCTCCTTCAATATTTAGTTTTTTTGTTGTGCGCCCTGTAAAAAATTGTGATTGTTTGCTTTCGGCATATAATTGAGGGAGAATGTCGTGGTAGAAAAATTCAATTTCAACACGCCGATTCATTTGTTTCTCTTCTTCGGTTGAATTAGCGGTCACCGGTTTGTTTTCTCCGTACCATTTCATTTCGAAAATAGCTTCGGGAAAACCCTTGAATGTCATACAGCGCTTCACCCGTTCGGTTCTGACCATGGAGAGCTCCTCATTGTATGCCGGTGAGCCGTCGCTATCAGCGTGACCCGTGAGTGTAATTTTTTCACAAATTCTTTTTTCACTGTCAAATCCGAGATAACGGCATCTATTTGAGACCTTACGTCTTTAGAAAGTGTTGAGGAGTCGCTTTGAAAGTAAACGGCCTTTTGTCCTTGTGTTTGACTTTGAAACAAAAAAAGGATTGCAATTAATAACAAGTTGATTTTCATGGCACTTCATTTTAATTAGAGTTTATAAAAATAGTGAGCTTCCAAAATTTGGGGATTGTTCATAAAATAGGTGAGTTCAATACAAGGGTTGTATTTGCGGTTTCTAATTTGATGGTAATAGAAAGATTGGTATGAGGGTTTAAACCCTGTATTGAAGAGGTTGCAGCGAATACCGCAAGCCAAGGGATCGTCGAACTTGCGACTTTTACCCGAACTTTTGGTAATCGCTTTGGACAGGTTTTGTTTCATCTCCTTGCCGTTGATGTAAAAGTTACCACTAAAAGCTTGCAACTCTTGAATGCCTGTATTTACGGTGTCAAAATAGATTTTCACACTATTGATTTTGCTTCGTTTTTTCCCTCTGAAAGCAATGCCTAAATCGTGATAGTAAAAGGTTCGGGTTCTTCTTCTCAACCTAAAAAAATCTCTTAACCCTCCCGAAAATCTATAGCCCCACGGATAATCTGCAGTTGCTTTTTTCTCAATTTTGGACGCCTTACCTAAAATCTTTTTGATGTTTCTGTAGGTTAATTTTTCTTGGAATCTAACGCCGTTTATGGTCAAGTCCGGATTCCAAGTTGAATCGCTGATTTCAATGTTAACGTGATGCGGTCTTTGAGCCGAGCCGGAAGCCGGAATCATCAAGTATTTGATAATAATAAAAATAAACAAAAAGCAGAACCGCCTATATTAAAAACAGTAAAATACAAAATATTATTGCGTGTAAGTTAGTTTTTATTTCATTTTACCGTGTATAGTTTGGAAATGGTTTTGAGTATTTATTTTCTTGCATAATATTGTAAGGCATTGATATTGAAAGAAAAAGAGCGTAATTTGAGTGTTTTGAATTTCCGGTATTTGGTTCTTCAAATCGGTTTGTTTTTATAGAAAAAAATTTACAAAGGTTATTTTTTATAAAACTATCTAATTCTTGTATTTTCGCGGCAACTTTTAAAAATAACTCCAATGCGCAACGTTTTATGCTTTTTGTTTTCTGCTTGTATTTTTATGGCCTGTGATGATGATCCGGAATTAATTGAGCCGATGGATCCTATAATTCCCGTTGCTTGTTTTGAAGTGCAAAAAGACGGTTACAAGTACACTTTTAATTCAGATTGCTCACAAAATGCGGTAGATTACGAATGGGACTTTGATGCCAATTATAGTTATGAAAACGAGTCTCCGAACCGCTCTTTTGAAAAAAATCCCACCTATACCTATGAGAGGTCTTCTTTTGGTAACCCTACATATTTTGTTCAACTGCGCGTGTTTTCAAAAAGCGGTGATTTTGACGAGCGAGTTATTCAAGTTAATCCGGGAAATGCAGAGTCGACTAAAATTTGTACCGAGTGCGGTTGTAGAGAAAATAATTTTGCACCTATTGATTGGAGAAGTTTTTGCGGCACAGAGGGAGAGGTTGAAGAATTTGAAAAGGATTACATGAGAGATTATTGTTATAACGGCATTTATGAGGGCTGCCGGCGCCAATAATAAGCCTTCGGTATTTCTCGGTCAGAACCCTCATTCTTCAACTTTCCGTCTATATTGCAAGCAAAATCGGTTTGCCCCGTGGATTTGCGCACATACTTAGGCAGATTGACGGAATACGGTTCTGACCAAAAGAAGGAAAATAAGTACCTTTGCAGCCGTTTACCAAATTCAACTAAATTGTATAATATGCACTTGTATAATAAGGTTGATAAGCGGGTATTGAAACAAAAACTGATAGAGGAGCCTTTTCAGCGCGTCACGCTTTCGTTTTACCGCTATGTCAACATCCCCAATCCACAAGAAATTCGCGATCAACTTTTTGCAGAATGGGCTGAAATAAATTGTTTTGGTCGTATTTACATTGCCAAAGAGGGTATTAATGCGCAAATGAGTGTGCCCGAGCATAATATGGAGTTGTTCAAACAAAACTTGAACAGTCGTGAGAGCTTGGCGAATATGCCGCTGAAAATAGCTGTTGAAGACGATGGAAAATCGTTTTACAAGTTGGTGGTTAAGGTGAGAAAATATATTGTGGCTGACGGATTAAAACCCGACGACTACGATGTTACCAATGTGGGAACCCACCTCAATGCGCGCGAGTGGAATGATGCCATGCAAGATGAAAATACGGTGGTGGTGGATATGCGCAACCACTACGAGAGTGAGGTGGGGCATTTTAAAGGAGCCGTTACGCCCGATTGCGATACGTTTCGTGATGAATTACCCATGGTGCTGAAAGAACTCGAGGACAAAAAGGACAAAAAGGTGTTGCTTTACTGCACGGGCGGTATTCGCTGTGAAAAGGCAAGTGCGTTTTTAAAGCACCACGGATACAGCGACGTTTACCAACTTCACGGCGGTATAATTGATTACAAACGCCAAATAGATCGCGAAAACCTGGAAAACCTTTTTGAGGGTAAAAACTTTGTTTTTGACGAGCGCCTAGGGGAGCGTATTGGTGATGAAATAATTTCGAATTGCCACCAGTGCGGCGAACCGTGTGATACACACACCAATTGTAATAATGACGATTGCCACCTGCTTTTTATACAGTGTGAAGCGTGTGCTGAAAAGTACGCCGGTTGCTGCTCGGTAAAATGTAAGGAGTTTAATGAACTCCCCGTTGAGGAACAGCGCAAATTGCGCAAAGGCAAGAGAAAGCCCAAACGCAATGTGTATAAAAAAGGGCGTTTGCGTCCGCATTTGGATCAATTCAAAAGAGGCGACCTCATATTGGAGAGTCCGCTCAAACTCGATGAACAAGATAAAACCGCGCATGCATAAAAAGAGAAAAACCTCAGACGAAAGAAAACTTCACTGAGGTTTTTTTATCGGGTAAAATTTTGTAAATAAGTAAACAACTCGGATTTACCCGAGATGAATATAAACCTTTAAATCAGAAAAACAATTAGATGAAAGTATTGATGATTGGAGCGGGAAACATGGGACTCACTTACGCCGAGGGAATGGCGCAAGCACCTGTGTTGAACCGCAGAAACTTAATGATTCACGACATTTCGCAAGACAAACGTGACGCACTGCGCGACAAGCCTTATTTTGATGTGTTTGAAAAGTTGGAAGACGGGGTAAAAATTGCCGATGTTATTTTTTTGGCGGTGAAGCCTTATCACGCCGAGCAACTTTTCAACGAAATGAAGCCTTTTGTAAACAATCAACAAATATTGGTTTCCCTAATGGCGGGAGTAAGTTTAGATACCATAACGGCAGGTACGGGTGCTCAAAAAGTGGTACGCACCATGCCCAATTTGCCGGCTCAAGTGGGAAAGGGAGTCACTTCATATACAGAGACTGCTGCAGTTTCGCGCGTGGAGCGCTTGATGATTCGCAATTTGCTGGACACCACCGGCGAGGCCATTCATGTGGAGAGCGAAAACTTCATTAACGCCAGTACGGGGATTTCGGGCAGTGGACCGGCTTACGTTTTTTACTTTATGCAAAGTATGCTGGAGGCCGCATTGGATATGGGTTTTTCCATGAACGATGCCCGTGTTTTGGTCACCCATACTTTTGACGGCGCCGTAACGGTGTTTAAAAACGCCGATATATCTCCTGAAGATTGGATGGATCGCGTGGCTTCCAAAGGTGGCACCACTCGCGCCGCACTGGACTCCATGGACGACAGCAACGTAAAGGAGCTCATTAAAAAAGCCGCTCAAGCTGCTTTTGATCGAGCTACTGAGTTGGGTAAAGAGTGATTGAAAATCAAGAATTTAAAAAGGCGAGCTTTGCAAGAGGCTCGCCTTTTTTTTGCAAATAAGTTTTGGGGGAGTTATTCAAAAAATCCTTCCAACACCTCATCATCCGCAATAAACGGCACAGTAACTTTCAGTTGCGGGGTGCGTTGCATTTCGCGTTCAATGGCAAAAACAGCCTCCTTGTTTCGTGCCCAACTGCGGCGTGTAATGCCGTTGTTTACGTCCCAAAAAAGCATTTGATTGAGGTTTTCTTCGGCTTGAGTTGTTCCGTCCAGGGTCATGCCAAAACCGCCGTTAATTACCTCGCCCCAACCTACGCCGCCACCGTTGTGAATGGAAACCCATGTGGCGCCGCGAAACGAGTCACCAATCACGTTTTGAATGGCCATATCGGCCGTAAATTGAGAGCCGTCGTAAATGTTGGAAGTTTCGCGGTACGGGGAATCGGTTCCCGATACGTCGTGATGGTCGCGCCCCAGCACTACCGGCCCTATTTTACCGGCTTTTACCGCATCGTTAAATGCCTTGGCAATTTTCATTCTGCCCTCTGCGTCAGCGTACAAAATACGCGCTTGTGAACCCACCACCATTTTGTTTTTCCCCGCTTCTTGAATCCAGCGAATGTTATCGGCCATTTGCAATTGAATCTCCTTGGGGGAGTTTTCCATAATTTTGGTCAGAACCTCCTCCGCAATACGATCGGTTTGTGCTAAATCCTCGGGTTTCCCCGAGGCGCATACCCAGCGGAACGGGCCAAACCCGTAATCAAAACACATGGGTCCCAAAATATCTTGAACGTATGAGGGATATTTGAAATCCGTAGAATTCTCTTTCATGATATCGGCACCGGCTCTTGAAGCTTCCAACAAGAATGCATTGCCGTAATCAAAAAAGTACATGCCTTTAGCCGTTAGTTGATTCACTGCCGCAACATGGCGTTTTAATGAATCGTGAACGCGTTTTTTAAATTCGGCGGGTTCATCGGCCATCATCCGGTTTGATTCTTCCAAGCTCAGTCCGACCGGGTAATAGCCGCCGGCAAAAGGATTGTGCAGTGAAGTTTGGTCAGAACCCAATTCAGGGATGATGTTTCGTTCTGCCAATTTTTCCCACAAATCCACGATGTTGCCTAAGTACGCGATGGAGTGCGCTTGTTTTTTGTTTTTGTACTCAACAGCCACTTCAACGGCTTCATCGGGGTTTTCAATAACTTCATCCACCCAGCCTTGTTCGTGGCGTTTATAAGCGGCCTTGGGATTGATTTCAGCCGTAATACTCACCACACCGGCAATGTTGCCGGCTTTGGGTTGAGCACCGCTCATGCCGCCCAAACCGGCTGTGACAAAAAGTTTCCCCTCACTGCCTTGTTCGTCAATCATGCGGCAGGCATTGAGAACGGTAATGGTAGTGCCGTGTACAATTCCTTGCGGACCTATATACATGTAGGAGCCGGCCGTCATTTGTCCGTATTGGGTGACGCCCAGTGCGTTGAATTTTTCCCAGTCATCCGGTTTGGAGTAATTGGGAATCATCATGCCGTTTGAGACTACAACGCGCGGGGCTTTTTCGTGCGAGGGGAATAATCCTTGCGGGTGACCGCTGTTCATCACGAGGGTTTGCTCATCGGTCATCTCGCTCAAATACTTCATGGTGAGCCGATACTGTGCCCAGTTTTGAAAAACCGCACCATTGCCGCCGTATGTGATGAGTTCGTAAGGATGTTGAGCCACTGCGGGATCCAAGTTGTTTTGAATCATCAGCATGATGGATGCTGCTTTTTGCGATTGAGCCGGATACTCATCAATTCCGCGCGCAAAAATCTTATGCTTCGGCATCAAGCGGTACATGTAAATTCTGCCGTAGTTTTGGAGCTCGGCGGCAAATTCAGGTGCCAGTTTTTGGTGCCACTCAACCGGGAAATACCGCAGGGCATTTTTAAGTGCCAGCTTTTTTTCATCCTTGGTTAAAATGTCCTTCCGGTGAGGGGCGCGACTGATTTTGGAATCAAAATCGGGGATTTTTGGCAATTGAGCCGGGATACCCTCTTGAATTTCTTCGCTAAAGTTCATATTTTATGTTTACTTTTTTTCTTTTTGTTGAATCCGTACGGACAGTGTTTGCAGCCGCTTTGGCAGCAATAACCGCGTTTGAGGTGGTACTTCTCGGTGAAAACCACGTAGCCTTCATCACTCATGTAGTAGTCCTCAGGGTCTAATTTCGGCTTTTGAAAATAATTTCCCAAATCGTTGTCCATATCGTGTGCAAAAGTGCTTCTTTTGGGGCAAAGAATCAAAAGGAGATGTCAAAACCCCAAATGCGTTCTCGAATACAATCCATAAAGCTCAAAACGGGTCAAATTGTTCATGTTTTACGCGAGGATGAATTGCACCCTGAAATATCCGGCAATAAGTGGAGGAAGTTGAAGTACAATGTCATCAAAGCACAGGAGGTAGGTTACGAGAGGCTGTTGACTTTTGGCGGGGCTTTTTCAAACCACATTGCCGCCACTGCTGCTGCGGGAAAAGAGTACGGTTTAAAAACGACCGGTGTCATTCGAGGTGAGTACGACCCCGGTAATCCCACATTACAGTTTGCGCTCAAGTGCGGTATGGAGTTGGATTTTGTTTCGAGGAGTACTTACAAGGAACGCGGAAGTAAGGCCTTTACTGCAGCGCTTCAAGAAAAGCACGGTTCATTTTTTGAAATTCCCGAAGGAGGTGCCAATTTTTACGGAATTGCGGGGTGCATGGAAATTCCGCGTACATTAAATGTGAGTTATGATTATGCCGTTTTAGCTTGCGGTACCGGATCTACATTGGCGGGAATTGTGGCGGGAAATCGCGGAGAAATCAGAAAAGAGGTGGTGGGTATTCCGGTGTTGAAAACGAGTGACGGATTGCGCTCAGATATTGAAAAACAACTTTGGAAAATTTTTGTGGATGATGATTTGGTGAGGGAATATACAAATCGATTCATTACAGTTAATGATTTTCATTTTGGCGGTTACGCCAAGTTTACCCCTGAGCTTGTGAACTTCATCAATCGGTGCCGTGCAGAGTACGATTTGCCTTTGGATTTAGTTTACACGGGAAAAGCGTTTTACGCGCTGATGAAGCTTTTGGAAAACGACTATTTTGGGAGTGATTCCAAGATTCTTTTTATACACACCGGCGGATTACAAGGCAATGAGGGAATGCGCTATTTGCACGGGGTAGGGGTGTGAAACAAAAAAAAGCCGACTTGAGTAAGCCGGCTTTTGATTCATTTTGAATTGTGAAAGAATTAGTCTTCACAAGAGCAATCGTACTCGGTAGTTTCCACAATGGTACGTTCGCTATTCGTCCCTTGGTTTACAGTGTATTCTTCACGTGTGGTGGGATTTGAATCATAATATTCCCAGCTTGCCGCGTGGGGGTTGTTTACGTCAGAGTCACATGCCGTGAAACTTCTGGTAGGGTTTTCTGTGTCAGAAACAGGAGTGCCGCCATCAGGAGTTGTAGTAGTGGTAACTTGAAGGCTACAATCGCAAGTTCTGCAAGCGTCACTGCTGCAAGAGGCAAGAAACAAGGGGAGTGCGAGTAATGCAGACCCTAAAATGTTAAGCTTTTTCATAAGGCTGTTTGATTTTTTTGGTTAAATAGTTGAATTTTGAAGTACAAACATAAGCTATTTGTGTAAATGAAAAAAATAGTAAAAAGAAAAGATGTGATTTAAATTTACGTGCGGCGGTAAAAAATTGATATCTAACCTTTTTTGCGGTGTGATTTACGGGTTAATTTCACTAACAATAAGTTGTGCGAAAAACCTCTTATGAGTGTAAACATCAAAACTTGCGTGACGTACTTTTGCGTAATTGCCATTTTTATAATTTAAATTCCATGAAGAATTTATTTCTGTTTACGCTATTTTTAGCAGTGTGCGCTCCGCAGGTGTCGGGGCAAAACTTATCTCGCGAGGAATATATTGAAAAGTACAAAGAAACTGCGATGAAGAGTATGCGGGAGTTTAAAATTCCGGCGAGTATCACGCTGGCGCAGGCGTTGCTGGAAAGCTCAAACGGTAATAGTGATTTGGCCAAGCGTTCCAATAATCATTTTGGGATTAAGTGCCACAGCTCCTGGAAGGGTAAAAAAACGTTTCACGATGATGATGCTCGACAGGAGTGCTTTCGCGTTTATAAAGATGTGTATGATTCCTACGCAGATCATGCCGAGTTTTTGCTTCGTCCGCGATATGCAAAGTTATTCGATTTGGATATTGACGATTACAAGAGTTGGGGAAAGGGCTTGCGTGAGGCAGGTTACGCCACCAATCCCCGCTATCCGCAGTTGCTGATTAAGATTATTGAAGACAACGAGTTGTATAAAATTGATGAGGAGGTTTTATCGGGCGGTAAAATGGATAAAAAATCGAAGAAAAAACAGAGGAAACAGGGTTCTGACCAAGAAGAAAATGAGGAGTTTGATGAGGTGCGATTAAGTGACAAGCCTCAAATTGAACGCACTTCCAATAAGGTGAAATATATTTTAGCACCCGAGGAACAAAGTGTTGATGATGTGGCGCATTTAATGGAAATGGGTCGTTGGCAAATTAAGAGTTACAATGATGTGGAGGAAGATTATGTGTTTCAAAAAGGGGAGCGCATTTATTTGACGCCCAAGCGCTACAAGGGTAATGAAAAGTACCACGTTGTGAAAGAGGGTGAAGATTTGTGGGATATCTCGCAAGAACACGCTATAAAGTATGGGTCTTTGCGCCGCAAGAACCGACTCCCAAAAGGGAAACAACCCAACCCGGGCGACAAGCTGTATTTACAAAAGAAGCGACCTAAGGAGTTGGAATGATTTTATCGGTTTTTTAGATGTTGAAAAGTGTTATTCAGTGCCTTAATTTCATTTGGCGACTCTTTGTTTAAGTTTTTAATGGTCAGATCCATAGCGTTGAATTTTGATCAAAAGTAGAGAAACTTTATTTTCGGGAAATAAAAATACGTTCAACGGTTATATATATGTTTAACCGGTAAAAAAGACTGAGCGTTTTGCACTTCGAGACAAATGTCGTATTTTTGTGGACATAATACCAAAAAGAGTCATGATGAGTGAGCAAAAAACACCCAAATCCTATATCCTCGATGATCTCATTCCCGGCTATGTGCAAGAAATAAACGCCGGTACCGGCTATGCGGGTATGTCGGGAGTTCAAAATTTTGCAGCCTTCCTTAATGATAAAATGCTTGTTATTCAGGCTATTCGCAAAGGGTTGCCCTCAAGGCTGTTTGAAAAAATCAAGCAAGTGTTGCCATTTACCGATGTGGATTGGTCTTCGTTTTTAGAGGTTTCGGCTAAAACACTTCAGCGTTATCGTCAAAACCCTGAAAAGCGCTTTAAACCTATTCACAGTGAAAAAATTTTTGAGTTGGCTGAGGTGAGTTATTTTGGCCGGGAGGTATTTGGCTCTGATCAAAAGTTTAATCATTGGTTGCGCACGCCAAGTCATGCCCTGCGGGGTTTACAGCCTATTGAACTGCTTCGTGATTCATACGGTAAAGAGTTGGTGATGGATGAGTTAAACAGGATTGAACACGGTGTTTTTGCCTAATGCGGGTTTTTAGGTTAACCAAGCGAAAGTATGCGGGTGTGTTAAACGGGAAAGGTGCTGCGAAATCCAACAACCGTTGGAATTCCAAGGGTACGGAAATGATTTATACGGCTGAGAGCAGGGCGTTAGCTATGGCTGAGGTTGTTGTTCATTTATCAATGGATATGCTTCCCGACGATTTTGTGATGATGGAGATTGATATTCCCGAAAACGTGAGGGTTGAAGAGGTGGTTGATTTTGAATGCGGTACGTATTTGTGGCCGCCGAATCACGAGACCCAAAAGTTGGGCGATGGTTTTGTCAGAGCCGAAGAATGTGCTGTGCTGAAAGTACCCTCGATGGTCGTCAACGGTGATTTCAATTTCCTCATCAATCCGGCTCATTCAGATTTTGAGGAGATAAGTGTTGTTGACGTGGTGGATTTCCCTTTTGATGCTCGCCTGTTTCAGTAATGATGTTCGCCGTATCCTTTTTAAATTAGGGAGTTAATTGTTTGCCGTCCACTTTGGGGCAGGAGTCTTCGGCGAGGTTGAAAAGCATGACCCGCAGACCTATTATGACGGGAACGAAGGAGGTGTTGAAGACGTCATAGCGGTAAAAATCGGTTTGTTGCGGGTAGATGTTGAATACGTTTACCTGAATGTAAGGAACAAAAATGATGTCTGTATCGGGTTTTATTCCGAGTCCTAATTTGTAGTTGACGCCGGCATTAAATCGCGGCATTTGAGCCGCAGAAATATTTGCGGGGTAGTTGTTACCGGCTCCCGGGAAACCATAGTCAGCCGAAACTCCGATAGTATTTTGAATAAAATGCATTTTACTCACGGGAACGGTGCTGTTGATATCAAAATAAGCTGAGGCGTAATGGCTCAAATTAGTGTGCGATTGATCGTTGCCGTTGAAGGTAAACCGTTCTGAGGCGCCCCACCCTTTATAGGCAATACCGTAGTTGAGGTACGAAAAGGTGAATGTAGGTTTGAAGTTGTAAAACCTACCTATTTCAAATGCGGCAAAGGGAAAGAGCCCTCCCTCAGTGGTGAGGTTGTTGTCACTTTCAGGAATTGAATGTTGCGTTTCGGTAAAGTTGAGCATGCCGGTTATTCCGGCACCAAATTGCCAACCGCCGGGTTTAAAAACGGTTTCGCTCGGGAATACGCGTTCAATGCTGCTGCGCTTTTTCTTAAATTTAGGCTCGTATTTTTTTTGAGCGTTTGCAGTAAAGGTGAACGCCCCGGCAAAAACTAAAAGTATTGTGGTTTTAAGCGTCCAATGCATCGAGTATTTGTTGTTCTACTTGAGGTGAGTCCCAGTTTTGGTGAATGCCCTTTTGATTCATGATTTTATCCATGATACGTTTTTGGTGCTGTCCGGTTTCGTATGCCTCAGAGTATCTGATGTGGCTAAATGTCACTTGAGAATAAAGCGGCATCCATTTGTCGGGGTGTTTTTGGTAGATTTTGTTCTCTATTTTTTTGCGAAGCAGGAAGTCTTCGTCAGCTACTAAATCGCGCATTTCAATGTAGTTGTCCAATGCGAGTTGGGCAATGGCGTCTCCGTCGGGTTTGCGGTGTGCGGCAAATTGGGGGATGGTTTTTTCCATGTCGCCGTTGTTGCTTTCCAACATTTCGTAAAATACGCTGCAATCTTCAAAGCCTGAGTTCATTCCCTGGCCGTAAAATGGCACAATAGCGTGAGAGGAGTCGCCCATGAGTAAAGTTTTGTTCCCGTAATTCCAAGGAGCACAACGCACAGTTACAAGAGATGCCGTGGGGTTTTTGAAGTATTCATCGGCCAAGCCGGGCATCATTTCGTAAAAATCGGGAAATGTGGATTTGAAGAATTCCTCTACCGCTTCACGCGTTTGCAAGGAGTTGAATGAGGGTGCGCCGTCATAGGGGAAAAAAAGTGTACAGGTGTAACTGCCGTCATAGTTGGGGAGGGCGATGAGCATATATTTTCCCCGCGGCCAGATGTGCAGTGCGTTTTTGTCAATTTTGTGGGTGCCGTCTTTGTTGGCGGGCAGCAATATTTCTTTATAACCGTGTTTGAGGTAGGTTTGTGAAAAGTCGAATCGGTCGGTTTTCATCATGCGCAGTCGAATGGCGCTAAAAGCTCCGTCTGTACCAAAGAGGTAATGGGCTTTGTATGATAAGGCCTTGTTGTTTTCATCGGTAAAGTGTACGGTGTTGGTGTTGAGGTCAACATCTTCGCACTTGTGGTTAAAGTAAAACGATACGTTTTTGAATTTGGTGGCGGCTAACAGCAGTCGTTTGTTTAAGTCGCCCCGGGAAACGGAGTTGATGGCTTCGTCTTTTTTACCGTAAGATTGAAAGGTAAGGTTGCCTTTTATGTCATGCATGCGCCTGCCGTACATGGGAATGCAAATGGATTCGATTTCTTCTTTGACTCCGGCCAATTCCAGGGCTTTTAATCCGCGTGTTGACAGTGCGAGGTTGATGGATCTTCCACCTTTGAGCTCTATATTTCGCATATCGGGACGCCTTTCAAATACTTTTACATTGTATCCTTTTTTTGCCATTAATATGGCTTGTACTGATCCAAACAA
>CAJXMT010000030.1 GCA_913056155.1 uncultured Cryomorphaceae bacterium
CAAGTCACCGTCAAAGGCCGGGTTACTTCTTATGATGATTTATTCGGCGATATTCGCTTAGACGACTGTACCATTCCCAATAAAAACAAGTAATATGATTTTATTCAGAACCCTCCTCCTTCTCGCAACTGTAAGCGCCTTTTTTACGGCAAATGCACAATCGAAATACTACACACGCGACGGCAGAGTCAGCTTTTTCTCCTCTACCCCGATGGAAGATATTGAAGCCCTCTCCAACGATGCGTCGAGCGTTTTTGATATAAAAACGGGAAAAGTAGAATTCGGCGTGCCCATGAAGTCTTTCACCTTTGAGAAAGCATTGATGCAAGAGCATTTTAATGAAGATTACGTGGAAAGCGACAAGTTTCCCAAAGCCAAGTTCAAAGGCATATTTGAATTTGAAGGAGATTTTGACCCCGCAAAAGCGGGTGAATACAAAGTTATTGCAAAAGGAAAATTCACATTACACGGTATTACGCAGGAAATAACAGAAAAAGGTACTTTCACTGTTTCAGATGAAGGTAACCTGTTTGCCGTTTGCGTATTTCACGTAAAGCCTGCAGATTATGACATTGAAATCCCCTCCACGGTGCGCGATAAAATTGCCAAAACCGTTGAAGTCACGATAAAAATGAATTACAAACCGCTCAAAAGATAACGTATGAAATTTGCGCTCTCTGCATTCCTGTTCTTTTTCACTTTAGCGGTTTTTGCTCAAGATGAAGATGATGACCTGCTCTCTTTAATTGACGAGGAAGAAGAAACAGTGAATTTTACCGCTGCGAGTTTCAAAACCAATAGAATTGTAAATTCGCACTCATTGGAAAACACAGCCAACGGCGTATTGGATTTTAAAATCAGCCACCGGTTCGGGTTTGTCAATACGGGACTGTATGAAATGTTTGGACTTGACAATGCTCAAGTGCGCATCGGGTTGGATTACGGTGTAAATGATCACATACAAATAGGCATAGGACGCAGCGGTTTTCAAAAAATGTATGACGGCTACTTGAAAGCAAAATTATTGAGACAAAGTACCGGTGCGCGCAATATGCCAGTTACTCTAACTTATTTGGGAGCCGCCTCATTCAACTCATTACGAGAAAACATCATCGCGCCCGATTTGGAAGGTTTTGAACTTTATCATCGTATCAGTTATGTGCACCAATTTATCGTCGGCAGGAAATTCAATGACCGCTTAACACTGCAATTAATGCCCACCTTATTGCATCGTAATTTGACGGCTGCGCCCGAATTTGAAAATACTGTTTTTGCGGTGGGCAGCGGAGGCCGGTTTAAGGTGACCAAAAGAATCGCCGTTACCGGTGAATATTATTACGTGTTGCCCGATCAAATCAATACCGATTTGTACACGAATTCTGCGGCAATAGGCGTGGATATTGAAACGGGCGGACACGTTTTTCAACTCCACGTTACCAACTCTACGGCGATGTTTGAAAACGGTTTTATCACCCAAACCGTGGGAAACCCGTTTGACGGCGATTTGCATTTTGGATTCAATATTTCCCGTGTTTTTACCATTAAAAAACCAAAAGAATTCACTGAAGACGATTGGTAGCCCTCCATGATTTTTTTATCTTTGTAAACTCTATCAATAACACGGGGTGCTCGCAATTTGCGTGCTGAGATCATACCCGAGAACCTGATCCGGATAATGCCGGCGTAGGAAAAGCTCTTCTCCCGAGGAATTTTTTGCGCTCTGTTTTTTCGGATTGTACCGGCTTTGTCGGCGGTTCTGACCAAAAAAACAGCAGTAAATGGCAAACATAGAAGAAAAACGAAATTTTGAACTGGTGACCGGCGACTTGCGACAATGGCAAGGCCGGGAAGAGTGGTTTTTTAATCGCGATAATACCGATACCTACGAACAATGGTATGAAGGCCGCTACAAACGCGCCGAAATTTGGCAAAAGAAAACCGTGGGCGGGTTGCTGAAAAAAGACAAACGCGTGAAAACCTTATTGGAATTCGGCTGCGGCACAACGCGTTTTACCCGTTGGTGGAACGAGATTGGCATTGAAGCCAACGGCGCCGATATTTCCCCTTTTATGCTGGGACAAGGTGCTCATTTGTTTGACGGTGATTTGGTACTTGCCGACAGTCACCACATGCCTTTTAAAGATCACACCTTTGACGCACTGGCATTTATCACCACTTTTGAATATTACAAAGATCCCGTAAAAGTGATTCGCGAAGCGGTGCGCGTGGGCAAGTACGGAATTGTTTTTGGCATGATGAACCGCAACTCACCTAAAGTGGTTCGCCGTCGCGTTCAAGAGGTTTTTGGTAAAAATCCGTTTTACCTCACTGCTACTTTTTACACGCCCAAAACACTCACCGATAAAATTAAGGAAGCCCTCCAAGATCGCGATTATTCCATTGAATGGACAACTACCGGCTTGCCTAAGTGGTTTCCCGTTCAACAATGGGGCGTGCCTTACGGCGACTTTTTTGCACTTCACGTAAAACTAAACGACGTATGAGCGAGCTACCCGGAAAACTCACCTCAGCAGCATTAAAGAGCACCGTTTTGAGCAAGTTGGGCAAGTCCCGCAGTGAAGTGAAGATCAACGCGGCTTTTGGAACCGATACCTCCGTTATTTCAACGGGCAACGGACAAGCCCTAGCCGTGAGCAGCGATCCGTTGTCCTTAATTCCCGGTTTGGGCTTTAAAGAATCGGCCTTATTAAGCGTTCACCTCACGGCAAATGATATGGCCACAACAGGCTTTGCCCCGCAATACGCCCAATTTGTACTCAATTTACCGGTTCAACTTACCGCCGGCGACTTTGAAGCTTATTGGAATCACATTCACCAATATTGCCGCAATGCCGGCATAGCGATTACGGGCGGTCACACCGGGCGTATTCCGGGTCAAGAAAGCACCGTTCCCGGCGGCGCAACCATGTTTTTAACCGCCCCCGAAAGTGAAATCATCACCTCACAAGGTGCTCAACCGGGCGACACTTTGGTCATGACAAAAGAGGCTGCAATTTCCTCAACCTCTATTTTAGCCAAGAGCTTTCCGCAAACACTGGAAAAAGAGTTGGGTAGCGAACTGTATCAACAAGCCGTAAACAACTTTTACCGCATTCCGGCTCAAAAAGAGGCGCTCATTGCCGCCCAAACAATTACGAACAATAATGAGCTCACCGCCATGCACGACGTCACCGAAGGCGGTATTCTAGGTGCCGCTTTGGAGATGGCCCGGGCGAGTAATTGCGGTGTTCACATAAACAGTGAGTCTATTTTAGCAGGAGACGCGCAGCGTAAAATCGCGGCATTTTTCAACTTGGATTACCGTAAAATTATAGGCGCGGGCAGCATGTTGATGGCCGTAAAACCTCAAGCGGTTTCAAAACTACAATCGGCTCTGAAAAAAAGCGGAATTGAATCTGCACAAATCGGAAATTTTACAGATGCAGCCGCCGGATATACAATTGTTGAAAACGGAAAAGTCGAGTCCTTGCAAGACGAAGAGCAAGACCCTTACTGGGCAGCATTTTTTGAAGCCGTACAAAAAGGAATGAAGTAATGGAATTAAAAGGCTTGTATTTAGTTGTCAACCCCAAGCAAGAGCAAGTGCAGCTGTTGCACGCTTTGGAAAAAGCCCTTAGTGAAGGATTAGCGGCCGTTCAAATTTATAACGGCTGGCCGGCGAATTTCTCCCAAGCGGCCAAAAAAGCACTTTGCCGCAAAATAAAAAACCTGTGCGCCAAACACAACACCCCTTGTTTGATCAATAATGAATGGGAATTATTAAAGGAAATCCCACTGGACGGTGTACACTTTGATTCCATTCCCCAAGATTGGCTTTTGGTCAGAACCGAAATCGACAGGCCGTTTTTTACGGGCGTAACCCTGAGCAACGATTTATCGCTCTTGACCGACATTGAAAAATACCACATCGATTATCTCTCGTTTTGTTCCATGTATCCTTCGGCAAGCGTTGGTGATTGCGAAATCGTAAACCCCGAAAATGTAAAAAGTACCTTGAGTCGGGTTGATGTTCCCGTATTTTTATCGGGAGGTCTCACACCTGAAAACCTCTTTAAATTCCAAGAAATGAACATCAGCGGAATAGCGGTAATTTCAGGCGTTATGAATGCCGTTGATCCCTCCGCAGCCGTTCAATCTTATAAAAAACCACTCCGTAAAAAATTCAATCTATGACGTTAGAATTTGCCCAAAAACTGTGCGACCCTTACGATAAAAGCGAGTTGCAATTAGAAGTTTATTTAAAAGACGAAAACGGCGAAATCTTGGAGGGCTTGTTTACAAATCCACAATCCGGACGCTATTATCCCATTGTACACGGCATTCCCATTATGACGCCCGATGAGTACAGAGAAGAATGGTTAGAGCGCAACTTTTTACAAAAACGCGGCTTAGACGTCAAACGCAATGATGATGAAAAGCTGTTGTTGGTTGAAAGCGAGGATAAGTAGATTTTTGGGTGGTTTAGGGTGAAAGCTCAATAGATTCCCGAACAAGAAGTGTGAGTGGAACTTTTGTTGGTGAAGGCTGAAAGGTCAAAGTCGTTTGTGCGTTAGTGGCGGGAGCGGCATTTGGAAAACGGTTTCGTCAGGCGTGAAGCGAAAAGCGTATGCCGGTGCCCAACGCATATTTGGTAGTTCTTGCTTGAACTCAAGTACCCACCGCATGAAAGTTCGAGGTCGAGGTCGAGGTCGAGGTCGAGGTTGAGGTTGAGGTGGACTCGTACTCGTTTGCAAGTTAGTGGTGGGAGCGGCGTTAGAAACAAGATTTACGGTTCACGCAAAAAGCATCTCCCCACACGGCGAGCAAAAATACATACTCCGACCAAAGGGAGTCCCGAGCTAGAAGTATCAAAATCTCCGATTTTGTAAATACTTCTTATTCGGGAAACCCTCTAGACAATTAAACACCTCAACTCTTTGCTGCCAAGCAAAACCAACAATCGCAATTCACCCTCTAACCAACTCAACGCTCTCAACCGCGCTAAACCGTCTAAACAAATCAACAAACAAACAATTCTACAAATCAACCGAACTCCTTACCTTTGCAAATTATTTCAGATATACCCGAACATCAAGCGATTCCCGTTTTGTAAAACTGTTGGTAATCGCAGGAAAAAACACATAAATGAGTCAACAATTCACGGAACAAGAACGAGTAAGAAGAGAGAGCTTAACGCGACTCAGAGAACTGAACATCGAGCCTTATCCACAAGAAGAATTTCCCGTAACCACAACTTCATCAAAGATACTGAGCGAATTTGAAGCTGATGAATCCGCTTTTGGCGAAGTGTCCATTGCCGGCAGATTGATGAGCAGGCGCATTATGGGCAAAGCTTCCTTTGCCGAATTGCAAGACTCCCAAGGGCGTATCCAAATTTACATCACACGCGATGAAATTTGTCCCGGTGAAGATAAATCGCTCTATAACGAGGTGTTTAAAAGACTTCTGGATATCGGAGACTTCATAGGCATCACCGGTAAAGTTTTCAAAACACAAGTAGGCGAAATTACCATTCACGTTACCTCACTAAAAGTACTTTCCAAAGCACTGCGCCCCCTGCCCATCGTGAAAACCGACTCAGAAGGAAAAACGCACGACGCTTTTACCGATCCCGAATTGAGGTACCGCAGGCGGTACGTAGATTTAGCCGTTAACAAACAAGTAAAAGAAACCTTTGAAAAACGCACCAAAACGTTCAACGCCATGCGTGAGTTTTTCAACAAGCGCGGCTACTTAGAAGTGGAAACACCCATTCTACAGCCCATCCCCGGCGGTGCGGCGGCCAAACCTTTCATTACACACCACAACGCACTCGATATTCCATTATACTTGCGCATTGCCAATGAACTTTACCTCAAAAGACTTATCGTGGGAGGGTTTGACGGCGTTTACGAATTCTCGAAAGACTTTAGGAATGAGGGGATGGATCGCACCCACAACCCCGAGTTTACCGTGATGGAAATTTACGTGGCCTATAAAGATTATCACTGGATGATGAACTTTACCGAGGAAATGCTCCAATACGTGGTAACAAAAGTCAACGGCACTACAGAACTCACCGTAGGCGACAAAAAAATAAATTTTAAAGCCCCCTTCAAAAGAATACCCATTTTAAAAGCCATTGAAGAACACACCGGTTACGATGTGAGCAACATGAGCGAAAACGAAATTCGCGAAGTGTGCAAAAAGCTCAATCTCGAAGTAGATGAAACCATGGGTAAAGGAAAACTCATTGATGAGCTCTTTGGCGAAAAATGTGAACATCACTACATTCAACCCACCTTTATCACCGATTATCCCGTGGAAATGTCGCCCCTGTGCAAAAAACACCGCGACAACCCCGAACTTACCGAGCGCTTTGAACTCATGGTAAACGGCAAAGAAGTCGCCAACGCCTACACCGAGCTCAACGACCCCATTGACCAACGCGAACGCTTTGAAGAACAACTCAAGCTGAGCGAAAAAGGCGATGACGAAGCCATGTTTATCGATCACGATTTCCTTCGCGCACTGGAATACGGCATGCCGCCCACATCCGGGATGGGCATAGGTATGGACAGGCTCGTGATGTTACTCACCAACCAATCCTCCATTCAGGAAGTCCTCTTTTTCCCGCAAATGCGCCCCGAGAAAAAAGAAACCAAACCCTCACCCGCCGATTTTGAAAAACTGGGCATTACCAAAGAGTGGGCTGAAATTATATTGAGTGCCGGTTATCAGGATGTTAAATCATTTTTGGAAAACAAACCCACCCAAGTACACCAAAAGCTCAACGGCTTCAGGAAAAAAAATAAATTAGACATTCCCGCACTTCAACTCGAGGATGTAAAAAAATGGTTTGAATAATATTTTGGTCAGAACCCGACAAACAACGCACTATGTGGGATAAAATTGATGAAATCAACAAAGAGATTGACACCTTCACGGTAGAAACAGCCGAACAACTCGAACAATTCAGAATCAAATTTCTGGGTTCAAAAAACGTCATTAAAGACCTTTTTAAACTCATGAAGGAAGTACCGGGCGATCAAAAAAAGGAATTTGGTCAAAAGCTCAACACCCTCAAGCAAAACGCCCAAAAGCGATTTGACGCACTTAGTGAAACTACCGCTGCATCGGGCACAAAAGCGCAAACCGAAAAACCCGATGTTACACGTCCCGGATTTCCGTTTGAGGCCGGCGCAAGACATCCCATCTCCGTTGTGCGCAACGAAATTGTTGACATTTTTAACCGCATCGGCTACACCGTAGCTGAAGGCCCCGAAATCGAAGACGACTACCACAACTTCACCGCCCTCAACTTTCCCGAGGAACATCCCGCGCGGGATATGCAAGATACTTTTTTTGTTCACGACAACGGTGAAGCGCCCGAAAAACTTGCACTGCGCACCCACACCTCATCAGTTCAAGTGCGCGTTATGGAAACCCAAAAACCGCCCATTCGCATCATTGCGCCGGGTCGCGTTTTCAGGAATGAAGCCATCTCTGCCCGCGCACACTGCATTTTTCACCAAGTAGAAGGCCTCTACATTGATGAGGGCGTATCCTTTGCCGATATGAAACAAACACTCATGTACTTTGCCAAAGAATTTTTTGGCAAAACCCAAATACGCTTGCGCCCCTCCTACTTCCCGTTTACCGAGCCCAGCGCTGAGGTTGACGTTTATTGGGGACTCGAAACTGAGGCCGATTACCGCATGACAAAAGGCACCGGCTGGCTCGAAATTATGGGCTGCGGCATGGTGGATCCCAACGTACTTGAAAACTGCGGTATCGACAGCGAAAAATACTCGGGTTTCGCCTTTGGCATGGGAATAGAAAGAATTGCCGCACAGCGCTTCGGCATTGATGATTTACGGCGGTTCTTCGAAAATAACACTGAGTTTTTAAAACAATTTAAAGGAGCGCAATAAACTGTTTTTATGGGTCAGAACCGAAAACCCCTCCGCAAAAACGCACCGGCGTACGGTTCTGACCGAGAGAGAAAAAAATTAACGCATAAATCAAACAAAACGGTTGCTCTTAAACGGGTTTTTTTACATTTGCGCACCAAAAGTAAAATCTTGTATTGAAGAGCCCCAATAAAATAGTTATCATGAAAGAACTTCTTGAAAAATACGAAAACAAAACCCCCGAAATAGTATTTGAGTGGAACGATTCTGAAACTGAAGCTCAGGGCTGGGTAGTCATCAACTCGCTGCGAGGCGGTGCTGCGGGTGGCGGAACACGCATGAGAGTAGGATTGGACAAAAGAGAAGTAGAATCTTTGGCCAAAACCATGGAGATTAAATTTACGGTAGCCGGCCCTCCCATAGGCGGGGCAAAATCGGGCATCAACTTTGACCCTAATGACCCGCGTAAAGAGGGTGTTTTAAAACGCTGGTACGCGGCTGTAACTCCGCTTCTCAAGCACTATTACGGTACGGGCGGCGACTTAAACGTAGATGAAATTCACGAGGTTATTCCCATTACCGAGCAAAACGGCGTTTGGCATCCGCAAGAAGGTGTTTTTGTAGGCCACTACAAACCCACTGAAGCGCAAAGAATAGGCAAAATAGGACAATTGAGAAGCGGTGTCATCAAAGTTTTGGAAAATAAAAATTACAGTCCGGATGTTACACGCAAATACGTAGTAGCCGATATGATCACCGGTTACGGTGTGGCAGAATCGGTGAGGCACTACTATGATATTTACCGCCAAACAAGCGTAAAAGGAAAGCGCGTAATTGTGCAAGGTTGGGGTAATGTGGGATCGGCAGCCGCTTATTATTTGGCTCAAGAGGGCGCCAAAATTGTGGGTATTATTGACCGCGACGGCGGCCTCATCAATCAAGATGGCTACTCATTAGAAGAAGTGAGAAACCTGTTTAAAGCCAAAGCAGGCAACAAACTCAACGCCGATAACATGTTGAGTTTTGAGGAGGTGAACCAAAAAATTTGGGATGTTGAAGCCGAGGTGTTTTTGCCTTGCGCCGCATCGCGCCTCGTCACCAAAGATCAAGTAGATCGCATGTCTGCGGCCGGTATGGAAGTCATCTCGGCCGGTGCAAACGTGCCCTTTGCCGATCAAGAAATCTTTTTTGGTCCCATTGCCGATTACACCGACAATAAAATGAGCATTATCCCTGATTTTATCTCAAACTGCGGGATGGCTCGCGTATTTGGATACTTGATGCAAGACAATGCCGATTTATCGGATGATGCCATTTTTAGTGACACTTCAAATACTATTAAGAAAGCACTTGAAGCAAGTCACCAAAAAAATAATGCAACCACGAAAATTGCCAAAACAGCTTTTGAAATTGCACTAAACAAGCTTATTTAAATGTAATATCATTTTTCGTACTTATTAATACACACAATTATGTACACGTTAATGGTGGTGATTTTTGTTTTGGGGTATATCGGAATTGCCTTGGAACACAATATTAAAGTTGATAAAGCCGCCTCGGCGCTGATAACAGGAGCTTTGGCGTGGACGTTTTTGGTGTTTGGGGCAGAGTCTATTTTTGATATCGATTATTCTTGGTCGGTTTCTGAGTTTATATCCAATGCGGGGGGATTGGGCGCTGAGCTTAAGCATTACTTGGAGTCGCTTACCATGACGCACGCCCACGGCGAGTCGGTTTCCGAAATAACAAACTCATTCATCATTTCTGAGCTCAAGCACCATTTGGTAGAAATTTCAGAGATTTTGTTCTTTTTAATCGGCGCCATGACCATCGTGGAAGTAATCGACACCCACGATGGTTTTAAAATTATTACCGATAAAATTAAAACCACAAAAAAAATCAAGCTTTTGTGGGTGTTGAGTATCATCACCTTTTTTATGTCGGCAACCCTCGACAACCTCACCGCATCTATTGTGATGGCTACCTTGCTCAAAAAGCTCATTGCCGATAAAAAAGACCTGTGGTTATTTGCAGGTATCATTATCATTGCGGCTAATGCCGGCGGTGCTTGGTCACCCATTGGTGATGTGACCACCATTATGTTGTGGATTGGCGGACAGGTTACGGCTCTGAATATTATTAAAGTACTCATTTTACCTTCCATGGTAACGATTTTAGTACCCTTAATACTTCTTTCATTCACGCTTAAAGGTAAAATTGCACGACCCGATAGTTACGGCGATAAAGACAAACAACTCACTACCAACAAAGAAAAGAATAGCATTTTCGCTTTGGGCGTTTTGGCCTTAGTTCAAGTTCCTATTTTCAAAACCGTAACCAACATGCCCCCTTTCATGGGTGTTTTGTTGGGACTGGGTGTACTTTGGCTTTACACCGAACTGCTTCACCGAAAAAAACCGACAAACATCAAGTCAAAGCTGAGTGTTGTGTACACCTTGCGGCGAATTGATACGCCCTCCGTTTTATTCTTTTTGGGCATTTTAATGGCTGTTGCCGCGCTGCAAACCGCCGGCCACTTAATCCAAGTTGCCCACCTGCTCGAAAATAAAATCGGCAACATGTACATCATCAATTTAACAATAGGACTCTTGAGTGCCATAGTAGATAATGTACCATTGGTAGCGGCCGCAATGGGCATGTACGAAGTGGGGCCGGAAGGTGCCGGACTTTTGGCCTACCCTACGGATCACCCGTTTTGGGAGTTTTTGGCTTACTGTGCCGGTACGGGCGGCAGTGTATTGATTATCGGTAGCGCGGCCGGTGTGGCCATCATGGGTATTTTGAGAATTGACTTTGTTTGGTATATCAAAAAAATCAGTCTGTACGCTTTAGCAGGATACTTTGCGGGCGCCGGTGCATTTTACGTGCTTATTAACATGGTCATGTGATTTATTTTTTTGCTTGTACGATTCGCGTTTGATTTGCGTTTATACATTTGACCGCAAATGAAACTTATGATAACTTCACTCATTGCACAAATCACAACCGGCGCCGATACGCTTCAAGAAGGAGCCCAAGAAGGCGTTAATATGGAAACCCTCAGCGTTTTAGAACTCATTGCCGGCGGCGGCTGGTACATCATGGGGCCTCTCGGCATCTTATCCATAATCGCTATTTATATCTTTATTGAGCGGTTCAGAACCATAAATAAAGTGGTGAAAGCGCCCGTTAACTTCTTGGATAATATCAAAAGCCTGATTCAAGAAGGTAAATTGCAAGAGGCGCGCGATATTTGCCGTAGTGAAGACACCCCCTACTCGCGCATGGTTGAAAAAGGCATTATGCGGGTGGGTAAACCCATGCCCGATATTACCATGGCCATAGAAAGTGAAGGGAAATTGGAAATTACCAAACTCGAACAATCCCTCAGTATTGAGGCCACAATTGCCGGTGCAGCACCCATGATTGGTTTTTTGGGAACGGTAATAGGAATGATCAATACCTTTCACGAAATGTACAGCTCGGGCAACAGCGTTGAATTGGATCAACTCTCCGGCGGTATCATGCAAGCCATGGTCACCACAGCGGCCGGCCTTGTCATTGGAATTGTTGCCTACTTGGCCTACAATATTCTCATCTCTCGCTTGGATAAGGTGATGTTCAAAATGGACAAAACCACCGTTAAATTTATCGACATTTTACAAGACCCCGCTTAATTATGGCCATTAAATCGAGAAATAAAGTAAGTGCAGAATTCAGCATGTCGTCCATGACAGACATCGTTTTCCTGCTCCTCATTTTCTTCATAATCGCCAGCACAATGATCAGTCCGTACGGCATTAAAGTGCTCTTACCGCAAAGCGCACAACGCACCACCGGCAAGCAAAACATTTCGGTAAGTATTACTGAGGATTTGAAATTTTACGTTGGCGATAAGCAAGTACAAAAAAGCGAGATTGAATCTATTTTGCGCCGCGAAATGGGCAATGAGGAAAAGCCCGGCGTTATACTCAGAGCTCACGAAGACGTAAATGTAAAAAGTATCGTATACGTAATGGATATAGCCAAGCGTAACAAGTACCAAGTAGTGCTGGCCACTCGAAACCAATAAAATGGAACTGTTATATAAAAAACATAAAAGAGAAGGGTTAGTGGGCACCATCGTGTTTCACCTGGCTCTTTTATTGATTTTTATTTTTGCGGGACTCAAATATCCCGATCCGCGACCCGAGCAAGGCGTAGTGGTAGATTTTGGGACTACCGACGCCGGAACCGGTCAAAACCAACCTACTGAGGTGGGCGCTGCCGACAACGTTGTGCCCGAACCCCAACCCGATAATAACACCCCCACCGAAACAGCGCCGGCTGAGGCTGTGGATGAAAATGTACTTACCGACAATCAAGAAACGGTAGAGCTGCCCGAAACACAAGAACAAACGGCAGAAAAACCCGAGGAGAATGAAGACCCTCAAGAAGAGCCCGAGGAAACCCAAGAAGAAAAAGAAGAACGTCAAATTAGCGAACAACTCAGCGGAGCATTGGAAAAGTTCAAAAAATCAGATAAATCGGGCGGCTCTGAAGGCGACGGTGACGATGAGGTGGGTGACAAAGGAGATCCCGACGGCTCACGAAGCAATAACTATTCGGGCGGCACAGGCGGTAAAGGAAACGGCAACTACGATTTAGGCAGTCGTTCAGCCACTCAACGCCCCATACCCGAAGGCTGCGGAAACGAGGAAGGCACCGTAGTGATTGAAGTTCAAGTAGATCGGGATGGAAATACCATTAGAGCCCAACAAGGTCGAGGCACCACAGCCTCAGACAACTGCTTAATTGAAGCGGCCAAGCAAGCGGCACTCAACACCAAATGGTCTCCCGATCCCAATGCGCCGCGCACCCAGCAAGGTAAAATAACTTACAAATTTATACTCGGCGGCCGGTGACCTACGATGATTGTTTAACCTATTTATTCGCGCAACTTCCCGCCTACCAACGAACGGGAAAAGCCGCCTACAAAGCCGATTTATCCAACATCATTCACTTGATGGAACTGTTGGGTAATCCACACAAACAATTCAAAACCATTCACATAGCGGGAACAAACGGCAAAGGCAGCACTGCCCACATGCTTGCGGCAATCTTTCAACAAGCGGGATACAAAACCGGACTGTACACCTCCCCCCACCTCACCGATTTTAGGGAGCGCATAAAAATTAACGGGGAAATGATTCCGCATCAATATGTGGTTGATTTTGTTCAGAACCAAAAACACGAAGTTGAGCATATTGCACCCTCCTTTTTTGAATGGACCGTTGCATTGTGTTTCGACTATTTCAAAAGTGAACAAGTGGATATTGCCATTATTGAAACCGGAATGGGCGGGCGATTGGATTCAACGAACGTAATCACCCCCGAATTATCCGTGATTACCAATATAGGACTCGATCACACGCAATTTTTGGGGAACACCATTGAGGCCATAGCCGTTGAAAAAGCCGGAATCATCAAAAGCGAAGTGCCCGTGGTATTGGGCGAAATGCTTCCCGAAGCGGAAGAAACCATCCTCAAAATCGCTCGCAATAAAAAAGCCCCCGTATCTTTTGCCAAAGATTACACCACCCTGCCACTGCCTCAAACAGATTTAGACAGTCCGTTTACAACGCAAAACCTTAAAACAGTGCTCACGGCGTTTGGGGTTCTGACCAAAAAATTTGACAAGCTCAACACCCGAGACCTGAATGCCGCATTAAAAAACGCCGCCAAAATGACCGGGCTGCGCGGCAGACTTCAAATACTGACTGAAAATCCGCTCACCATTGCCGATGTAGCTCACAACAAAGAAGGCTTAGAGCTGTCATTCAAGTACTTGCGCGAAACAACACAGGGAAAACTTCACATTGTTTTTGGGACTGTAAATGATAAAGATCTAACCCGTTTATTGCCTGTTTTTCTGCCTGAAGCGCATTATTATCTGTGTGCACCTGCTATTCCCAGAGCGCTGAATGCCGGTGAGCTTGAAAAATTCTTTACAAAAAACGGATTTAATGCTACTCGATATAACAGTGTAAAAAGCGCGTATCGCGCTGCAAATCAAAACGCCGCAGAAAGAGACACCATTTATGCCGGCGGCAGTACATTTGTAGTAGCAGAAATTTTATGAGATTTTTTCTCAAAACACTTTGCCGCATTTAAAGTTGATGTATATTTGCAGCCGCATTATGAGAAAGGGCGATTAGCTCAGTTGGTTCAGAGCATCTGCCTTACAAGCAGAGGGTCACTGGTTCGAATCCAGTATCGCCCACTTAAAAATCAGAAGGTTACAACAATAAAACGTTGTAACCTTTTTTTATTTGCATACAATTTGCATACAAAACCCGTTTAAACAAACCAGTTCACTCCAAACAAACAATCCGAGCTACGGGATAATAATCTGCTGATCATTTCATTTTCGAAAAACTCAATTCAAGTCCTACTTCATAATCTCCATACTGTTCGTACGCAGGTTCAATTTAAGTGGTCTTTTCACTGAAGGACAACAAGCCGGGTCATCATCAAAAAACTCGTAATAATTACCGTAAATAACGGTTCCTTCACCACGGGAAAATTGTATAAATCCCCTTTCAGTATCAAATTGTTTAAAATACGAGTCGTGAATATAATAGCCGCCTTTATGAGAAACTGCCAATAACTGATATTGAATCCAGCGCGCAGCAGCTCCTCCGTCACATTGCACAGGATGAAATAATATCAGCGCATCAGGGATGGTGTCATTACCCAAATCAATTTGATACATTTCAATATCCTCATCGCTCAAAGGAATTCCCAACGCTTCGTAAGCAAAACCCGAAAGCGTATCCGGTTCTGAAAAAAAATGAGGATTACAATTTTCCTCAGTAACAAACTCACCCCGTTCAATTTGAAGCTCAAACCAATTATTCAATGCGATTTCTATATCGAGTGCCGGTTGATTGGGCTCCGACGAATCACAACTCAATAACAGCATAACAGCAGAACCCAATAGAATAAAACGAATAACAGCAATATCCATAATCAAGATTTCGTCAAAAATAAGTAATTCAGCTCTATGGCTATATCGCTTTAGCACGCCGCGCTTTAAAAAAGATGACTACCGGATTCATGGCACCCGGACAAAACATAGGCGCTTTTACTTTGTTATTTGAGCAATAATATGATTTTGAAAAATGAAAACACAATTTATTTAGAATGGTTTTAGATAATTATTTACAGAACAGGAACTACACCGGTAATTCAAGGGCATGTCTTACTTTTGTTTGCCTAAAATTAATTTTAAAACACAAAGCGCAATGAGTGGTATTATTAAGAGTTCAATTGCAAAAAAGTATTGGATGGCGGCAACGGGTTTATTCCTTTGCTTATTTCTCGTAGGTCACTTAGCAGGAAACCTCCAACTTTTTATCCCCGGTGAAGAAGGTAAAATTCAGTTCAACGAATACGCCAAGTTCATGACAACAAATCCTCTGGTGAGGGTGCTTTCCATTGTGACTTTTGCCTCTGTTCTATTTCATGTTATTGACGGAATTGTATTGACTGTAAACAACCGCAAAGCCCGTCCTCAACAATACGCTTACAGCAAACCCGGAAAAAATAGCATGTGGACTTCCCGCAATATGGGTGTTTTGGGAACAATCATTTTGGCCTTCCTCATCACGCACTTGAGTAATTTTTGGTACAAAATGAAGTTTGGCAGTTTACCGGTTGATAGTGCCGGTTTTACAGATTTGCACGGTGTGGTAATGGAGGCTTTCCAAAGTCCGGTTTACGTAATTATTTATGTGGTAAGTATGATTGCGATTGCGTTCCACTTGTGGCACGGATTCGGAAGCGCTTTTAAATCATTGGGCGTGAGTCAAAAAAAATACACTCCCTTTATTGAAAAAGCAGGTTATGCATTTTCAATATTGATTCCGTTGGGTTTTGCAATCATTCCGATTTATGTATTTCTTACCAACAGCTAAAAAGAAAAAACTGATATTATGAAGTTAGATTCAAAGATACCTGAGGGACCCATTGATAAAAAATGGACCAATCACAAAAGCAACATCCGCTTAGTGAATCCTGCAAACAAACGTAATATTGATGTGATTGTAATCGGAACCGGATTGGCCGGTGCCTCTGCCTCAGCTTCATTGGCTGAAATGGGCTACAATGTGAAAGCCTTTTGCTTTCAGGATTCGCCCCGAAGAGCTCACTCCATTGCTGCTCAAGGCGGAATTAATGCGGCTAAAAATTATCAAAATGACGGTGACTCGGTCTATCGCCTGTTTTACGATACCGTAAAAGGCGGTGATTACCGCTCGCGCGAGGCCAATGTGTACCGTCTCGCTGAGGTTTCCACAAATATCATTGATCAATGTGTGGCGCAGGGAGTTCCCTTTGCTCGCGATTACGGCGGCTTACTGGATAACCGCTCATTTGGCGGGGTTCAGGTGAGTCGTACTTTTTACGCCAAAGGTCAAACCGGTCAACAACTTTTATTGGGCGCTTACTCCGCGCTGTCGCGCCAAATTTCCAAGGGTAAAGTAAAATTGTTCAACCGCCACGAAATGGTTGAAGTGGTTAAGATGGACGGAAAAGCACGCGGTATTATTGCCAAAAATTTAGTGACCGGTGAACTTGAACGCCACGGCGCACATGCTGTTGTTTTAGCCTCGGGAGGATACGGAAACGTATTTTTCCTCTCTACCAACGCAATGGGCTCCAATGGTTCAGCAGCTTGGAAAGCACACCGCCAAGGTGCTGTGTTTGCCAATCCTTCCTTTACCCAAATTCACCCTACTTGCATTCCCGTTTCGGGAACCTATCAATCCAAACTTACGCTCATGTCTGAATCATTGCGTAATGACGGTAGAATTTGGGTTCCGAAAGAGAAGACTGATGCTGAAGCCATTCGACAAGGCAAACTCAAACCCACAGATTTACCCGAAGAAAAAAGGGATTATTATCTGGAACGTCGCTACCCCGCCTTTGGTAACTTAGTGCCTCGCGACGTAGCATCACGAGCAGCTAAAGAACGCTGTGATGCCGGTTACGGTGTCAACAAAACCGGCCAAGCCGTTTATCTCGACTTTGCCTCGGCCATTGAACGGTACGGTGAAGAAGAAGCTGCTGTACAAGGTGTGAAAAACCCTTCAAAAGAAAAAATTATTGAATTGGGTAAAAAAGTCGTAGCTTCAAAGTACGGCAACCTCTTTCAAATGTATGAAAAAATAACGGGCGACAATCCCTATTATACTCCCATGAGAATTTTCCCCGCTGTTCACTATACAATGGGCGGTTTGTGGGTTGATTACAACCTCATGACATCCGTTCCCGGTTTGTTTGCCGCAGGTGAAGCCAATTTTTCTGATCACGGCGCTAACCGATTGGGAGCATCTGCTCTTATGCAAGGTTTAGCAGACGGATATTTTGTGTTGCCCTACACCATAGGTGATTACTTGGCCGATGACATCAGAACCGGAGCTATTGACACCAATACTGCTGCATTTGAACAGGCTGAAAAATCGATTCAAGAGCGTACCCAAAAACTCATGAACGCCAAAGGCAAACACTCCGTTGATGAATACCACAAAAAATTGGGCCTAATTATGTGGGATAAATGTGGAATGGCTCGCAATGCCGAAAGCCTCAAACAAGCCATGAAAGAAATTCAAGAGTTGCGTGCAGATTTCTGGGAGAACGTGAAGATCCCCGGAGAAGTTAATGAATTCAACCCCGAATTAGACAAGGCGGGCCGGGTTGCCGACTTCCTTGAGTTAGGTGAACTCATGTGTAAAGATGCTTTGCAAAGAGAGGAATCTGCCGGCGGCCACTTTAGAGAAGAACACCAAACCGAAGAAGGAGAAGCCAAACGAGATGATGAAAACTTCGCTTTTGTTTCTTGTTGGGACTTCAAAGGTGAACCTGCTGATGCAGAACTTGTCAAAGAAGATTTAGTATTTGAAAATATAGAAGTAAAAACAAGAAGTTACAAGTAGTGTTACACTACTGAAACAATAAAAGCGAATACATTATGAATTTAACGCTTAAAGTTTGGAGACAAAAAAACGCCGATGCAAAAGGTGAAATGGTTACTTACAAAGTTTCCGATATAACACCTGATATGTCCTTTCTTGAAATGATTGACGTTTTGAACGAGGGAATCCTAAACGGCAATATTGAAGATAAACAAAATTACGGTCCTGTGGCATTTGATCACGATTGCCGCGAAGGTATTTGCGGCATGTGTTCCATGTACATCAACGGTGAACCCCACGGCCCGGGAAGAGCTGTTACCACTTGCCAACTTCACATGCGCGAGTTTAACGACGGTGAAACCATCCACATTGAGCCGTGGCGGGCCAAAGCTTTCCCAATCATTAAAGATTTGGTTACAGACCGTTCCTCATTTGATCGTATTATCCAGGCAGGCGGCTACGTCTCCGTAAATACATCGGGAAATACACAAGATGCCAACGCACTTCCAATTCCCAAAGAGAGTGCTGATTCGGCTTTCGATGCGGCCACCTGCATAGGCTGCGGAGCTTGTGTTGCAGCTTGTAAAAACTCAAGTGCCATGTTGTTTACCTCAGCTAAAGTATCACAACTTTCGCTATTGCCGCAAGGCGAGCCCGAAAGGGAAAAACGCGTTTTGGATATGGTCAATCAAATGGACGAAGAAGGATTCGGCAATTGCACCAACACAGGTGCCTGTGCCGTTGAGTGTCCCAAGGAAATATCGCTCGAAAACATCGCACGCATGAATCGTGAATTCTTGAGAGCCAATTTAACATCTTCTAAATAATCGATTGGTCACAACTAATCATTTTAAAACCTCATCGTAAAACGATGAGGTTTTTTTTTAAACTCTAAACTCCTGAGCTTCCCCCTCATGGTCAGAACCAAAACCAACAGCAAAAAAAAGCACACCGCATCCCAAGCGCCGGAAGCCTTATTTTTTGCAAATTTGTTGAATATTCTGAAGGATTGAGAACAGCATACGCACTAAACTGTTTCAACATCCTGAAATTACTTTGAACATGGAAATTATGAAAGATGTTATTATTGTAGGAGCC
>CAJXMT010000031.1 GCA_913056155.1 uncultured Cryomorphaceae bacterium
GATAAAAAACTAGGCCGTATAGACGGTGAACTGGTTGAAGAGGTGAACTTGAACTTGGCAGCGGGCGTTTACTTTGTGAAAGTTATTCGCGACGGAAACTTAAGTGTGAAAAGAGTGATCGTTCAATAACGGCATTTACGCTCATAAAAAAGCCCCTTCTAAATAAATTGAAGGGGCTTTTTTTGTTTGATTCGCTTACAACTTCATATCAGCAATGATGGCGTCAATGCGGTGTTCCAACTTTTTGTAAACCGCCTCGTAATTGGCTCCATCATCCCATTTGTCATGAACACTGATGTAAAATTTAATTTTCGGTTCTGTTCCCGAGGGTCGTGCGGTAATTTTACTGCCGTCTTCAGTGAAAATTTGAAAGACATTTGATGCCGGCAAGTCAATCTTATTCCGTTTCCCGTTACGCAAATCTGTTTCCACTCCCAACTGAATATCAATGGTTTTAATCACCTTGCTTCCATTCACCTCCTCAGGAGTTGATCTTCTGAAATCCTCCATCATTTTCGCAATTTCATCAGCTCCCGATTTGCCTTTTTTCACCACACTGATAAGTCTTTCTCGATAAAATCCGTACTCCCGATAAATCTCAGACAAAACATCCAAAACCGTTTTACCATTGCGTTTCGCCTCCAAGGCCAGCTCAGCAAAAATCAAGCTTGCACTCGTTGCATCTTTATCTCTAACAAAATCACCCACCATATAACCGTAGCTCTCCTCTCCTCCGCCAATAAATACCTCTGAACCTTCTTTTCGCCTGATAATGTCGGCAATCCACTTAAATCCCGTCAAGCAATAATACGTTTTCACACCAAAACCCTCGGCAATTTTAGCCGGTAACTCACTCGTCACCACTGTTTGGGCTACAAAATGATTAGGTTTCAATTTACCGTTATGCTTTAAACTGCGAATTAAATACCAAGTGAGAAGTGCCACTGTTTGATTTCCGTTAAGCAATTCAATTTTCCCCTTTTTGGTCAGAACCCCCACACCCAATCGGTCACCGTCAGGGTCTGTACCAATAACAAGATCAGCGTTCACCGTTTGAGCTTCATCAATAGCCATTTTTAAAGCCTCCGGTTCCTCAGGGTTAGGTGATTGAACAGTAGGAAAATCACCGTTAGGCTCTGCTTGATCTTGTACAATATGGAAATCAGAATAACCCGCTTTTTCAAAAGCCGCCGGTATAGCCCTAATCGAAGTACCGTGTAGAGAGGTAAACACAATTTTCAAATCACTTTTATCTCCCTTTATATAAGTTTGATTTACACATCCTTCAATATACGCAAGGTCAACCTCTGCGCCAACCTCCTCAATAAGCTCGGGTTGAGCCACAAAGTCAACGTCTTCATAATTTGTGCTCTTCACCAATTCAATAACCTTTTTGTCATGCGGAGGAACCAATTGCCCACCGTCATTCCAATACACTTTATAACCGTTGTACTCAGGAGGATTATGACTGGCCGTTAAAACAATGCCGGCTTTACAATGCAAATGCCTCACTGCAAAAGAAAGTTCAGGGGTCGGGCGCAAATCCTCAAATAAGTACACCTTGATACCATTTGCCGAAAAAACATCGGCTACCAATTTGCCAAACTGTTTGGAATTATGACGGCAATCAAAAGCAATAGCTACCGCAATTTGATCATCCTTAGAAAACTGTTGCTTCAAGTACATGCTCAATCCTTGAGTTGCACGCCCCAAAGTATATTTGTTGATTCGGTTTGTTCCGGCGCCCATTATGCCCCTCATTCCTCCTGTGCCAAATTCTAAGTCTTTGTAAAAAGCATCTATCAAATTTTCCTCCGGCTCACTTTCAAGTTTTAAAATCTCTTGCTTTGTGGCATCATCAAATATGGAGCTCTTCCAAAATTCTATTCTTTCTTTAATAGTAGGATTCATTATTTTTTAGTTTACATATTCAAGTAAAAAAATCGAATGCCAAAAGTACAGTTTTCAAAATATCAGCGTGTATCCCTGTTGTATTTAACCCCGCTGATCAATAAGAAAAAATGACACTCACGCTCTATATAAAAAGACATAAAGTCATGTTTTGCAGATTATTACAGACAAAAAGTCAGATGCAGCCCAACATGATTCTTCAGGCACCGAATTTGATTGAGAGTAGAAAAATCAATAAAAAAATAATATTATGACATTAGTAAGAAGAAATCGAAATTGGCCTGTTTTCTCATCACTGTTTGATGATGATTTTCTAAATGACTTTTCAACTGACGCTTCTCATTACAGTCCTGCTGTAAATATCAGTGAAACGGAAGATCAATTCAGCTTGGAGATGTCCGTTCCCGGTATGAGTAAAGAGGATTTTGAAATTAACATGAACCAAGGTCACATCACTGTTTCGGCACAAAAGAGAGAAGAAAAAGAGGAGCGTGAGAAAAACTATACTCGACGGGAATTTAAAGCTTCTTCATTTTCTCGTTCCTTTTCACTTCCGGAGGGGAAAATAGATGAAGACAAAGTAGAAGCTTCTTACCAAGAAGGCATTTTACACATCTCTATTCCCAAGCGAAAAGAAACTTTATCCAAATCCAAGTTGATTTCAGTAAAGTAAAAGGAAACTTATCAAAGAGTTGAACGTTTAATAACTGTTGCTTCTGCACGAAGTAACAAGTAGGGTTAGGTTAGTGCAGGTCGCCATCGACATTCGTCGGTGGCGACTTTTTTTTAGGGTTATTGCTCCTCACTTTGCGAAAAGAAATAGAATATCCCGTCATTTAATTGCTCGATGACCGTAGCTTCTAACCGTGCTCTTTCAAGTTGATAAGCTTCACTATTTTCCGGATAAAACATATTTTTATGGAGCTCCGGACCATAACCGGCACTTTCCCGACCGATGGTAACGATAACAGCAGATACACCGGCGTTGCGAAAAAACATTTCATCCAAATTGGAAAACAAATCGCCGGTCACATTTTGATTTTGAAGAAATTCGCGAGAACCCGGGTAATACAAAGCCATATCATGTACAAGTTCACCCGCTTCCGTTTCAAATACAGGTACTATACCTAAAGGGCGCTCCTCGTAAACAAGGTAATCATTTTGCATAACGCTCTCGCTCTGCAATAAAAAACCTATAAATTTCAACCCCTCATATTTGGAGAAATCGACATCCTCGAGTTCTTTACTCAAATAATAAAACTCGCTAAACTCGTATAATTTCAGATTTCGACCTTCAAAGGCTTTTTGAATAAGTGCTAAATCAAAAGTTTTAATGGAAGGGTTTTCCTCAACGCTTATCAAGCGCGAGCACCTCACTAAGGCTTCTATATTCTCTTCTTTCAACTGCTTGTACCGTAATTTCTCAAAATCTGCTGTTCCGCATTCTGTTTCTATTACGGGTATTTCTTGCTTGACACAAAGCGGCGCTGTATGGTCTCTCACAATTACCAAGTCGCCATCTTCATTATAAAACTTCCACGTTCCTACTCTTCTGTTATTTTCAAATTGACCTTCAACTTTTCGGTTACCATTTTGATAAAATGAAGCGTAATCACCTGTTAAAAGTCCGTCCTCATAATTTAACCGAGCTTCACCGGCTCCAAACTGCACAGCGATTTGTGACTGAATATTCAAAGCACTGAATATCAAAAAAATAATTAGAGGTACATTTCTTTGGAATACATTTATTTGTTTCATAACAATCAATATTATACAACAAACTTAATATTTTTTACAGAGGGAACACAGGTTCTGACCAAAAAATAATGAATTACAGGCGTTGGGATAGTGACGGTACTACCCTTTCCTTCCAAGTAGCAAAAGTGCCGTCTTAAATTCTCATTCGAGCTTAATTCACCAAGTCGAGATAAAAATCCAAGTTAATAATAGAGCCAACTTGTGCAACCGGATATTCTCCTGTTTGAAATAGATAAATTATACGGATTTTAGAAACTAAAATTGATGCGCAAGAAAATAAAACTTTTTCTCGTGAAAAAACCATCGCAAATATTGACTTTTAAGAAACAGATAAGGTAGAGAAGTAAAAAGTTAGATTACAAAAAAAAAATAGATTTCATTCATTGTGAATAAAGGAATTTCACAAGTCAAATTCATAATAATCAACGCCGGATTCATCGAATTTGAACCACAAATAACGGTCATTTTTAGGTCACTTTATCCTTTAATCTTTTCAACCATCCTTTTTTATCTCTATCTTGAAAATTAGCATTACCAATTAACAGTGCCAACGGCTGAAGCGGCTCGTATTCTTCGCAGATTACTTTCAGCATGGCGGCAAAAGGCAGGAATAATACCATTCCCGCAACTCCCCAAACAGATGCTCCGATGATCAAACTTAAAATAGCAGCAAAGGCGTTTACATTGACGCTGTTACCCACAACTTTCGGGCTTAAAAAATTACTCTCCACCAACTGAATAAACCAGAATAATACGGCCACTGCAAAGGGAACCCAAAGTTGATCGTGAGACATGAATGCGTATAGAACCGGAATAAATGCACCTAAAGTGGTTCCGATATAAGGAATTATGGACAGGGAAGCAGCGAGAAAACCGAATAAAAAAGGACTATCAATACCTATAATCCACAATCCTAAGCTATTGGCAAAACCTAATATTACAATCAACAGAGCCATACCGGATAAGTATTTTTGACCCACTTGCTGTATGTTTTTTAGCATAGTAAAAAAATTGCTCCTCTTATCTTTGGGTGCAAATTTCATGAAAGCCCTGACTAAGCCCTTATGATATATCAAAAACAAAAAAATGTAAATGAATACGGTAATCATTCCCGTAAAGAAATTCGCAGTGCTGTTGAAAGTACCCCCCAGGAGACTTCCGGCTGAGGATTTAAACCACAATTTTAAATCTTTCAGTAATTCGTCTTTTTCCAAATCATTTACCAAACTGACGTTTTCATTTACAAATACAATTACATCAGACGAAAGTCGGGTAAGCTTTTCTCCAAAATTGCTGAGTTCATCTGATAATGCAATAATTTCAGTAGAAAAAAACGTGATTCCGGCTCCGACGATAAAAACGAGTAAGAGTATTGATAAAAATGCGGCTATAATATTGCCTACTCCCCAATTTCGGAATCTCTTATGAACAGGAAACAAAATAAAAGCCAACAGTAAAGCAATACCAAGTGGTATCAATATAGCTTTGGCCACTACGAAAAAGACGATCAAAACAGCTGTGGATACAAGTGCAAAAAACGAGTTTTGGAATGACAATTTCATAATTCTACTGACTTGAATAAAATTTTAATTTACCTGCAAAATAATGTATTAATTCTGTTTGTTCGTTTTTAGACACATTCAAAAGCGTATTCATCAATGAATTTTCATTCAAAAGTTATTTCCGTGCCGCTGTCACTTCGAGTATTACTCGGAAAGTGTGGAGATTGGTATCAGAATCAAATCCATTAATTCTATTATTCATAATTGAGTATTCACTCTAACACATTCACGAAAAGTCAGATATTATGACTTGTGATCATTTCAAAATACTGAATAAAAAAGAATTATTTTCCAATTTTCAACGCTTTTACACCTTCACTATTTGAAGAAGAATCATCGGCTCTGATCAAAAATCCAATTATTACAAACGTTGAGATAGTGACGGCACTACCTTTTCCTTCCAAGTGGCAAAAGTGCCGTCTAAAATTCTCATTCTGGCCTGATTTACCACATCGAGATAAAAGCCCAGGTTATGAATAGAGGCTATTTGGGCTCCCAAGTATTCACCCACCTTAAAAAGATGCCGAACGTAAGCCTTAGAGTACGCGCTGTCAACATATGTTGTACCCTGCTCATCCAGCGCTGAAAAATCGCATTCCCACTTTTTGTTTTTAATATTTATTACGCCGTTCCAAGTATATAACAATCCATGTCGGGCATTACGAGTAGGCATCACACAATCAAACATATCCACACCCTGCCCAATACACTCTAAAATATTTGCAGGAGTTCCCACTCCCATTAAATAGCGGGGCTTATCCCGGGGCAAAATGGAGCAAACCAATTCAGTTTGTTTGTACATATCTTCATGCGGTTCTCCTACAGATAACCCACCAATGGCATATCCGTTGGCAGGCACAGCTGCAACTGTCTCCGCCGATTGACGGCGTAAGTCGCTGTATGTACTTCCTTGTACAATAGGGAATAGAGACTGTTCATAGCCGTACAAAGGTTGAGACCGCTCCATTTCATCTACGCAGCGCTTCAACCACCGATGCGTCATTTCCATGGAGTTTTTAGCATACGTGTAGTCGCAAGGATAAGGCGTACATTCGTCGAAAGCCATAATGATATCAGCTCCAATTTCCCGTTGAATTTGTACCGCTACCTCAGGACTGAAAAAATGTTTGGACCCGTCAATATGTGATTGAAAAGTAACTCCTTCTTCCTTTATTTTTCGGGAACCCGCCAAGGAGTATACTTGGTAGCCGCCACTGTCGGTCAAAATAGGTTGATCCCAGCCCATAAACTTGTGCAATCCACCGGCCGCCTTCAACACTTCAGTGCCCGGGCGCATAAACAAATGATAAGTATTACCCAAAATAATACGGGCCTCAACATCCTCTTTCAATTCGCGTTGATGTACAGCTTTTACGCTGCCTACCGTACCTACCGGCATAAACACAGGAGTCTCTATTTTACCGTGTTGCGTGGTTAACATACCCGCTCGAGCACTAGATTCAGCATCTTTTCTTTCAAGAGAAAACTTCATACCACCCTTTACTTTATATTTTTGGTCAGAACCGAATTTCATCTGCACTTCAATAGTGAAAATTCACCTGCTACACAGGTTTGCGTAAAGGAGAAAAGCTTTCACCCAACACTTTCACTAAGCATGCGAAACTATTCTTATTTTACTTCATCATCGGCGAGTTCAAAGCCCTCTTGCTCCAGGCCTTCAATCTCTTTTTCTTCGGCACCGTGAGTTAAACGCTTGAGCGGTTTAAGCATGAGAATTACCAGTATTCCAAACAACACACAAAAAATGGTTATACCTAGAAATGTGCGAAACTCCAAATCTGTTTGAAACTGATCTACGATTATTTGCCCTACGTATTTATCGTTTTTGTAATCAAAATTCAAGAATACTTTTAGTGATTTTGACGATGACGCATTGTATGCCTTTAACCTATTGTAAAACTCTACACTAAAATCGTCCTCTTCAAATGAAAACACATTTGAAACTTCATTATTTTCAAAGGCAAAATCGTCATTTTCAATATAGGCAAAACTTTCAACAGTAAAAGCTTTTTTATTAATAAACACGCTATCGCTTGTGTCATCTGAGAGGAGCGGCATAATTTCATCTTCAGAGGCCGTCAACTCAATTTTCAAAGGTTCAGCTTGTGAGGACTCACCAATAATACCGGCAACTTTATTTCCGAGCCCGGTAGCTGCAAAATAAACGCCCATCATCAAAGCACCGTACTTCACGGGAGCTAATTTGGTGATAAAAGACAAGGCCACCGGTGATGCCGACAATTCACCAATTGTATGAAGCAGATATGCAAAAATCAACCAATACAAACCGGCACTTCCGTCAGCAGCGTACTGATTGGTTGCGAAAACCATGAATATAAATCCGAGCCCCATCACAATAACACCAACAGACATTTTAAATATCGACGAGGCCTCTTTACCCCTATTCTTGATCCACTGCCAAAATATTGCCACGGGCAATCCAAAAATAATGATGTAAGTGGGATTCAAAGATTGAAAAAAGGCAGCAGGAATTTCCCAGCCGCTTACAATACGATCGGTTTTTTGTTGAGCGTAAATATTAAGCAAGCCCCCGGCTTGTTCAAAAGCGCCCCAAAAAACGATTACAATGAGGAAAGACAGCAATAAGACAACGTATCGGTCTTTTTCAATTTTAGTGTCCAAATCCTGAAAAACGGTCATCATAAAACCTACCACCAACGTTAAAAACAAGAAGAATACAATGTATGCTGACACTTCACTTTCCATGAATTGAAGCGGCACAACAATAGAGACACCCGTCAAAATCAACAAGGCAAAAAGCGTTTTTTTCGTGCTGAACATTTGTGTGAAAATATGATTCAACGAAACGTTTTCTTCATTTTGATTCGATTTGGAAGGCTTATTACCTACATGAACCAAATAGCGCGTACCGTAAACATAAACGAGCTGCCCCAATACCATACCTATCGCTGCCAAGCCAAAGCCGTAATGCCAGCCGTAAGCTTTTGCTACAATACCTACGACAATACTGGCAACGGCCGCTCCTACGTTTATGCCAATATAAAAAATAGAAAAACCCTTATCACGTCTTGTATCACCTTCTTTATACAAGCCACCCACCATTGAGGAAACATTGGGTTTAAGCATGCCTACCCCCAAAATTATAAGCAGTAACCCGGTGTAAAATGCCCAATCCTGTTCAATTGATAACACTCCGTGACCCGCAACCAGTAGCCATCCGCCCACCATAACAGATTTACGCTGACCCAACAGTTTATCGGCAATAATTCCTCCGGGAATTGAAGCCACATAAACCAGCATGGTGTACCAGCCGTAAATAGCCAGTGCTTTTCCCTCATCCCAGCCTAACCCCGGGTTTTGGTCACTTACCTTAGCCAACATGTAAAGCGTAAGTATGGCACGCATTCCGTAATAAGAAAAGCGCTCCCAAAGTTCAGTGAAAAACAAAATGAATAAACCTACAGGATGTCCAAATAATTCTTTTTTGTAATTGGGTTTAGTTGCTGTGCTCATATTTCTTGTTTCAAATTTAATTCATTTTCGGTTTTTCATACCGTATCTCATTCCATATAAAAACTGATCTGCAAAAGGTAAATTCATGACTGTACATGGTACCTCCACAGTTGAAATTATAAGTTTTCTTTCAAATAGTCGGTCATCTTGCGGTAAAGGTGATTACGTGTGTTACCACCGTAAATACCGTGGTTCTTATCGGGGTAAATATGCATATCAAAATCCTTGTCGGCTCTGACCAAAGCAGAAATCATTTCAGAAGCATTTTGAAAATGGACATTATCGTCAGCTGTACCGTGAACCAGTAAATACTTCCCGTTCAATCGGTCTGCAAAATTCAAAGGGCTGTTTTCATCGTATCCGTCCTCGTTTTCCTCAGGTGTTTGCATATAACGCTCCGTGTAAATGGTATCGTAAAAGCGCCATGTAGTAACGGGAGCTACAGCGATGGCAGTGGTAAAATAATCACTGCCTTTAGTTATGGCTAAAGTAGCCATGTAACCTCCAAAACTCCACCCCCAAATACCTATACGGTTTTCATCAATAAAATCTTGGGCTTTTAAATATTTAGAAAAACTGATGTAGTCCTCCAATTCCAATTTCCCCAATTGCTTGTAGGTAGATTTTTTAAAATCTGCGCCGCGTGCTCCCGTACCGCGATTATCTACAGAAACTACAATATATCCGTTTTGAACTAATAATTGATGCCAAAGATGGTTGGCGCCGCCCCATTGGTCTTTTACTGTTTGTGAGCCGGGACCGCCGTAAATCGTTATTAAAACGGGATACTCTGCACTTTCATCAAATTTGGGAGGCTTCATCATCCAAGCGTTTAATTCGTCACCGGCATCGGTTTTAAACTTGAAAAACTCTTTTGTCGCCAACTCATACTCACCCAGTTTTTCATTCAACTCATCGCTGTTTTTCAAGGTTCTGATTAAACGACCTGATGCATCATGAAGGGTAATTACGTTGGGTGAATTTGCATTGCTGTGGGTGTTGATAAAGTACTTATTGCCTTGACTAAAGGCGGCCGAGTTCCAACCTTCTTCACTCGATAGTTTTTGTTTATTTTTACCGTTAATTTTTACACTATAAATCTCCCGTTGAGTCGGAGACTCAACGGCGGCAGCATAATACAAAGTATTTTCATCCGCTCCAACACCGTAAAAAGCGGTTACATCAAAATTTCCATTCGTGACGGAACTCACCTTTTTGTTTTCCAAATTCACGCTGTACAAATGATTATATCCCGATTTTTCGGAAGAAATAATCATGGTTTTGCCGGACTCTAAAAATGTCCAGTCATCCGTAACGGAAATGTAAGTTTCAGATTTTTCATTGTATATGTCTTGGTCAGAACCCCCGACAACATCGAAAAGCTTCACCGTTAATTCATTTTGATGACGATTCATCATTTGTACGGCTAACGTATTTTCATCTTGAGTCCACTTAACCCGGGGAAAATATTCTATATCGGGTTTGTTGGTTTCAACCAACTGAAAGGGCTCTCTTTCATCAAGATTAAAAACGTGCAGTGAAACATGCGCGTTGTCTTCACCGGCCTTGGGATATTTAAATCGCTCGTCTGAAGGATATAAATTTCCTCCAAACACCTGCATATTGTAATCTTTCACATGGGCTTCATCAAATCGATAGTAGGCAATGTAGTTGCCTTTCGGCGACCAAAAGAAGGCTTTATCAAAGGCAAATTCTTCCTCATAAACCCAATCTGTACCCCCGTTAATAACCTCGTTCTTTTTGCCGTCATTTGTAACCTGAATGACTTCACCCGATGCAAAATTCTCGATGTACAAGTTGTTTTTATGTACGTATGCCAGCTTGTTCCCATCCGGTGAAAACGATGCGAAACTTTGTTTAGCCTCAAAGCCTACTGCTCGGAGTCCATCCGTGTCAAAAGAATACAAGTAATTTCTTTCTTTCGTAGAATGCCTGTAAATGCTTTCCACCTCGGCATCCAGCAAAATTTTACTTTCATCCGAAGAAAAAGAGTACCCCGCTACTCGATAATCCATACCCCTTTTACGTGTTGAAAAAAGGGTATCTACCACTTTGCCGGTTTTATACGAGTGTTTCACTATAAATTGATTTTCAGCATCTCGCTCCAAAGTAGTATAGTGCTCACCGTCATTCATTGAACGCAATCCACTCACGTAATCCTGCCTAAATTCCCCCAAACGCCAAATATCTTCAACAGTCAGCTCATTATCTTGCGCAAAAGCACCGGTTGAAACACAACAAATTAGCAACACCAAAAAACTCTTCACATCCATTTTCATAGTAAAAATTTTAAGCGCGCAAGTTACTTCCGTTTATGTTAACAGCAAAAAATCGTATATTGCAAAACCATAAAAGCTTTCATTATGAATAATTCCCACAATAATCTGTCTCGAGTTGTTTTACCGTACGCCCTTTTTGGTGCACTCTATATCATTATCAGCGATTATATCGCACGCGACTTCTCATCAAAAGTTGATGATTTAATCATCATCAGCATGGCAAAAGGCCTTATATTTATATTCATTACGGCAGTACTGGTTTATTATTTAGTTAAGAATTATACGCGAAAATTGATTTCTGTCAATAAAAACTTTGACCGTGTTTTTCAGTCGCTTCCCGAAGCTGTAATTATTTTCGATAAAGAAACGCAAAAAATAACGGCGTGCAATACGGCCGCTCAAAACCTCAGTGAGTATAAAAAAAATGAACTTACAGGTATTTCACCCGAAACGCTGTTTTTGTTAAAATCATCTGATTCCAATATCCTTTCCCTGCTTTCAAATTCAGAGAATAAGCTGCAATTATTGTGCAAACTCATCACAAAATCGGGAGAATTACTTCCCGTTCATATTTCTAATTCAGTTATCAAGAACCCAATTTCCAATACACAGTGTGTCTTAATTATTCGCGATTTATCTGAAATAAATGCACAACACAGAGAAATTGAAGAGCAAAAAAAACGATTAGAAGAAATAATGAGCGGAGTTGACAGCGCCATTTGGTCGTTTGTTGACGGGTCTAAAGGATTTTTATATCTCAATAAAGCTGCCGAAAAAATTTTTGACACCCCTTTTCGACAAATTTCAGAGAATACGGAAGCTGCCTTAAATACTATTGTGCCGGAGGACCAAGGCCAAGTACTCAATGCATACATGGATTTAAAATCGGGAAAAGTAAAAAGCTGCCGCTTGGAGTATCGCATACTTACATCTGCAAACAAAATAAAATGGCTTGAGACGCGATTTTGGGGCAACATGGATAAAGATCTTCAAAAGCTCAGGGTAAGAGGAATCACCTCAGACATTACAGAAATTAAAAGGTATCAATTAAAAAATAAAGAGTACACAAACCAGATTGAAGGATTTGCCTTCCTTACAGCTCATATGGTTCGAAAGCCCATTTGCAATATCCTTGGACTCATTGAACTGATGAAGCAAGAAGAACGTGAAGCGTACCTGAGAAGTGAGTATATACAACACCTGGAGGCATCAACACATGAATTAGACGAGGTAGTGAAAAACCTAACATCAAAAATTGAGTCGGCTCAAAACCATGAATAATTCTAAAATTAAATGTATTGCGTCAAAAAAATAGCCCTTCAACTATTGCTGAAGGGCTAAGACTAAAAATCGTGTAAAGAAATTAACCGCCAAAGTCGTCAAATGATACGTTTTCATCGGGAATACCCCAGTCTTCGCACATTTTGATTACTGCTTGATTCATTAACGGCGGACCGCAAAAGTAAACCTCAATTTCTTCCGGTTCTTCTTTGTGCTTAAAGAAATGCTCAATCACTGCTTCGTGCACAAAACCGACAAAACCGTCACCTTCATCATCTAAAGTTTTCTTTTCTTTCCAATTATCTTCTTCAAGCGGCTCTGATAAAGCTACATGAAATGTGAAATTAGGAAACTTTCGTTCAATTTCTCTAAAATCCTCCAAATAGAACAACTCCCGTTTCGATCGGCCGCCATAGAAAAATGTAACTTTTCGATCTGTTTTTAATGTGTGGAACAAGTGGAATAGATGAGAGCGCATGGGTGCCATCCCGGCTCCACCACCTACGTATAACATTTCTGCATCCGTTTCTTTGATAAAAAACTCACCGTAAGGTCCTGAAATGGTCACTTTATCCCCTATCTCACGAGTAAAAACATAAGAAGAACAAATTCCGGGATTCACGTCCATCCAACCGTTTTTCTCACGATCCCATGGTGGAGTAGCTATACGAATATTCAGTTTAATGATATTACCTTCTGCCGGGTGATTAGCCATAGAATATGCGCGGAAAATTTCCTCATCGTTCTTCATCTTCAGCCCCCAGAGTTTGAATCGATCCCATTCTTTTTGGAATTTCTTGGGGTCATCATGCATATCGGGGTGGGCTGTAATATCAATATTTTCAAAATCTACCTCAATGGGTGGAACATCAATTTGAATATAACCTCCGGCCTCAAAATCGAGGGACTCTCCCTCGGGTAACTTCACTACAAACTCCTTAATAAATGAGGATACATTGTAATTTGAAATAACCTCACACTCCCATTTTTTAATACCAAAGATTTCTTCGGGGATACGAATTTTCATATCCTCCTTTACTTTCACTTGGCACCCCAATCTCCAGTTCTCATTTATTTCCTTTCGTGTAAAGTAAGGTTTCTCAGTTGGGAGAATCTCACCGCCTCCTTCATCTACTTGACATTTGCACATAGCGCAGGTTCCACCGCCACCACATGCTGAGGGCAAGAAGATTTTATTATTCCCCAGTGTTGAGAGAATCGTGTTTCCCGCATCGGATTCAATGGTTTTTTCACCATTGATTTCTATTTTCACCTTACCCGAAGGACTCAATTTTGCTTTTGCAAAAAGCAATACCGCCACTAAGGTAAGTAAGATAAGTAAAAAAACGCCTATCGTTAAAAAAACTGTCGTAGTCATAATCTCAAATTCTTTTATAATTAAAGTTCTACACCCATAAAACTCATAAAGGCAATCCCCATTAAACCGGTAATAATAAATGTAATTCCCAACCCTCTTAACGGTGCCGGCACATCAGAGTAGCGAATTTTTTCCCGTATAGCAGCAATTGCCACAATAGCTAAAAACCAACCAACACCGGAACCTAAACTAAAGGCTGTTGCTTCGACTATATTTGTATATTGACGCTCTTGCATAAAAAGAGAGCCTCCTAAAATTGAGCAGTTAACTGCGATAAGCGGCAAAAAGATTCCAAGAGCACCGTAAAGCGCGGGTGCAAATTTCTCAACAATCATTTCAACCAATTGCACCATTGAAGCAATCACCGCAATAAACATGATGAAACTCAAAAAGCTCAAATCTACAGAAGCAAAGGAAGGATCAATCCAAGTTAAAGCTCCCTCCGCCAACAAATAATTTTCAATTAAATAATTGATGGGGACTGTAATGCCCAAGACAAAAATTACCGCTGCTCCCAAGCCCACGCCTGTTTTTACCGTTTTCGAAACAGCCAAATAGGAACACATTCCCAAAAAGTAAGCGAAGATCATGTTTTCCACAAAAATCGCCTTAACAAATATACTTACTAACTCTTGCATAATTTCTTCTTAGTTTATGGTGTTTTAATTTTCTTCCACAAGTTTGGTATTACGCGCACGCTGAATCCAAATTATTACACCAACAGTGACAAGTGCCATTGGGGGAAGAATCATCATATTATTGTTCATGTAGCCGAAATTGTAAAATGCCTCAGGAATCAACGTCACCTGACCTAATCCCGGTAAGCTGAATGAACCGGAGCCAAAGAGCTCACGAACCACAGCTACAGCAATCAAAATCCAACCGTAACCGGCGGCATTACCAATCGCATCCAAAAAACTTGGCCAAGGTTTATTCCCTAGCGCAAAAGCTTCGAGTCGCCCCATAATAATGCAGTTTGAAATAATCAAACCCACAAATACCGAAAGTGCTTTACTGATGTCGTAAACAAAAGCCTTTAGTATTTGATCAACTAAAATCACCAAAGCCGCAACTATTACAAGTTGTACAATAATTCGAATTCGATTGGGGATTACATTACGCATCAAGGATACCAATAAGTTACCGCCAATCATTACAAAAACTACAGACAACGCCATAATGACAGCTTGCTGAACCTGAACGGTAATAGCTAAAGCTGAACAAATTCCCAAAACCTGAACTGTGATGGGATTATCATCATCCAGCGGGTCTGTCAACAATTTTCTATTCTTTTTTGACAAAAGGGGTTCTGACTCTTTCTTTTCAATATCTTGATCAACTGTTTCAGCCATGGTTATGATTTTTTATTGTTTTCAAAATAAGGAATGTAAATTTGAAGTGTACGCTTTAACATCTCATCAACTCCTACAGAGGTGATAGTACCTCCTGTGATTCCGTCAACTTTGTGAGGATCATCTCCGGCCTTTCCCGCTTTAACAACACGAACCGAAGCAAACTCCCCGGACTTATCGAAAATGGAACGTTCCTCGAATTTCTCTTCAAATGAAGGAAGCGAAATTTCAGCTCCCAAACCGGGCGTTTCACTCTTGTGATCAAAATTAGCCCCGTAAATCGTTTCGCCGTCTCCATAAAGAGAAACAAAGCCCCAAATGGGACCCCAAAGACCTTTACCAACAAGTGGAATTACATAAAAACGTTCATCATCTTTTTCACATATATACATCGGATAAGAACGATCCTCGGCAGGCAGCCCCCTATATTCCTTCTTGACATCCACATTAAACGGGTCACTTTCAAAAGCCTCTTGGCCATCATCAAGCGTAATAATATCACCATCTTTTTCTTCGATAACTTCACCTTGATAATTCAATGCTACACGTTCCACTATGAAATCGTAAAATTGCGTTTTTGCTTCGTTTCGTGAAACATTTACATTAATTGCTGCAAGTATATTTTGCATTTTTTCCTGTTGCACATTTTCTTGCTGAAAAGGCTTTAACCCCATGGCAGTGATAGCAAGTACAACTCCCACTACCACAACCATTGCAATGGCAAAGCCAAAAGTAAATCCGTTACTGTCTTTATTTACGCCCATAATTATTCTTTTAAGCGGTTGCTGTTTTAAGTCGTTTCATACGTTTATTAATGTTGCCTTCAACAACATAATGATCAATGAGCGGCGCCATCACATTCATGAAAAGAATAGACAACATAACACCCTCGGGATAAGCCGGATTGAATACACGAATCATAATCGCAAAAAAACCGGCCAGAAAACCGTAAATCCATTTTCCCGAATTCGTTTGTGCCGCAGAAACAGGATCAGTTGCCATGAAAATCATTCCAAACATAAACCCGCCCAACAAGGTTTGATGTAGCGGATTTAAGGCCATAAAATCATTCACTGCAAAAGCATTAAAAATGCCGCCCATTGCCAAACCGCCCAAAAAGAAAGAAAACATGATTTTCCAGCTTCCGATTCCTGTATAAATAAGGTAAACGGCTCCGATTAAACAAGCTAAAGCAGATGTTTCGCCCACAGAACCGGGTATCCAGCCCATGAATGCGTTCATCATACTGTATGTTCCACCTGAGGCGAACTCACCAAGTACCTCTGCATTTTGCCCCACAGGTGTACCAACCGTTGTGGCCAAATCGCCGAGAGCTGTTGCGCCGGTAAATCCATCAACTGTAGAGGCTCCGTCAACAGATGCGGTGTTGACCCAAACTTTATCGCCGGACATTTTTGTAGGGTAAGCAAAAAACAAAAACGCTCTTGCTGTTAGGGCAACATTCAAAATATTCATTCCGGTACCGCCAAATACCTCTTTACCGATTACCACGGCAAAAATAGTAGCTACAGCAACCATCCAAAGCGGTACATCTACCGGCATACATAGAGGAATCAATAGACCCGAAACCAGAAACCCCTCTTGAATGGGATGCCCTTTGAGCGCTGTAAATATAAACTCTGTTCCCAAACCTGCTGCGTATGACACTATAACCAAAGGCAACACCAATTGCGCCCCGTAAAGTATTTTATCCAAAAGCGCCGGATCTTCACCAAATGCCGCAAAATGTTGATCGCCGGTGTTCCAAATACCAAATAACAATGCCGGAATCAACGCAATAATTACGGTAAACATAGTTCTTTTCAGATCAACTCCGTCTCGAACATGCACACCCTTTTGCGTAGTGTGTCCCGGCGTAAATAAAAAGGTGTAAGTACCGTCCCAAACCCAATAAGGAAGAGGAAATTTCCCTTCCTTGGACGGTTTCACTTTCTGCATAAATTCTTCTAAAGCCTTCATAACTTAATAACTAACTGTTTAAAATTATCCTAACTCTTGTTTTGCTTGATCTAATGACTTTCTAACAATTTCTTGAAGTGGTTGTTTTGAGGTACACACATATTCACACAAAGAAAAATCCTCGGGTAGCACTTCGTAAACACCCAATTGCTCCATCTTTTCAATATCGTCAACAATCATTGATTTAATCAACTGTTGCGGCATTACGTCCAATGGAAAAACCTGCTCATATTGCCCTGTCACTACAAATGCGCGTTCTTCACCGTTTTTGTTGGTGTTCAAGTCGTAACGTTTTCCCGGCATAGCCCAACTGAAAAAAGTTCTCGACAAACTGAATTTGTCCAAATTTGGAGCTAACCAACCCAAAAATTGCGGCTCATCACCCTCGGGAATTGCAGTCACAGTATCGTGATAAAACCCTACAAACCCGGACTTTTCAATGCGGTCCCCTGTCAAAACATTCCCTGAAACAAAACGAGTTTTATCTTCATTACCGTTCAAGTTTCCTTCCACCAAAGGTTTAATGGAAGCACCCATCGTGGTTTTAAAATAAGCGGGTTTTTGAATTTGACTTCCCGCTACAGCCAAAACAACTCCGGCATCGTAAATACCCTCATTAAAAAACTTACCAATCATGGCTACGTGCAGGGCCTTCACCGTCCATACATGTTCTCCTTTATTAATCGGATCGGTCATATTTATTTGAGTCCCCGGCAATCCGGACGGGTGAGGCCCGGAAAAGGTGTGTTTTTCAACACCGGTTATATTTTTAAACAGGTCTGATGTGTTTTTTTGACTATGTACATGTAAATGAACTTTACCCGATGGTAAATTGGCCAAAACCTCTACCCCTCTTTGAAAATCTTTATCACGACCGTGAAGTGCGTAATCTACATCTGCCTCCAAAGGGCCGGAATTAAATGCCGATATATGTATAGATTTGGGAGTCACTTCAGGATTGGCAATCGTACCAAAAGGTCGCTCAATAATACAAGGCCACAAACCGCCGGTACTCAAGGACTCTATGACTTCTTCCCTATTGCCCGCTTTAGGTTCATGCTTTTCATACTTGATTTCCTTATCGGCAAGGATTTTAATTTCAAGCAGTTTTCGCTTTGCGCCTCTTACCACCTCGATAATTTCCCCTGAAACAGGTGAGGCAACTTTTGTATGTTCATTGTACTTATCATACATGATGAGCGTGCCCGCTTTTACTTCGGCACCCTCTTTGTGCATAAGTTTAGGAAAAATACCGTGAAAATCCGTCGGCTTCACCGCATAAACTTCTGAGGCGACATCTTTACTGACTTTTTCAGCTTCACCTTTGAGTTTAATGTCGAGACCCTTGGTAACTTTTAACACCTTGGACATATTCGTTTTTTTATATATTCGCCAAATATTTAGAGCGCAAAAATACAAATTTGTTTATGCCCCCAAACGTTGTCCTGTGTTTTTTCAAAGCATGCGCCCATCATACGAATAGAAAATGTACAAACATATTGATAGCAATATACTTAAACCAAAAAACATGTATCATTTAAAATCGGGAATTATTGCGGTTCTTATTTTTATCACACCATATTACGCTCAAACACAAGAAGGCGGCTACTACGATAATGATTACCTGAGATATGAAGATCATGT
>CAJXMT010000032.1 GCA_913056155.1 uncultured Cryomorphaceae bacterium
GCCCCGGGAAGTATTTTTTTTTTCAGGCGAAAAACAGAATTGTCCAAAGGCTTTGTGTATTGTGATATGTGACTCAAGTCGTAAAATATCATCGCAAATTTCGCCTTTTCGGGCTTCACACCTTTGATTCGGGCTACGCGCTCTACAGCGCGCTTCTTGGTTATATCACACCCTATTCCGTAAACCGTATCTGTGGGATATATAATAACTCCTCCGGCTTTGAGTACATCTACAACTCGCTGCACTTCCGCAGCATTGAGATTTTCGGGATTCATTCTTAACCGCTTTGCTTCCATATCACAAATTAACGGTTTTTTGAGCTCCCGGTTTTACTTTTATGAGTGAAGTATTTGTTCATCAAGCAGCAAAGGAGCCCGTTTTCAGGTAAACCGGGTATTTTCCTCTATCACTGCAATCGCCGTGCACTCTCATTTTCCGACTCCCGAAGATTTTTCATTGGGTATAAGGTTCTGACTAAAATAATCAACTTCCGCCTCTTGCTCGGCCTTTGTTTTCTCCTTCTGTCTTTTTGCGTCCCCTGAGCGGATCGTCCTTAGAAATGCCGGAGAGCACCTCTGTATAAATACCGTCACTCAAACCCAATTCAACCTCGGTGCGTTCAAAGCGCTGCGAGTCTTGCTGTACATACACGTAAGCTTTACCCGCGTCATATTCCACAACATTTTCATTTACGGCCGGCACTTGCTCACGACTCGCTAATACAATGGATGCATTCGCACTGTAGCCCGCTCTTATAAAAGAGTCCTCATCTTTCTCCACCGCAGCTCGAATCAAAAACTGAATGGCACCTTCACGATCTTCTCCTTTTGGGGCAATATATTCCAAATTAGCATTGTAAGTTTGGCCTTGCAAAGCACCTATACTCAACTCTAAAGGCATACCTTCTTTCACGCGACCCACTTCAGCTTCATCGAGGTAACCTTCAAAAATCATTTCACCCATATCAGCTACTTCAGCAATGGTGGTTCCCTCATTAAAGGTACTTACTTCCACCACTTGATCGCCTTTTTTAACGGGTACATCAAGCACTGTTCCTTCAATGGTGGAACGAATAATGGTATTCGTAGCATCGCTTATATCTTTACTTACCCCTTCTTTAATAAGAGACAGATTATCCTCTGCCGCTTCCAATTCTAATTTGGCATTTTCAAAAGCCAGCTGAAAAGGCTGAAATTCGGCAGCGGCTATTACACTGTCTTCAAAAAGTGATTTGTTGCGTTTGTAATCCAACTCGGCGTTGCGCAATTGAATCTCCGCTTGGCGAACGCGATTTTTGGCGTTGTTGAGATTCACCATATCCGGTACGAGTTTAATACGAGCAATAGGTTGACGCTCCTTTACATACTCGCCTGCCTCCACAAAAATCTCATCAATAATACCCGTGACAACGGGCTTCATTAAAATTTCGTTTCGCGGGATGACAGACCCCGCAGCTACTGTTTTTTGCTTGATATCCTTGGTTTTAGCATACTCAATTTCAAAAACAGCATCGGGGGCTTGATTTTTTTGGTACAAAAAGTACAATGTGTAAACAAAACCGGCTGCTAAACCGAGGAGTAAAATGATTTTAAATGCTTTTTTCATAGTGCTTTTTATTTGAAAATTTATTCGGTTCGCAGTGCGTCGATGGGTTTGATTTTAACAGCTCTTGCAGCCGGTATTATGCCGGCAAAAACGCCTGAAATAATAAGTACGGTGAGGGCTGAAACAGCCACACTCATATCCACTTCGGGATTGGTAAAAAACTCGTGGTCTATGAGTCCGCCCGCTTGTTCAAGCATTAAAACACCGCCCATAAAACCGGTTATCCCGGCAATGGCGGTAAGTGTTACAGATTCTAAAATAATTTGTTGAATCACCACCCAAGGGGTAGCTCCCAAGGCGCGCCTGATACCTATTTCATTGGTGCGTTCTTTCACAATAACCAGCATGATATTGGAAATACCTATTACACCGGCCAACAGGGTTAAACCGCCTACAAACCAGCTCAATATTTTTACTCCTGTAAACAGTCCCGTAAACCGCTGCATTTGCTTGCCCAAATTAAACCCGCCAATAGCGCGCGCATCACGCGGATGTATGTTGTGTCGTTTTTTAAGCAGCATTTTGGCCTTTTCCTCTACCGCTCCGGCATCTTCGCCGTCTTTAGCCGTAAGTACCAACCAGCCAACTTTATTTCCTTGATTAAAAGAACGCTGAAATGTAGAAAACGGAATGTAAATACTGCGGTCTTCATTTTCGGCTCTATCGCCCTGCATAGTAGATTTAAAATACCCCACTACCTTAAAAAACATACCTTGTACTTTTATGTAGCCCCCAATGGGGTCTTCACCCGGCTCAAACAACATTTCACGCGTTATATCTCCAATCACGCATACTTTGCGAAATTCATCAATATCGCGGTCATTAATAAACCGGCCGGCTTGCATATCCAGTAATTTAACCTCTTGAGCATTGGGCAAATAACCGTTTATTTCAAAAGCTCCTATTTTATCGCCTCGCGAAACGTTATTGGCGCCTCTCCATCCGCCCAATTGCAATCCGGGAGAAATCAAGTCAATTTCCTCCACATTTTCACTCAATAATTGAACATCATCATTGGTCATTTGCACGCGGCGCCCTTCACGATAGCCGGCGTAGGGAATGGAAGTACGCATACTCCACATAAAAATACTGTTGGCTACCCGCCCCGAGAACATACTCATGGTTCCGTTTTGCAGTCCGTTTCCGGCGCCCAACATAATGATGAGCATAAAAATACCCCAACTCACGCCAAATGCCGTAAGTATGGTTCGCCACTTATTGGAGGCGAGGGTTGCGTATATTTCTTTCCATCTGTCTAAATCCATCTGTATTCTTTTTTCGGTCAGAGCCCTCAACCTCTGCAAAAGGAAAGTCGGTTCTGACCAAAACAATTATTCATCTCTCAATGCCACAATGGGCTTAACATTGGCGGCTTTCATAGCGGGAAATAAACCCGCCAGCGAACCGGCCACAATAAGCAGTGCCGTTGCGGCTATTGCAATATTCAAATCTACCTCGGGGTTTTTAAACATCGGGAAGTCGCCTAAGCCGCCCAGCCATTCCAGTAAAAAAACGCCGCTTACCAAGCCGATATATCCGGCAATAGTGGTAATCATAACGGCCTCTAACATGATGAGCATCAAGATAGAAAAAGGTGTTGCTCCCAACGCTTTTCGAATGCCGATTTCCTTGGTGCGCTCTTTCACCGTAATCATCATGATATTACTCACGCCAATTACGCCGGCTATAATGGTCATAATGCCTATCATCCAAATGAAGGCATTGATTCCCCAAAAAATATCTTGAATGAGTTTATATTGTTCAAATTGATTGCGTATGTAAAGTGCGCGGGTATCTGAAGGGTCAAACAGCATTTTAGCTGAAAAATAAGCTTTTACCTCATCTATCAATTCCTCGACACGTTCAAAATTTGTATTTCCCGTCGAAAAAATAACGCGATCGAGTTTATCGGTATTGCCAAATAATTTTTGCGTGGTGGAAATGGGCACGTACACGTTATTTTCACCCCCGTCACTTTCATTATCTACCACACCTACCACATTAAAGAGCGCTCCTGATATTTGTAAATACCTATTGACGGGGTCGGGATAATCGGGAAAAAGCTCTTTTTGTACCTCGCGGCCAATGACCACCACTTTGCGCGCTTGGTTAATATCGCGCTCATTGAGGTAACGCCCTTGTTCCACTTGGTAACTTTCCAATTCAATTTGATCGGCATGTACACCTCGCATGGTGAATGAGCCTTTGTTATTGCCTGCACTCATTTGTTGGCTCCACCTCATAAACCGCCCGCTGATAAACTCAATTTCCTCAAAATTTCTTTCGAGGTATTCATAATCAGCATTTTTCATTTCCACCCTGCGGTTAGGCTGCATGCCTTTATAGGGTTTAGAGGTAGTTCCCGGTGTAATCCAAACCGAGTTTACGTTATCATCGGCGAAATCAGATTGCACGCCGTTTTGCAAACCCCGCCCCGCTCCCAACAAGATAATAAGCATAAAAATACCCCAAGCCACACTAAACGCCGTCAAAAACGTGCGCAACTTGTTTTTACTTATGGTTTCGAGTATTTCTGTCCACTTATCAATATCGAACATGGCTATACTATTTTACCGTCTTTCAACCGGATGATTCGGTCTGTCATTTCAGCAATATCATTTTCGTGCGTCACAATAACAACGGTTTTACCTCGGCTGTTTATCTCCTTTAACAAATCCATTATGGTATGAGAGGTAGTTGTATCAAGCGCACCGGTGGGTTCATCGGCCAGTATCACTTTGGGGTCACTAATAAGTGCCCGCGCAATGGCCACCCGTTGTTTTTGACCGCCCGAGAGCTCATTGGGAAAGTGGTTTTTCCAATCTCCCAAACCCACTTTCTCCAAAAACTCGGTAGCGGTTTTATTGCGTTTACTGCGGCTCACGCCTCTGTAATACAGCGGCAGCGCCACATTCTCCATAGCATTTTTAAAAGTCACCAAATTAAACGATTGAAAAATAAAGCCCAAAAATTCATTGCGGTATTTAGCGGCTTTTGTCTCACTTAAATCCTTTATCAATTTATTGTCAAGCAAGTATTCACCGCTGTCATAATTATCGAGCATGCCCAAAATATTGAGCATGGTGGATTTTCCGCTGCCCGATGAGCCCATAATGGAAACCAGCTCTCCCTCATTAATATGCAAGTCAATATTCTTTAGCACGTGCAACTTAGAAGGCCCTGTTTTATAAGATTTATTGAGTTTATTCAATTTGATCATGGAATCGCGAAAGTACAATGATAAACGGTTTGAAATTCAAAAATGTGATGAGCGGTGTTATCTGTCGTTTGATGTGAGTTTACATTTGAATTACGGTAAATCCCATTGGCTTTTTGGTCAGAACCCAATGACGGGTGAAACGCTTTGCCCCGTTTTTTCTCGAAAAATTACGGTGCATTTGCAGTTTGCAAGTCGGTTCTGAAAGAAAAAATAAATAACTTGCCGTTGAGCCGGAACCGGTCAAAAAAAGCCTAAAAGAAAAATGCTATATTTGCGATAGCTAAAATCAACCCGGAAAACCATACCATGGCAGATTTAAAATCACTTGCACTTCCCAATCCTTTACAAACACTGGTCATTGAAAATAATGAAGATTGCGGCCTGTACTTGGAAAAAATATTGAGATGCTATCCGGCTCTTTTATGCCGTGGAACTGCCGCTTCCGTGCAAGAGGCCGTTTCACTCATTGATAACGTAAAGCCCGATTTAATATTTTTAGACGTGGAGCTCGACGACGGTACGGGGTTCGATTTGCTCAATAAATTACCCCATCAAAATTTTGAGGTAATTTTTACAACCGCACATCAAAATTACGCCTTGCAAGCCATTAAAATGTCTGCCTTAGATTACTTGTTAAAACCTGTGGATCGCGAAGAGTTAGAAAACGCCATTCTCAAAGCCGTTTCCAAACCGCACAACGGTCAAAACCTCACCAAGCTGTTACAAAATATCAATGCTGAACATAATCAAGACCGTTTCATAGGATTGAACGAGACAGACGGAACACGTTTTGTGAAATTGGGAGATATTATTTATTGTAAATCTGAGGGGAGCTACACCGTATTTCAGTTGATTGATGAAAACCGGATAACAGTATCCTCCAATTTAAAAAAGTACGATCAGTTACTTTCCGATTCGGGGTTTTTCAGAATTCACAACTCGTACCTGATTAATTTGAACCAAATCAACCAAGTGACCCGCAAAGACGGCGGTTTTGTTGTGATGTCAAACAAAAATGAAATCCCCATTTCACGCAGACGCAAGGAACTGTTTTTACAAAAACTAAAAGAAAAATCAATCCTCTGATTACAACAATGCAAATCGCAGAATGAAAGAAATGCAAAAATTGGCACTTTTATACATTGGTTTCATTTCCGTTTTTATGTTGTGGGGTGAAATCGGGTACAGTCAACCCGCTCAAACCGAGGAAACGATTCGGCCCGAATTAGATTCACTCATTCGCGGTTACTACAAACAGGCTATAGCTGCAAAAGGCCGCGGCGAAAAGGATTTTATTCGCTATGCGGACTCAGCGGTTGAAGTAGCAGCCGGTGCGAATTACAATTCGGGGTTGGCACAAGCCCATATCTATCGGGGTAAACTGCTTCGACTCACCGGTAATAAAGAGGAAATTGTAAATAGTTACCGCATAGCTCTGGCTCTGACAAAAAAGCTGAATAATGCTCGCGATATGGCTTACCTCTACAGGTTATTGGGGTACGTTACTTTTGAAGAATACGGCGAATACGCCATTGCCGATTCGTACTATGATACGGCCATACAGATTATTAAAACACGAGCTGTTGATGATTCTGCATTACTTGGAGGGATATACTTAAACAAGGGAGTGAATTTTGAAAAATCGGGATTGCAAGACAGCGTTTTCGCGTATTTTTTTAGGGCATTGGATATTTTTGAAAAGTCTAAAGACTCCCTGGGCGTTGTGCAAGCCACCAACAACTTAGCAAGTTACAACCACAAAACAGGTGATATTACCACGGCGGCATCACAGTTTCAAAAGGCCCTGAAGTACGGTAAAAACCATTTGAACCCTATTCAAAAAATTTCTATTTCATTGAATTTAGGACATTTACATACACGCACCAAAAACTTTGATCGTGCCGCACAAGTTTATGAAAGGGTTTTAACCTTAATTCCCGATATAAAAAATGTGGATGTAAAAGCTTCGTTTTATCACAATTACGGTGCGCTGCTGTCTACGATGAAAAAGTTTAATGAAGCTGTAAAAATGCTGCATTTAGCACGCGCCTTGAGAAAAGCCGGCGGTTTAAATGAGGATCTTACCGCGTCATATTACAACTTGGGGTTGACTTATGAAGAATGGGGAAGACCAGATTCTCAAAAGTACTATTACAATCGGTGCAAATTGCAAGCTAAAAAAACCAAAGATTTAAATTCTCTTTACTTAGCCAATACTGCCCTTTATAAGACGTATCAATCCGGCGGCAACCTCTCCAAAGCTTTGGAGCACATTCAAAAAGCGAATAAAACAGCGCTGGAAAGTCAAAACCTCAAACAAATTTATGAGTCTTACGGCAACCTCGCCGATTATTACAACAATTCAGGACAATATAAAAAAGCCTTTGATTACCATGTTTTGTACGCTACGCGAAAAGACAGCTTTTTGGATGAACAGTCGCAAAATACCATAGCCGAACTAAATGCGCAATTTGAAACTGAGCGCAAAGAGCGAGAAATTGAACTGCTCACCAAAGAGAACGCTTTAAATGATTTACGTATTCAAAACCAAGAAGCCCGAATGTTGCGCAAATCAAGGCAAAACCAATTGATTTTTGTAATAGCCGCACTTGCCATATTATCATTAGTCATTTTTGGTGTTTTGTACCGCCAACGCTTTAAAGCACTGTACTTAGCTAAAATCACAAACAATGAGCTCAAAGCGCTGCGCGCTCAAATGAATCCTCACTTTATTTTTAATGCCCTCAGCTCAGTACAGTTTTATATTTCTGAAAATCAAAAAGAAAAAGCGGGTTTTTATTTATCCTCCTTCTCAAAACTCACGCGCCGTATTTTATCGCAATCAGAAAGTGAAAAAATTTCACTTGCAGATGAAATAGAAACTCTGCGTTTGTTTTTAGAGCTGGAACGTGTGCGCATGAAAGGTGGTTTTGATTTTGAAGTTGTACTCGATGATCATATTGATCCCGACAATACAGAAATTCCATCCATGCTCATTCAACCACTGGCCGAAAATGCAGTTTGGCACGGCGTTTCTAACGCCAAAGAAAAAGGCTTGATTGAAATTCGTTTCAGCCGCAACGATGACCAACTGTGCGTGGCCATTACAGATAACGGGACCGGGTTGCCCGATAACTCGATGGACAAACCCGCAAGTCACGGACTTAAAATCACAGAAGGTCGTATTGCGCGCTTTAATAAATCAGCAGGTAAAAAGTCGCAACTCACTTTCACCACCCTCAACCCGGGGTTGAGGGTGTCGTTTTCCATTCCGTTTCAAGAACTTTTCTAAAAGCAGTACAAACTTGAGGTAATTTACCACCGGCGCTCTTCCTGAAAAGAAAAAAATAACCAAAAATAAATCCATACCTGCCGCTTATAAAACAATCATGATTTAATTGCCCGCATACCCGTAATCTTGTTTCACCAATCAACGCAAACTCGCCTCATTAACCCTGCTCAATTGAGCAGCGCTCCACTTTCAACCGAGGTTATAAACGATTCAAAGTGCGAGCCTGACACCTGCTCAAAGATTCAAAAGTTTAAACGCTGCTCAAACGGCGTTTAAACTTTTATCAAAGTACAAGTTATGCACACCCCCAGACACTTGCCTTTGTTGCGCCCGGTTTTGCCTATTATTGCGGGTATATTGCTGTGCTCCTATTTTCCGGTATCTGTATCGTTAGCCATGACGATTGCGTGCTTTGTAACCGGTGGAATTGTTCTGTTTTTACTCAAAAACAAACAATTTCTTTTTACTCCTGCCCTTTTGCTGATTTTTACCGTATTCGGTTATTTATACGCTCAAATCCACATCCCTAAATTTCACAGTGAGGCTTTTCAAAACACAGCAAATGTTGAAGACACACTGCTGCTCAAAATCAACTCACCGCTTGAGGAAAAACCCAACAGTTATAAAGCCACGGCGCAAATACTGGCTCAATCAAATAACGGCGAAACCCAACAAGTAAAAGGCAATTTACTGCTCTACTTTTCTAATGAAGCAGCACTGCCCAAATATGGCGATAAAATAGTAGCAACGGCATACATCAATGAAATAGAGCCCCCAAAAAATCCGAATGACTTCAATTTTAAAAAATTTATGGCGGGTAAGCACATTTACCACAGTGCTTACATCCCCAAGGGAAACATGAAAAAAGTTTCCTCCCCGGCCGGGTTTTCACTTTTTCGGGAAGCACTTCACACACGAAAAAAGCTACTCAACACCCTATCAAAAGCTTTTGATCACCCCGATGATTTGGCAGTGGCCTCGGCTCTCATTCTCGGATATAAAAACGATTTGTCACCCCAAATTAAACACGCTTATTCGAGTGCCGGTGCCATGCATATTTTAGCTGTTTCCGGTCTTCATGTGGGCATCGTTTATTTGATGATCATGTTTTTCATCAAGCCCTTACCTCGGTTTAAATATAAAAAAATTATAACCGGCCTACTCATACTTTGCGGTATTTGGGGCTACGCTTTCATCACCGGATTGTCAGCCTCGGTAATACGAGCTGCAACCATGTTGAGCTTTGTTGCCATCGGAAATATGCTTTCGAGAAACTCAAATATATACAACACCATAGCTGCCTCGGTATTATTCATAATCATTGTTTTCGGTCCTTTCAAAATACTCGAAGTGGGCATGCAGCTCAGTTATCTCGCCGTTTTGGGCATCGTGTATTTTCAACCGAAATTAGCATCATTGTATCGTCCAAAAACGAAAGTCGGCAAGTACATTTGGGAACTTACCTGTGTTTCTGTTGCGGCTCAATTGGCAACCGCACCCTTGGCTTTAGTTATTTTCGGTATTTTCCCTAACCTCTTTCTCATTTCCAACCTCATTGTAATTCCTGCGGCTTTCCTTGTTCTCACCTCGGGTATGATATATTTATTTGTTTCATTAGGGTCAGAGCCCATTGCATTTTATACCGGCGAAATACTCGCTTGGGAATTTCAAGGGCTAAACACCGCAGTAAAGAGCATTGAGCAACTACCTTATTCAGCCACAACGAATATCAATTTTTCAGCTCCCGAAGCGATCCTCATTTATTTATTTCTCATCACGGCCGCAGCCGGATTCGCATTTCGGAAAAAAGCAGTAATTCTCGCAGGCGGTGCTATTTTATTGGTCTTCGGTACCTACCGCATCAACAAGCAGGCGCAAAAAGCCTCTAACCCCAAAGTAGTTTTGTACGCTGAAAAAGATACTCACGATCAACTTATTTCGGGCACTAAAACTAGAGCGCTTTGGGATTCTGACCAAAAAAAGCAATACACACCGCGACGCAAACAGGACGTGCCTGTGAAGTTAAAAAATCACTTGCGTTTTTGTAATGAAAAAGTGATTTGGCGCATAGACGGGGAATCGACATTCATTCCCCAAACGGTGAAAATTCACACTTTATTGATTGACGGCGACATTCCTTTGAAAAAAGTACAAAACCTCACTCACAGCCAAGTTGAAAAAGTTGTCCTCGGTAATAAAACGAGTTATTACAAGCGGGAAAACCTCAAAAAAACACTTTCCAAATTGCAAATCGCTTCGCATGACACTCAAGTAAAAGGGGCTTTTACGATGCTTTTATCTTCAGCTCATTAGCGGTACATTCCTACTATAAGTTCTTTATATTTTGAGAATATATTGCGGCGTTTCAGTTTTAAAGTAGGTGTAAGTTCTTCAGTTTCAATTGTCCATTCGGCAGGACTCAATTCCATTTTTTTCGGAATTTCCCACTTACCCAAGTGCGCTGTTTTTTCTTGCACATCGCGCCAAATACGCTCGCGAATTTTTTCATTTTTCACCATCTCCTCATTAGTGGTGTACGGAATATTGTGTTTTTTGCACCATGTTTTTAAATTGTCAAAAGTAGGTGCAATCAGTACGGCGGGATGCTTTTCACCCTCGCCTACAACCATGGCCTGTTCCACAAAAACTGAGGATTTTAATATATTTTCAATCGGTTGGGGAGCTACGTACTTCCCTCCCGAAGTTTTAAACATTTCCTTTTTCCGGTCCGTGATTTTTAAGAACGATTGGTCATAGCCGGTAAGCTCGCCAATATCGCCGGTTTTGAGCCAACCGTCATCGGTGAGTACCTCTTTGGTTCTTTCCTTATCTTTGTAATAACCCTGCATGACGTTGGGGCCTTTGACAAGAATTTCACCATCTTGAGCTATTTTCACCTCAACCCCTTCAATAACTCTACCTACAGTTCCAATCATAAAGCCCTGATTGGCTTGCTCATTAACCGCAACTACCGGTGAAGTTTCTGTTAATCCGTAGCCTTCCATTACAGGCACGCCGGCCGCATTAAAAACACGAGATAAGCGAGGCTGTAACGCTGCACTCCCCGAGGCTACTGCAATTGTTTCGCCTCCCAACGCCTCTCGCCATTTGCTGAAAATCAATTTATCGGCAATACTGTGCTTGAGTTTGTAAAAAGCAGAGTTCCCGCCGTAAGGTTCCCATTTTTCGGCCAAACCCACTGCCCAAAAAAACAAAGCCTTTTTAATACCCGTGAGGTTACTTCCTTTATCAATAATTTTGTCATACACCTTTTCTAACAAGCGCGGAACAGCAGTGAAAATATGAGGTTTTACTTCTCTGATATTATCACCTATAGTCTCCATAGATTCGGCAAAATAAATACTCATACCGTTCATCATGTATAAATAATGAAGCATGCGTTCATAAATATGGCTCACCGGCAAAAACGTAATGGTGCGTGCATTTTCAAAAGTGGGTAAGCGTTTCGTACTCGACTTGGCGTTGGACAACACATTTTTATGACTGAGCATAACGCCTTTGGGTTTCCCCGTTGTTCCCGATGTGTAAATAATAGTTGCTAAATCGTCTTCTTTCACAGCGGCGCGCAACTTTTCAACTTCGGTATTTTCTTGCTCTCCTCCTTTTTTCAAAACCTCTTTCCAATTTGCAGCGCCTTCGATTTCATCAAAAGTATAAACCTCTTTTAAGGATGGGACTTCACCTTTTATATTCAGAACCTTATCCAGCAGCTCCTTGTCAGAAACGAAGCAAAGCGTAACCTCTGCATGGTTAAATATAAATTTGTAATCCTCTTCTCCAATGGTGGGATAAACCGGTACATCAACTGCTCCGATTTGCAAGATTCCCAAATCGGCAATATTCCATTCCGGCCTGTTATTTGAAATCAAAGCGATTTTATCGCCGGGTCTAACCCCCATACTCAAAAGCCCCCTGCTGAAGGCATTCATAGAATCAACCACTTGTGAAGTACTTCGCGGTGTCCATTTTCCGTTTTCCTTTGCACTTAAACATACCTCATTGGGCTTGTATTCCAATTGATGAAGTATGGTGTCGAATAACCGTTTGAGCTCTTTTGCCATAACAATGTGATTTAATTGAGGCAGCTAAGATAAAAAATTTTCTGCCGGAATACGGAATTACCTTTTTGGTTTACGGTGTTTTTTTTTTTGGAAAGATATCATGACCCGTTTTCCATTACCTTTGCAGTCAATATTCAACAATATGAGTCGTATTTATTTTATTCTTTTCTCATTGTTTTTTTGGGCGGCTTGCTCTCAACAGTCTGCAGAACAAAACACGCAAGAGAAGCCCGCTAAAAAGTCTCAAAGCAATACAGCCGTAATTCATCAAGATAGCGAATTGGCATCTTGGATGAAGGAAATGCATACTCAGTTATTTGTGGTAAAAGATGCTTTAGAAAAGGGCGAACAGGTTCCCGACTCAATTAACTGGGATTGGGAAGCTATTTACAAGGCAAAGCGTTCAAATGAAGATGCCCAAGGGGAAACCTTCAACGGCATGGCGCGGGCATTTTTGATAGAAATGCAAAAATCTATTGAGCAAAATGATGTGGAGGCGTACAACCACGCTGTACGCAGTTGTGTCAATTGCCATGAAAATTATTGCCCGGGCCCCATTCCCAAGATCAAAAAGCTGAAAATTTCAAAGGTTCAATAGCTTTAAGCGGGCACAATCGGCTTTTCATCCATCACTTTTACCTGCATAATACCGTCGCGGTCGGGTTGTGTTAGTCTCACCCTTTCAAAGGTGTTCACCTTTTCCTCATTGTAAGGAGCTTTCACTTTAACGTAATTTTCGGTAAAACCATGCATGGTACAGGCGTGCTTTTCTCCTTCCCACAATACCGTTTTCTCCTTACCGCATTGCGACTCGTAAAAAGCCCGTTTTTTCTTTTCTGATAATATCCTCAACATTTTACTGCGCTCGTGACGCTGTTGCATAGGCACAGTTTCGCCAAACTTCTCAGCGACGGTATTCGGGCGCTCTGAATAAGTAAACACATGTAAATAAGAAACATCCAATTCATTCAAAAAGTTATACGTCTTCATGAATTCCTCATCGGTTTCACCGGGGTGACCTACAATTACATCTACCCCAATGCAGGCATCGGGCATTTCCCTTTTGATAGTTTGAACACGTCCGGCGTAAAGCTCTGTACCGTACTTGCGCTTCATGATTTTCAGCATATAATCAGATCCCGATTGCAACGGAACGTGAAAGTGAGGCACAAATGAAGGGCTGCGAGCCGAAAACTTAATAATTTCATTGTGCAACAAATTAGGCTCTATAGAACTAATGCGAAATCGAGGGATATTGAGTTTTTCCAATTCTTGAATCAGCATAAAAAAATTCTCATCCGATCCCGCTCCGTAATCACCCGTATTGACACCCGTTAAAACCACCTCTTTGATGTTTTTGGCTTCCAGCTCTCTCGCTTTTTGAATGGTAGTTGTAATGTTATTACTCCTGCTTTTCCCGCGTGCAAGTGGAATGGTACAAAAAGAACAATAATAATCACAGCCATCCTGAACCTTAAAAAAGGTTCTGGTTCGATCACCGTGCGAATAAGAAGGAAAAAACTCACGTACCTTACCAATTCTGCCGGTTTTTACCGTTCCACGCTCATCAAAATCGAGTGCTTCCAGATGCCGGGCAACGTTGAATTTTTCGTTGGCACCCAACACCAAGTTGACTCCCTCAATTTTCGAAATTTCATCGGGTTTGAGTTGCGCATAGCAACCGATCACCACAATTTTGGCATCCGGATTTTTGCGCAGGGCCCGACGAATGACGTTCCTGCATTTTTTATCTGCATTATCAGTCACTGAGCAGGTATTGATCACATAAACACCCGCGCCGGAATCAAATGGAACCTTAGCATATCCCGCATCTTTTAAATTCCGCGCAATGGTTGAAGTTTCGGCAAAATTCAACTTACATCCCAAAGTATAAAAAGCAGCTGTATTAAATCGTTGCATAACGTCGGCAAAATTAAATAATAAACCCACCTAACGACTTGCCGGTTGTTTATGTTGTAATTCTGATCGTTATATAGTTCTCAACTACTGTATTCAGCTTTTTTCAAATTTCGGCTTTTTACCCCTGATACTCACCAAATAGACACCTGAAAATATTAAAGCTGCGCTGAGTACCTTCACCCCTGTTACAACGTCTTTCCCCAACAACACAGCAAAAAAGGCGGCAAATACCGGTTGGGAGTAGATGTATATACTCACCGTAGAGGGTTTGGCCGTACTCAAAGCAAATGAATTCAGTAAGTAGGCGAAAAAAGTGGTAAAAACAACTACAAAGGCTGTTTCGGCAATGATAGAAGGAGGCATTTGACCAAAATCAACCTGCGATAACTCCTTAAAACCAAAAGGCAAAACAAAAAAGAACCCGACTAAAAAAGCGTATTTAATAACGGTTAATGAAGGGTATTTCTCCATCAACGGCTTTACAAGTACCAAAAAAAGCGCATAACAACCTGCATTAAGAAACACCATAAAATCCCCTGCCGCAGTATCAAAAGACAATTCAGGAACTCCCGAACCCGATTTGTACAAAATGAGTAAAACAGCTCCTGTTAATCCCAGTAACACACCGGCAATTTTACGCCTTGAAATTGCTTCACCCAACAAAACGGCCGAACCCAACAACACCAATATGGGGTTTGAAGTCATAATGATCCCGGCATTAATAGGGGTGGTGATGTTAAGTCCGTTAAAAAAGAGCAATTGGTTGGCAGCAACACCAAAGAATCCGCAAATAATCAAGCGTGGCCAATCGCGGCGTTTAATCTTTACGGATTGCTTAAAGAAAAAACTCAATAAAAAGAAAAGGAGGCAGGCCACCGAAACGCGCAGTAAGATAAAACCGGAGGGTAAAATATAATCGGGCATTACATCTTTGGCCACGACGTAATTTAGGCCGTAAATAAGATTAGCCCCCAAAATGGCTGCATGTACACGAAGCGTGTTTTTATTCATATTCTATTTAGCGCACAGCCTAAAAACCAACGCACGATTCATGAAAACCGGCAATAACGCGATGGGGTAGCGTTTATTTGCTCAACACTTTAGGCACTTTAAAGTAATCAGAGTCTTTTTGCGGTGCGCGTTCAAGTGCCTCCTTTTTCTCGATAGTTCGCTTGACGTCATCGGCGCGCAGTGTTTGCACTTCATCAGTAAGATACACTAAAGGCTCAACACCGGCGGTATCTACACTTTCGAGTTTATCTACAAAATTCATTATGCGCTGTAAGTCTGATTTGATAGACTCCCTCTCCTCTCCTTCATAAGTCAATTTAGCCAAGGCAGCCAGTTTATCAATTAGTTCGTTGTTTACTTCCACGTCAGTTATTTTAAAAGGCAAAATTAAGTATTCAAGGCGTTCCAACCCTTTTGCAGATGTAATATTCAAATGTCGCAATCACACATTACATATTTTTACACGTCACAACTGCATCGGGTTATGATTAAAATCACAAAACGTCCACCAATGTTTCCAATTTCAAGCTGCGCGATCCTTTAATTAATACGGCTCGATTGGTAATATTTTCTTTTTCAAGGTAAGCCCTTGTTTCATTTGTAGTCGTGAAACACAAAAAATCACCGGCTGTTTTTTTATATTCAGAGCCTGTTAAAATCACCTCGTCAAACTCCAACACACGAAGCAGTTGCACCATGTTTTCATGCTCCTCGGCTGATGTAGCACCAAGCTCCAACATATCACCCAACAAAACAAGCTTCTTTTTATCTGTTTGCAAATCATGAAAATTTTGGAGAGCAGGTTCCACACTGGAAGGATTTGCATTATAGGCATCCAATATAATATCGTTTCCGGCACGTGTTTGAATCCACTGAGATCGATTATTACGGGGCTCATAAGAAGTTAGTGCATCGTGAATATCATCGGTGGGCACGTCAAATGTAACACCTAAAGCATAAGCTGTCAGTAGATTTTCAAAATTATAATTCCCAATGAGTTTCGTTTGGTATTCGCGCGTTTCGTAGGGTTCTGAATACAATAAAAAAGGATTATTTTTCAGCAGTTTAAGATTAATCGACTCGCCCGTTCCATAGGGAATTTTGTGCTCAACGCGTGCCGCGAGTTCGGGCACGTAATCTATTTCGCTGTTATACAAAACACTACCGCCCGTTAAGGCTAAGTACCGAAACAGTTCATCTTTCGATTTAATATTTCCTTCAAAAGTGCCAAAGCCTTCGATATGGTCTTTTCCGATATTGGTTATGATACCGTAGTGCGGCTCTGCTATTCGACATAGTTCATCTATATCTCCCGGTTTGTTATCACCCATTTCCAATAACAGAATTTCGGTATTTCGGGGTGCTCCCAAGATTGTAAGCGGCAGGCCGATGTGATTATTGAAATTCCCGGGTGTAGCGGCAACGTGATATTTTTTGGTCAGAACCGCAGCGGATAGTTCTTTAGTGGTGGTTTTGCCGTTTGAGCCGTTTATGGCGATCACCTTTGCATTCAGTGTATTTTTATAATCGCAGGCCAAATTTTGAAGAGCAGACAATACATCGTTTACCAATATGTAGCGTGAATCGTTTTTTTGATAAAAGTCCGTGTCATCCACAACGGCATACCGACAACCTTTTTTCAAAGCATCGCCGGCGTAACGATTACCGTTAAAATTGTCCCCTTTCAAAGCAAAAAAGAGTGCTCCGGGTTTAATATTCCGGGTGTCTGTACAAACCCCCTCCACTTCCATGAAATACTTAAGTAGTTTTTCTCGTTCTTCTTTCATATTTTATCACAAAAATATTCAAACAAAAAACCCCCGCGATTCACGCGAGGGTTCATTACAAATAATTTATCATGTTTAGTACTGACCGCCAAGGCCAACCGGGCTTCCAACTCGGTCCATGGCGCATCGGAAACCAATGGTTGCCGTTGAGTACTCTTCATCTAAATAACGTCTTGTGCCGGGAGACATCCAATAGGCTCTATCATTCCATGAAGCTCCCTTGTAAACACGCGAACGGTCATTAATCATAGAGGATTGCTCTTTTGTTATACCGCCTTCAGTAACGGTTTCGTATTGATAAACTCCCATTGTTTCATCACCTTCTGTACGTTGACCTTTCTCCTTTTTATACGTTTCCCAATGGTCGTTTCCGCCATCATTGATTTGGGACTGAAAATCACCATCACGGTAGTTAATGTTGTCAGCTCGGCGATAGTTTCTGCGATCGATTGCATCTTCGGGCTCAATATTTACTTCTTGAATTCTGCCCAACGTATCTTTTTCCGCTAAAATACCGTCTTCATCAACTAGTTTTTTCTTGAAAACGTTACCTCTAAAAGGTCTAAAATCATCCATATCTTCGAATGATAAAGGCCTGTAAACATCCATCACCCATTCAGAAACATTCCCGGCCATATTATACAATCCGTAATCGTTAGGCCAATAGGAATAAACGGGAGCCGTAATTTCGGCGTTATCATTTAATTTACCTGCTACTCCCATATTATCACCTCTGCCTCTTTTGAAGTTGGCCAGCATTTCACCCATAAATTCAGGTTCAGGATTGCGAACAGAGTGACCGTTCCATGGCCATTGACGGCCTTCAATAATATTTTCTCCTAAGGTATTACCGATTAAACCGTAGGCTGCATATTCCCATTCGGCCTCAGTGGGCAAGCGATAATCAGGCAATAAAATTCCATCTTCCATTTTTACACTTCGATAACCCGGTGAGTTGGGGCCGTCCCAAGGAAGACCATCTTGCCTTTTGTCACCTTCATATTGGTTATTCAAATAAGCATCAGTTGTAAAGTTATCATCGGCAATTTGATTGGGGTTATGATTGTATAAACCTTCACGAATCAAAATTTGCTCGTTCACACGATCTGTTCTCCACTTCGCAAATTCTGTAGCTTGCTTCCAACTCACGCCTACAACAGGGTAATCTCTATATGCCGGATGACGTAAATAGTAATCCACAAAGGGCTCGTTATATGCCAACCGACTTCTCCATACCAAAGTATCAGGTTTAGCCTTGGCGTAAACACCCGGATAATCCTCGGCCCAAACGCGACGTACCCAATACAGATACTCCAACCAGTGGAAATTAGAAATTTCAGTTTCGTCCATGTAAAAAGAAGAGACCGTAACGCGGCGCGGAATGTTATTCCACGTACCCATTACGTCATCAACCACACGACCCATCACAAAGGTGCCCCCTTCAATGAGCACCAAATTGGGGCCTGTTTCTTGTTCAACATAGGGCATTTTTTGAAAGTCGCCGTTCTTTTTATCGTTGTAATTCCATCCTGTAACTGAGGACTTCTCGTAACTGCAAGAAACAATTACGGCAAAAACTACGACCAGTGTTAATATTGATTTTTTCATGTTGTAGTTGATCAATTAGTTTTGCTCTATTTGGTTTTTTTGTAAGATTGTCTGTATATAAAAGATTAATGAGCTCTTGTTTATACTCGATTTCATGAGTAATGTCATCTAAAAAAATAAGATGGTTTTTATTTTG
>CAJXMT010000033.1 GCA_913056155.1 uncultured Cryomorphaceae bacterium
GAGAAAGCCTTTTACAATGGATGAGTTTTTTTTGGAGACAAACGATTTTACGGGGTTTTCTCCCATTCCAATAGGGTCTCCACAATCCACAAATGTAAAAAGAGAAGGGTTTCCACCTTCTCTTTCAATGAGGTCATGAGAATTTTGTTGATTACCAAACAGCACGATTTGCAGATTGCCGGATTTAATCTCATCAGATAAACCCAGAGCCGCCTGAATGTTTGCATCGGGGGCAAAATCACCGCCGTCTGTATCTAATCCAATTTTTATCATTGAATAGAATATTGAAGTTTGAATCTCTATAGTTTTTTCACCTTGCCTTTAAAGTGAAAAATGGTGTCGCTAAAAAGTGTGAGTCAGGTGTAGAGAACTTGACTCACAGGCTTTGTGCTAAACACAACAAAATCGGTTTATTCTTGATAAACCGATTTTGACTAAAAGATTTAAAGTTCAAATGTACTATAAAGAAACGGATTAAACCGTTACTTCTTTTTCCATTACTACTTTTCCTCGGTAGTAAAGTTTGCCTTCGTGCCAGTGCGCACGGTGAAACAGGTGCGGCTGACCTGTAGTTGTGCATGTTGCTACCGTGGGTTCAACGGCCTTGTAATGCGTTCTGCGTTTGTCTCTTCTTGTTTTTGATATTTTACGCTTGGGATGTGCCATAATAGTATAGTTTACTGTGCTTAATAATCGTTTTACTTACTGTTTAAGATTTTAGTTTTGATAATTCAGCCCACCTGGGGTCTGTATTACCGTTGTAGCTTTCGTCGTGATTAATCTCGGCAGAATTTAATTTTTCCATCACTTGAGCATCACAATCTTCTTCTTTGGCGTGCACAAACCTCATGGGAAAGTGCACTCTGCAAAACTCATAAATGAGCGGTGCAATATTTATGTTTTCTTCTGCGGTTTCCGTAAAAATAATTTCATCGGTACTTTCACCCTCGGGGTAATCGGTTTCTTTTATGATGATTTCTTCATTAAAAACTGCATCTAATTTCAAAGGAGCTAAACAGCGGTTGCAATTTCCCGCATATTTTCCGTTAAACTGAAACTGAAAAGTATGAACGTGATTGTTGCGATCTATTTTGACATCCAATTTGAACGCACCTGAAAATTCAGTTTCATCAAACAAATTCGAGAAAAAATGCTCCGATACTTCAAAGCTCAATTCTTGCTTTCCTTGAGCTATGGCGGATTTCTTTATCGAGTAGTCGTTATATAGTTCTTTTTCAGTATTCATTAAGGGTTTGCAAAAGTACAACTTTTCAACAAACCCAAAGTATTTGCCGTAAAAGTTTCGATGGATTGTTTTTTACGTGATCAAATGATCCGGCTAAGCGTGAAAACTAGATGGCAAACATCTTGATAATTACATGAATATCAAAAGTTTATTTGTTTTCAGGTGTAGTGAAGGCATTAGGCTTTGAAAAAAATGCAGAAAAAATACGTGAAAAGTTTTGCGACAAAAAATTATTACTACTTTTGCATCCCGCTTTTAGGAGCACTACGGTGCCGTAGCTCAGTTGGTAGAGCAAAGGACTGAAAATCCTTGTGTCGCTGGTTCGATTCCTGCCGGCACCACCTCAAAAAAAGCCCGAGTATTTACTCGGGCTTTTTTGTTTTTAAGCGATATGATTTGGGGTTCTGACCAAAAAAAGGAATTGGGTTTTAAAAATGACGGTTGAATGATTTGGCCTTTGAAGTTATTTAAGAACGACCTTTGAACAGCCAATATGCAGGATCCAGCGTCTCGGCGTTTTGTCCTTTTCTAATTTGAAATTCAATTTCGGTTTTACCGCGCGTGGTGCGAATTTTACCCAAGGGTTGTTTGGCTTTGACTTTGTCGCCGGTTTTTACGTAAATTTCATCAATGTTTTTGTAGGCGGTTAAGTAATCGCCGTGCCTGATGATTACTGCTTTTCCCGCGCCCGGGATTACAATAACTTTACTCACTTCTCCATCGAATACGGCTCGTGCTTCCTCGCCCTCTTGGGTGGAAATAGTAACACCGTCGTTTTTTACTTTTAAATGTGAAAGTACGGCGTGTGGTTTAATGCCGTATGATTGGGTGATTACTCCTTTTGTGGTGGGCCAAGGCAGTTTGCCTTTATTGCCCGTAAAATCTTCAGCCAGTGCCAGGGCTTCGGGTGTAAGTCGCCAGTCGGGTGAGCCCTTTGCAGCAGCATCGTTTTTAGCGGCTTTTTTCATTTCCTCGGCAATGATGCGCTCAATGGCCTTACTTAATGCGGCGCGTTCTTTTTCGTTTTTCTCAATTTCAGCAATGAGCTTTTGTTCTTTTTTCCTGAGCTCATTCACGAGCTTTTCTTGCTCTTGTCGCTCTTTGGAGAGTTTTGTTTTTTCTTGACTTTCACTGCTCAATAGGTCTTCTTTATAGGTGATTTGTTCTTTTATTTTGCGGTTGTCTTCCATGAGTTGATCTTCCAGTCGCTTAATGGCCTCTGTTTGTCTTTTCCTGAAACCTGAATATTCACGCAGATACTTTACTCTTTTGTAGGCTTGATTAAAGTCTTCAGCGGCAAAAACAAACATAATCATATTGTGCTTATTTCTGTTTTTGTAGGCAAATTGAATCATTTTGGCGTATTCATCGCGGAGTGCTTTTAACTCCTTTTTCATGGATTCAATTTCTTGCTTGTTGAGCTCTATTTCGTCAGATAGCAGGTTTATTTCGGTTCGAATGTTAGTGATTAGTCGGGCTCTTTCATCGATTTTCTTTTTGGTCAGAACCAAATCATTCATCCCCGAGGTTTTCTCTTTTTTGGTTCTGATTAAGAGTTGATTTTTGTATTCGATATCTTCGAGGAGTTTACGCTTCTCAGATTCGAGTTGTTTGCGTTTATCTTGCTGGGCTTCGGCTCCAAAGCAAATGCAAAAGGAGAGGAGCAGTAGAGCAATTGTTTTAGCGAATGGCCTCATAGTGATCATAAAATTTGAACGGGTAGCTCAATTTTTCAGTATTGGGTTTTAGGCGCGAATATTTGAATTCAGCGCTAACCTTTCCTTTAGAATGTACGAAGATATTTGTTTTTAAGGGAATGATGAGGTTTTTTTCTACTTCTTCAAATTGGTTGTAGGTTATTTGAGCACGAAGATTTTTTGTGTTGTCCAGTAAATTCACCTCTGTAGGTCGAAAAAAAACGGGATGGATAAGGGCGCCGATGATTTGTGCATCTTTCTTGTTTTTTTCGGGTTTTAATCGAGCTTTTTCAGCTATGCGTTTGGGGCTGTTGGCTAAAGCGTAGTGGTTTTGAAGGGTGTAGTAATGCGTTTTTTCCTTAGGTAAATCAGGTAAGTTAGCCAACAACAGGTTTTGCAAAAGCGCAAAGGTAACCGGCAGGTTAAATACTTTGGCAGCATTTTCATAGTTGCCGCGGTAGTAGGTTTTTTCTATTTTGTTTACAAAAAAGAGGCTGTCAGGTCGGGCTTGGATGCGAGCGGCTTCCATACCGAATGCGGTAACAGAAAGCCATATAATGGAGTCTGTTTTCAGTCGAGTGTTTACTTTGAAGGAGTTGGTTTTATCGGGGGTTTTAACTTGAGCAGCTATTTTAAAACTGAGGTTATTCGGTTGAGCGCTGTATTGTGTAACGCTGTCTGTAAGTTCTTTTAGGCTGAAGGATTTATCAGCAGCGGTTTCAACTGCCGCTTGTTTGGATTTACAGCCTGTCAGCGTGACCAAACCCAAAATAAAAATAGCGAGATGACGCATAGGTTATTTGGTTATTCCGTTTTGAATTTTGGGGTTGATTTCATCGGCATTGCCGCCGGCTTTTAGGGCTTTTTGCCAATACTCCCGGGCTTTTTCTTTGTTTCCCAATTTAAATTGTACATCGCCGTAATGATTTAGTATTTCACTTTGTGTTGAGCCGTTATTGTTGAGTGCTCTTTTCAGGTATTCTTCAGCCTGTTCAAATTTCTCGCTTTGGTAAAGTACCCAGCCGTATGTGTCTAAATAGGTGGGGCTGTTCGGGTTTCTTTTTACGGTACTCAATGCCATTTCTCGTGCGCGATCGAGTTTTTCTTTTCTCAAACTCAAAAAGTAGGCGTAGTTGTTGAGTACGTAATCGTTGGCGGGATCAATTTTTAGGGCTCGTTCATAATTCAGCCAAGCTTGGGAGTAGTTCTTTAAGTTGTAATACGCATCACCTAAACTACTGTAAAACTGCAGTTCCATGGGCTTGTTGTCAAGTACGAGGTTTTTCCCTTGCTCTAATGATGAAGAGGCTTTTTCATAATTTTCATTTTGTAAATTCCCTAGGCCGTTCATCAGGTAGGGCATCGGTTGAGAGGGAAATAAATCCATGGCGGCTTTACTTTCTATGATTATGGATTCCACATCTTCCAATTCTGAGTTAATGATTAAAACCCGATTCCATATGGCAAATCGGGAACTGTCTAACTCAAGTGATTTGCGGTATTTTTCGCGCGCTTCTTTGTTGCGGTTATCACGAGTGAGAAAGTCACCGTACATGGCAAAGGTTTTGGGGTCGTCACCGTGGGTTTCCTCCAAAATGTTTAACAGCTCATAAGACCTTTCATTGAGTTTTTCACCGGGCGAGGATGCACGGTAGTAATTCATGAGCATCTGTATTTTGTTGTCAATGTCCAAATCGGGATGTGCAAAAGCTGCTTTGCGTTCCTCAAATGCCTTGTCATACTTTTGAGCGTCTTCATAGTAATCGGCCAGGGAAAGGTGAATAAGCGGATTATCACTGTCGAGTTCCTTCAGTTTTTTAAATACTTCCAGGGCTTTTTCTGTTTCACCTTGGTTGCGGTACATTTTAGCCAGCATACCTTGGTATTCGGCACTTTGGGGATTGTTTTCGATGAGGCGCATCATTTCTTTTTCCACCTGCTTATCGTTTCCCAGGTTTTGGTGGAGTTTGATTTTTTGTTTGGTTACATCTTCATTAAAGCCCGTTTTTTTTTCAAGTTCATCATAAACGTTTACGGCACTTTGTATGTCTCCCGCAAAAATGTAGGAGTTGGAAAGGTCGTAGTAATATTTGACAGTGTTGGGATGTTGATTCAATAAATCGCGGTAAACAACGGCTGCTTCATCAAACTTGCGCGTTTTGATAAGCATTTCAGCGTACTCGTTGAGGTACCATTTATTTTGAGCATCATTATCAACGGCTCGTTTGAAATAATCCAATGCATACTTTCTGTTTCCTTCTTCTTTGGCGATAATTCCCAGCTGGTAAAGTGTTGCGGGATGATCGGGTGCCATCTTTAAGCAACCGCGAAAAGCTTTGCCGGCCTCTTCGTAATCTTCAACAGATTTTTTGGTTATCCCCTTAAAAAACAAATTTTTAAAAGCGGTGCTTTGAATGGCCTCTGCCTGTTTTTTAGCGCTTACAGACTTTTCTCCGGTCGTTTTTTCTCCGGATTTACAACCGGTTAAAGCCAGTGTTAAAAAGGCGCTCAGTATAAACAGGTTTTTAATTTTCGATTTTTGTGTAATCACCAATGCTTAAGTCTTTTGGATTTGAAATGTATGTAACGTGGTTGCCCACCATTGAGTTCGAAAAGTTTTGGCCTTCAATTGTAGAGTGGGAGTAAATGATGCTGTTTGTAATAACGCTGTTGCGTATGTTGGTATTGCTGTGAATACTTACGTGCGGGCCAATTACTGAAGACTCAATAACCGCACCGGGCCCGATGTAACAAGGCGGATGAATGATGGCGTTATCGATAACGGCACTTTTATGTATTAAGTCTTTGTGTTTGTTGAATTCAAGTACGCGGGAATTGGAGTAAACCGTAGCGTTCTTATTTCCGCAATCCAGCCACTCATCAATTTCGCCGGGAACCATTTCCAAGCCTTTTTTGGTCATGTTGCGCATGGCATCGGGGAGTTGATATTCACCGCCTTTGATTATGTTGTTGTCTATCAAATATTGCAATTCGCTTTTGAGGTTTTCTCCGTCTTTGAAATAATAGATACCGATCATGGCCAAATCAGAAACAAAGTTTTTGGGTTTTTCAGCATATCCGGTAATTACGCCTTGGCTGTCGAGCTCTATAACGCCAAACTGTGAGGGGTCATCAATGCGCTGTACCCAAATAACGCCGTCTTTTTCCGTGTCAAATTTAAAGTCGGCTTTGAATAGTGTATCGGCAAAAGCTACTATGGTTTTTCCTTTTAAAAAATCGCCTGCACAAAGAATGGCGTGAGCGGTACCCAGGGCTTCATCTTGATAACAAATGTGACCCTCAGCCCCTAAGTCGGCAGCTATTTTTTGCAGGTTTTCTTCTGTTTCAGAACCAAACCGACCGGTGATAAATGCAATGTTTTCAATTTTTTCATCGGTAACTGCGGCAATATCTTCAACCAATCGCTGTACGATGGGTTTTCCCGCAATGGGTAAAAGGGGTTTGGGGACGGTAAGTGTGTGAGGCCTCATGCGTTTTCCCATGCCGGCCATTGGAACAATGATGTTCATGGAATAAAACTGTTTTTAATTTGCGACAAATATACTATTTACGGTGGTTTAAAAATGCGCTCCATACCGTGGGGTTTTGAGGTGATGTTAGCTTTGCGTTGACCGGTGGTAGTTCGGTGTATGAACGTTCTGCCGGCTTCAGGTGAAAGGAGGTAGAGGTTGTTCGCTTACTTTTGCAGTGGTTTTGAGCATCGGCTTTCGGGTTCTGACCAAAAAAAATAAGGGTTTATGAGGAAGGCTCAATTGTATTTAGTACCAACGCCCATAGGGAATATGGAGGATATTACACTGCGTGCGTTGCGCGTATTAAAAGAGGTTGATTATATTTTGGCTGAGGATACGAGGCAAACCGGTAAGTTGCTTTCGCATTATGAGATTGATCAAAAAACTGTGCCGTTTCACAGTCATAATGAACACAAAATAACAGCTAAGGTGATGGCTGATTTGGAAAGCGGTATGCAAGTGGCGCTGGTAAGCGATGCGGGTACGCCGGGTATTTCAGATCCCGGTTTTTTACTGGCGCGCGCGTGCAGAAAACACCGGGTTTCATTCACGACCTTACCCGGTGCTACGGCTGTTATTCCGGCTTTAGTCAACTCGGGATTGCCTTGTGAAAAATTTGTTTTTGAGGGTTTTTTACCGCATAAAAAGGGACGTAAAACCAGACTTGAAATGGTGGCAGAGGAGGGAAGGACGGTTGTGCTTTTTGAATCTACCCACCGCATTTTAAAGCTGTTGGGGGAGTTGAATGAAATTTTGGAACCCGATAGGTTAGTGTCGGTATCTCGCGAAATCACCAAGCTTTACGAAGAAACCGTTACGGATACTCCTGAGGCTGTTTGTGAATATTTTCAAGCAAACTCGACAAAAGGTGAGTTTGTGGTGGTTGTAGCCGGTAAATAAGAAAAAATGCGATGTTTCAAACGCGTTTGTAAATTCGTAATTTTGCCTACTTAAAATAAGTGCATGTTTGAAAATAAAGAAACCACAAAATTAAGCTCTTACGGGGAGTTTGGTCTTATAGATTTACTTACGAAAAATGTAAAACCGAGGAGAAGCTCCACTTTAAAAGGTATTGGCGATGATGCTGCTGTTTTGGATTTAACGGCCGGTAAAACGGTAGTTACTACTGATATGTTAGTGGAGGGCGTTCATTTTGACATCATGTTTACGCCGCTTAAGCATTTGGGATACAAAAGTATCGTGGTAAACCTTTCTGATGTATTTGCCATGAATGCCATGCCTTCTCAAGTGACAGTATCTATAGCTGTATCGAGTCGCTACACGGTAGATGCGCTTGAAGAGTTGTACGCGGGAATGTTGATGGCTTGCGAGCAATATAACGTTGATTTGGTAGGAGGAGACACCACTTCATCCATGTCGGGTTTAATGATTAGCGTGACGGCTATCGGAATGGCTGCCGAAAAGGACATCGTTTACCGCAACGGTGCTAAAAACAGGCATTTGCTTTGTGTAAGTGGTGATTTGGGCGGCGCCTACATGGGACTGCAAGTGTTGGAGCGCGAAAAGGCGGTTTTTAAGGAAAATCCTGAAATTCAACCTGATTTATCGGGATATGATTACGTGGTGGAAAGGCAACTCAAGCCTGAAGCGCGAAAAGATGTGGCGGAGATGTTGAAAGATTTACAGATCCAACCTACCGCTATGATTGATGTATCTGACGGTTTGGCCTCAGAGGTGATTCATATTTGCAAGCAGAGCAAAGTAGGCTGCAAACTTTTTGAGGAGCGTATTCCCGTAGATCATAACACCAACAAAGCATGTGAAGAGTTTAATTTGAATCCCTCCTCAGCCGCTTTAAACGGAGGTGAGGATTACGAATTGCTGTTTACCGTAAAGCCTGAAGATTATGAAAAAATCAAGGGTCATACAGAGATTTACCCCATTGGTCATATAACAGATGTTGAGGGCCGTTACGAGTTAATACCGCCCAATGGTGAAAGCGTTGAGCTTACTGCACAAGGTTGGAATGCGTTTGGGAATCAAGAATAAAGTGAATACTAAAACCTGTAAAAAATGGAAAAACCGGGAAAGAAAAAAAGAGCTTTTTGGCCGTTGGCCCAAATAAAAAGTTTCAAAAAGGAAAATACCGCCATGTTTAACGGGTTGATGGTGAGTCTTGTTTATTTTGGAATTGGCGTGTTTTTCGGTTTGATTATGCGCAATGATGCCTTCCCTAAAGCACTTCAGGAATACGGTAACTACATTGTGTTTTTATTTATTCCCATTGCCGGGCCCATTGCCGATTTTAAATATGAACAAGGCGAGGGATTATCTAACTTTATATTTAGTTTATTAGGTGGTTTTGTGGTGTTTTGGGTGCTCATAACGCCGCTTTACTCCTTATTTTTAGGCATTATACGCAATGAAAAATAAAATCACCACCGTAATTTTAGATTTTGGAGGTGTGCTGTATGATATTGACTTTCAAGCGGCGGTGCATGCATTTAACCGTTTGGGAATTGATAACTTTGATACGTTGTATTCCAAAGCCGTTCAATCCAATTTGTTTGAGCATTTCGAGCGCGGCCGTATCACCGTTCCCGATTTTTGTGATGAAATCCGCCGTTATTTTGGTCAGAACCGTATCACCAATGAAGAGATTACGGATGCTTGGAATCAATTGTTGATTGGCTATAAAAAATCACGGTTGGATTTTGTGGAAGATTTAAAAAGCAAGTACACCGTAATTTTGTTGAGCAACACTAACGAAGTACATTACACCTATTTTACGCAACAATACCTCAGTGAATTTCAAACTCATGAACCGTTAGAGGCACTTTTTCACCGCACTTTTTTCTCCCACCGTATCGGAATGCGAAAACCCGACGCGGAATTTTACCGGTATGCCTTGAATCAAATGAAAATCAATCCGCGCGAGGCCGTTTTTATAGACGATACGCCGCATAATCTTCAACCCGCAAGTGAACTTGGTATTCATGCAATTCATCATAATTCTGAACAAGAAATTGATGCGGTTTTTAAGGGGTATTTGAGGGGCTGCGACAGTAAATAAACCGGTTCAATTCATCTGCAAAGAACTGAGCGAAATGAAAGGCCGGCATTATGTAAACCTCATTAAATCATGTTTGATTTTTTTTAGTCAATCAATTTATTTGCAACCAAAAAGATCCGCCGTGCTTTTCGACGTTGATCAAGTTGGGGTGATTCCAAATAGGTGAAATAATCTTGGCTAAATCTTTATCTTCACTTATGTAGTAATTGGGTAAAATTGGATTGAACTTTTCGGGATTTGCCAAAATAAAAGCAGCGAGCATATATTGTTCATTGTAAAATCTGTCGCACATAAATTGGGGATAGTCGTACGGCAGGTAAATGTCATGAATATGAACAATTACACCTTTTTTTAAAAAGGGGAGAAGCTCTAAAAAACAAATCATAGCATCTGAATTGGGAAATACCCGATGCGAATTATCAATGAATAATATGTCGTTTTCATTTAATGACTCTACAATGAATTTGTTGTCAGCTAAATCTTCAAACGGCTTTCTAATTACCTCGTCAGCTAAGTGATCTATGTTTGCTCTGGGATAAGGATCAATGGAAACAATCTCAGTATTTAAACTATTTTCGTTAAGGCATTTTCGAGCCACCTTTGTTGAATTACCTGAACCAATTTCGATATATTTTTTCGGCTTATATTGAGCAATTATGCCATAAATACCTATGATGTCAAGTCCCGGTAAAAAGCCATTGTTCCAAGTTGGATTGTTTTCATCTTGTTCTATTTCAGAGTTTTTGATTTCTTGAATTTTTTCAGAATGTTTCAAGAAAGCGTTGAGGAGGTCGCTGTATAGATTTCTGTTCTTATCAATGATTTCAATTAAGAGAGGATGCGCCGCAGTTCCATGACCAAATCTCGGCTTGGGATTAACTTTATACTCCAAGTGAATACTTTGAAACTTTGGGGAGAGAAATCTGTAGATTGATTTTATTTTTTCCATTTTATTTGCTTTTAATCTATGGATATAATTTTATGAATAGAAGATTCACCTGTAGAGTGAGAAACTTTGATAAAATACACTCCCGCAGGGTGATTAGAAATGTCTAAATCAATTGATTTACGACGTTCAAGTTTTTCACATAAAACAGAACGGCCGACAATATTGAAAATTTCAATTGAATTTATATTTGATTCTGTTGAGGTTATTTGCATTTTTCCTTTCGAAGGATTGGGGAAAATGGTTATTTTAAAACCGGAGTCAAAAGTACCGTAATTATTTTCAAAATCATGAGCAGAATTTGTGGGATATGATGAACCCTTTCGTTTATACATGTTAACCAAAAAATCATTGCAAAACTTTCTCATTGCCATTAAGTATTCTGAGTCATTCCTTTTGGCTTTAATGAGATGGTATTTGGTATTTTCACCTGCATTGGCTGCAAGAGACCAGTTATTTAAAAAAGGCACACTGCTTTGTGGATTTGCTGACCACTTCCAGTGCCAGTCGCTATTATTATCATCTAATCCCAGCATTACAGCCCATGCTGCATTGGGTTGAGATTGAATGAGCAGTAAATCATCGTTATTGTCCGAATTAAAATGCCCCGCAAAAACCCGGTCAAATTCCTTGAGAGGATATGACCAACCGCTAAAGTTATCCGCACCTGAAGTGCTCCAACTCCAATGTAATTTATCTTTTCGAAAAAGGAAGAGGGTTGCCCAATTATCAAGTCCCAGTATGTCTGCATTTCCATCCCCATCAAAGTCTCCCACAATTAGGTTATTCAGGTAAGCAACTAAAGGGTCGCTGTTATTATATACTTTGTCGGTTTTGATAAAATCGCTTCCATTCCAATGGAAAATTGCCGCATTTTTATTGTCTAAATCACACCCCAATAGTTCATCTCTTTCGGTACCATTGAAATTACCGCTATAAAATTTACCTTGAAATGGTTTTATTTTATGAGTATCGTTTTGATTGATTGACCAGATTAACTTCCAACTATTGTTTTCAAACCTGCACAAGGCAGCAGTGCCCTGCTCAGGGTTGTTTCCCAAAATTTCATCTTTACCGTCACCGTTAAAATCTCCTACTAATAAATTGCCGCGAAATTGATATATACCTTCAGCCTTTAAAGAAGATCCGTAATTACTCCAATACCAATCCCAATTTTCATTTTTGAATTTCAGCAGTGTAATCCAATCTTGAGTTCCGTCCTCGTTGTAACTTACACATAATAATTCTTCAGATCCGTCGCCGTCAAAATCACCTGAATAAAATAAATCATTTTCAGATACTCGGTGACCACCGAGTTGTCCGTTTCCTAAATTCGACCATTTCAATTCCCAGCCGTTATCCGGCTTCGGTGGCTTGCCGACAAACTTCAAAACTTTAACGTCTAACGGACCAAAAGATATTTCCAATTGCTTACCGGCAGTATATACTATGTGGTACTTTTTACTGACTTCTCCTTTTTCTAAGTCTATATTTGAGTTTCTGTTTACTTTATAATTTTCACTCGTAACATCATTTTTATTGTTATCGAATAAAACATCAACCCCTGTTGAGTATTGGATGTGTTGGTTTGATGAGGTAGAAAAATTAAGCGTGGCGGCAACCGGTATATTCAATGGGTTGGTTATGATCATGTACGTCTCATCTCCATTACTTCGAATCGTATAGCGCAATCCGTAATTTTCGGAAAACAGTGGTATATAGTGCGATGCTTCGGGAACGATACAATTTGGATCCGGATAATCTTTTTTAGTCGCAATAATGGTGTTGGGGTCGGAGCTTAAAATATTTTCATTAACCAAAAATCTCAATTCTTTTGCCAAATGAGAAATGTGATTTTTATAAAGGTTTGAAAAATTGGAACGTTCATATTTGGCAGAGTCATAAAACCAACTATTAGCTTTTTCACCAATGTCCCAAGAGCTGTTCAAATCCCAAAACCAAATACCTGTTGCACCGTGAATAATAGAGGTGTACGCTTTAAACCACATGTAGTTTGCGTTTTCAATATTCTTATTGGAATGGAAATGATCCCAATAGCCGGGTTTATTAATCATGGATGCTAAAACGTCATGAACAGTATTCGATTTGGTTTTTGCAAAATCAATACTTTTTGCAAAACCCAAGTAGTGGCGTGTTGACGGCCCCTTGCCAAATATTTCAGAGTAATCAGACTCCAACCAATTAGCCGGGAAGCGCATATATGAACCTTCAAGAAAAACAACGTCTTTGGCGATATTATCTAACAAATGCTTGGCAGTGTAGTGATTGTTGGGGTCATTGTTTAATCCGTCATAAATGAGGTTTTTTGTAATGGCGCCACCATGTTGAGCCTCCATCACCACTAATTTTTGACTTTCTATATTTAGATTTTCACGTTTTGTTCTAAAATAGCTTAGGGCGTCCATAACGTTAGGTAAAGGGACTTCTGTTCTAATGAAATTTTATGGTGGCCAAGCACTTGCAGGTGCATTATTCGTGTAGTTGTGCAGATTGAAAAAAGCAGATTCTTCACAAATTTGGTGACCCCATATTTGATTTTTAACGCGTGGCAGGTGATACAAATTATCGAAAAAGGAATCAAAATCAGGGTGGGCAGATGTTTTAGAATTGTAAACGTTTATTCCGGGAAGCGTTGAATGAGGTTCACCATTTGGCAGCGTTCTCGGGTTATTTGGGTTTGCTTTGTACCAATCTTTAGCATTGGTCATTATTTGCATATCGTTCAGTCTTGCTAAATTCAAGAGAGAAGTCATACCGCGCGTACTCGTCCAGTAATCCGGGTTGTATCTCGTTGCGATGTTAAAACCGTCTTCAGCCAAAACATTTAATTGACTTGAGTTGTAGTTATTTACTTTTAGTGTCGTGGGCGGTTGGCCATTAACCCAAAAAAATTCGAATCCAAACATACCAATTTTAAAATCATTTTTTACGGCAGTCTCTTGTCCCAAACACAAAACAGGTATGGCAATACAGGAAATGAAAATAATAGTCCGGGTAAACCGCATTTTAATAGAACTGATTTGTTAGTGGACTTATTTCGTATTTTTCATACGACAATCACGTTTACAACGTTATTTTGCACAAAGATATATAATACTCGCTAACAAAATTATAGTCTCCACTTGCAACATAAGAGCATTGAAAGTTTTTTGCACGAGAAACAACCTTCAACTGAATTCTAAACTTTTTTGAAGTTTTAAATTAAATTTCAAAAACTCCCCTCACCCCGCCTCTTGACACAACTCCACTAACAAGCCGTTAGCAGATTTAGGGTGAATAAAGGCAACAAGTTTATTGTCTGCGCCTTTTTTGGGTTGATCCGAGATAAAAGAAAAACCTTCTTTTTTCAACCTCGAAATTTCGGCTTCAATATCGTCCACCGCAAAAGCAATATGGTGAATACCCTCGCGGTTTTTATTCAAATATTTGGCAATGGCACTTTCTTGAGATTGCGCTTCCAACAACTCAATTTTAGATTCGCCCACTTTAAAAAAGGAAGTGGAGACTTGCTCGCTATCAACGGTTTCCACCTTGTAGTGTGCTTCGCCAAAAAGTTTTTTAAAAGTTTCATTTGCCGCATTTAAGTTTTTTACCGCTATGCCTATGTGCTCAATTTTTTTCATGTTGTAAAATTTAGTTCAAAGGTAAAACGCCCGACCGGCCGGCGTCAATGCAAAATGATTTTTTGGGTAAAGGATGAGGTTTCGGTATCAACTTGCAAGGTATATATGCCCCGCGTAAAGTCGGTAGTTTCAAGGGTGATCGGTGGCGGCTCGTTGATAGAAAAACGCCGTACCACCCTGCCGCGGGCATCGTACAGGCGAATTTCCGTAATGTTTTGTCTAAAATCGGCCGGCTCAACGGTTATTTGACGGGAGGCCGGGTTGGGATAAACCTTTATGCTTTTTATTGCACTTTTTTCCACAGCTCGCCAAGCGGCCAAAAACACACTGCGCGGATCGTGCGTGATGCTGTCTATTTTACCGTTGAAAGGAAAGCGCAGCGTCTCTCGGTTTGTACTCAGCGCCGTTTTAAACCGTTCGGCTTTTCCGTTTTGCCAAACAGCCAGTTCAAAGGAATCCGGAAAAAAGGGAACTGAAGCATGTGATGTTTTTTGCTCAACCTCCAGTATAATTTCACCTCCCGTACTTTCGTAAACGGTTTCAAAAATCGGGTAGCCCTCACCGTAAATCCAGCGGTCAAAAAAATCATTGAGTTCGCAATTACACGCACGTTCAAATTCGCGAATTACATCGGGAGTAGTAGCGTAGCCGTTCACGAATTCAGAGTTTTCGAGGTAATTATTGATTGCCTTGAAAAATACATCATGACCCAATTTTTCGCGAAGCATAAGCAATACAAAACCGCCTTTGTCGTAAGAGAGACGGCCGTCAAAAATGCGATTTACATTTGTAGTATCTTCTACATAAACACTGCCGTCCGGATATTCTAAAATCCGCTCTTTCTTGAGCGTTTTCCATATTTGCCAATAATCGGGTAAATCTTCTCCGGTTACAAACGACTCAAAAACAAGCCCCTGAAAAAACGTGGCAAAGCCCTCATTCAGCCATATATCACTCCAACTACCGCACGTAATCAAATCCCCAAACCATTGGTGTGCAAGCTCGTGCGTGTAAAGTTCAATATTAAAATTATTCATAAACGAAAGGGTCGTGTGTTCCATTCCGCCCCAGCGCAGCATTTGGGCATGACCGTATTTTTCATCAATGTACGGATAGGGAATCAGCAAACTGTCAAACCAAAAAAACGTTTCTGCACCGTTTTGTATGTCGCGCCTAAAACCTTTTGCACTTTGCGGGAATAAGTAGTTTTTAATGGTCAGAACCTCATCCCTCAGCACTAGTTTTTGCTCGGTAAGGGCGTAATTGGAAACGGCCAAACAAACTAAATAAGCCGGTATGGGATGATTGTGTTTCCACACCGAAGTGCGTTGGCCGCCGCTAATTTCATCTTGAGTCAATACGCCGTTTGATACGCCGGTTAGCGTATCGGCTGTAGTGATGCGCATTTCAATGCTGTCTATTTTATCCGTTAAATCTTGGTTGCACGGCCACCATTCTCGAGCTCCAAATGGTTGAGACAGCGTCCACATCACCTCACCCGTTTCATGAGCACCCAGTGAGAGCGGAGCAAACATATCGGCATCGGCGCGGGCACTGTGTTCAATTATTACGGTGTCACTCTCGTTGGCTTGGAGTTCATTATTGAGTTCAATTTGTAAAAGGCCCTCATTTTGCGTAAAGGGCAAAGGGGTTTGGTTCTGACCAAAAACTGCAGAAATACGGAGGTTTTCGCCCGCATCCAATTCAATTTGTGAAAGTGTATTTGAGGCCGTAAATGCAATGGTGGTAGTGCCCGAGAGGGTCGAGTCCGCTAAATCGGCCTCGAAATCTAAAATTACATAGTGCACGTGGAAGTCCCGCTTTATTTGCGCATTTTTATTTGATAAAGTATATCCGGCATGTGAGGCCTTGCTGCACAGATGTTTGTTCGTGAGGGTGTGCTGACTTTGAACATGCTGCGGAAAAAGCCACAAAACGCAGAGCGCAAAACTTAAAGTTGTTTCAAAAGAGCTGAAACGGGCATTTTTCATACGGGCAAAAATAGCATTTTGACTCAAGGGAGCTTTTTCTTTAGAATAAATCTAAACAAGGTCAATTGAAGGATGTTTTCTTATTAATTTTGCAATGCACGAAAAATTCATGTAATCCATGACGAAAGAAGAAATACTAAAAGGCTTGGAATATGTTGTTGAGCCGGATTTGAAAAAAAATATAGTGGAGGCGGGATTGGTATCCAACATCAAAATTGACGGCAATAAAGTCAGTTTTAACTTGGCAGTGAGCAATCCCGCCATGCACAACCGCAAGCGCATTACCGATGCTTGTGATCATTACTTGCAAATGCACGTCAATAAGGATATTGAAACGGATATTAGCGTTTCGGCATTATCCTCAGATCCCAATGAGCGTGAAGATGCGCAACGCAAGTATTTATCTGAGGTGAAGCACGTCATTGCGGTAGCTTCGGGAAAAGGCGGTGTAGGGAAATCTACCGTCACGGCAAATTTAGCGGCAAGTTTAGCTAAACAGGGCTATAAAGTGGGATTGATTGATGCCGATATTTACGGCCCGTCAATGCCCATGATGTTTGATACGGTTCATGAAAAACCGGGCGTTAAAGACTTTGGTGATAAACGTATGATTACGCCGGTGGAGAGTCCGTGGGGCGTAAAAATTATTTCCATAGGTTATTTTGCCGATCCCGAACAGGCTGTGGTTTGGCGCGGCCCGATGGCCACCAAAGCGCTGCAACAAATGTTTAGAGATGTGTACTGGGGCGAGTTGGATTTTATGTTGATTGATTTGCCGCCCGGTACCGGTGATGTTCATTTGACTTTGGTAAAAGAAGCGCCGCTTACCGGCGCTATTGTGGTGAGTACGCCGCAAGATGTGGCGCTGGCCGATGCTAAAAAAGGTGTGGCGATGTTTCAATTGAAAGAAATCAATGTGCCCGTGCTGGGCATCGTGGAAAATATGTCCTACTTTATGCCCGAAGATATGCCCGATAAAAAGTACTATATTTTTGGAAAAGACGGTGCTAAAAATTTGGCTGAAGATTTGAAAGTAACGTTACTGGGACAAATCCCGTTGGTGCAAAGTGTTCGAGAAGCCGGTGATGCGGGGAGACCTGCCGTTTTACAGGCCGATACGCCGCAGGCTAAGTCATTTGAAGGTTTTTCCAAAAAAGTGATTGATGAGGTGACTCGAATTAAACAGCCCGAAATGAATTTAAATTAATCGGTTATGGCAACATTACAAGATATTGAGAAGCGAACACTTGAAGCTATGAATGAAATACGACCGTTTTTAAAGGAAGACGGCGGTGATTTGGTTCTGAAAGAAATAACCGAGGACTTTATAGCACGCGTAGAACTCACCGGGCAATGTACCAATTGCTCTATGAATAACATGACGTTTAAAGCGGGTGTAAAAGATGCCATCATGAAGCAGGTGCCCGAAGTAAAAGACGTAGAAGCCGTAAATTTTGCATTGCGCGAATAAGCCAAAACCGCTAAATAATTTTTATGTCTGCCAGTAAAGAAAAAAAAGACCACATTACGGTATTATTTGCCGGGGACTCCGGTGATGGTATGCAACTTACCGGAACTCAATTTACTTCTACAAACGCGCTTTTTGGTAACGATGTAAGTACTTTTCCCGATTTCCCGGCGGAAATTCGAGCGCCCAAAGGCACGGTGAGCGGCGTTTCCGGATTTCAAGTAAAATTCGGCAGCTCGCGCATTTTTACCCCCGGCGATATTGCCGATGTTTTGGTTGCGATGAATGCCGCAGCTTATAAGGCCAATATTCAAAAACTGAAGCCGGGCGGTATTTTAATTGCCAATGAAGCCGGATTTGATCAAAAGAATTTAAAACTGGCGGGGTATCACGATGAAAATCCGCTTAACTCTGCCTCAATTGAGGCTTTTATTGTGCATAAAATACCGGTTACTGAGTTGACTGTTAAAGCGCTGGAGGATTTGGAGTTGTCTAAACAAGACAAGCTGAAAAGTAAAAATATGTTTGTGCTCGGCTTTTTGTTTTGGATGTTTGAGCGTTCGCTTGAACCTACCATTGCCTATTTTAATGAGAAATTCAGTAAATTGCCCGAGGTAGCAAGAGCCAACACCATTGCATTAAAAGCCGGTTATCATTTTGCCGATACTGCTGAAGTGTTTACCTCGCGCTATACAGTTGAACCCGCCGATATGGAACCCGGGCAATACCGCGCCATAACGGGGAATGAGGCCGTGGCTTTGGGATTGATTGCGGCATCTCAACGTGCGGGACTGCAGTTGTTTTACGGTTCATACCCCATTACACCGGCCTCTGATATTTTGCATGAACTTACCAAGCACAAAAATTTTGGGGTCAAAACATTTCAGGCCGAGGATGAAATTGCCGCAGCTACGGCCGCTATTGGGGCTGCTTTTGCGGGCTCCTTGGCCGTTACAGCTTCATCGGGTCCGGGGATTGCACTCAAAACGGAAGCGGCGGGTTTGGCCGTTATTTTGGAATTACCTCTG
>CAJXMT010000034.1 GCA_913056155.1 uncultured Cryomorphaceae bacterium
AGATACCATTAACCTTTCGGCACTGGGCGAAAACAACAACCGGGCTGTTAAAATAATGGATAAAGCAGGGTGGAAGTAAGTGGGCAAGGAGCGGCTTCAAAATTATATCGGAAAGTATTTGTCGGGCTGGGGGTTGACTGCAATACTACTTGTTGTCATAATTGGCTTGCCTGTTTATACGCTGGTTTACGAGTTTTTTGCAAGCCCTCCGGATGATGCTTGGTTGCACATACGGGATACCGTTCTAACAGACTATATTCTTAATTCTTTAGGGCTGGTTATTACCACCGGTCTTTTATCTTTGGTTTTGGGCGTATCATCTGCTTGGGTAGTGAGCGTTTGTGAAATTCCTTTTCGCAAATACTTTGAATGGCTGCTCATTTTACCGCTTGCCATTCCTACATATATTGCTGCCTATACTTATGCGGGAATTTTTGATTATACCGGTCCTGTACAGTACTTGTTTGAGCGTTTATTCGGTGTGGAGTTTATGTATTTTGATATCATGAATTTCTGGGGAGTTTCCGTCATTATAGCTCTTGTGCTTTATCCTTACGTTTATGTGGTGGCTCGCAGCTCATTTATGAATCAATCTGCATCACTTCTAGAGGCAGCCCGGGTATTGGGCAGTTCTTCGTCAAGAGCCTTTTTCCGCATTGCATTACCCATTGGAAGACCGGCTATAATAGCAGGACTTTCACTGGTTTTGATGGAGGTGCTGAATGATTACGGTGCCGTGAAATACTTTGGTGTCAATACTTTTACTACCGGTATTTTCAGAGCCTGGTTTTCGCTGGGAAGTGCAGGGGCAGCAATCAATTTATCGGGATTGTTGATGATCTTTATTGTTATTCTTTTGACTGCAGAACGCTTGCAACGTGGCAAAAAACGCATTGATGAGGGAGCCAGAACGGGCAGGCGAATTAAGCGTTATAAGTTGAGCGGTTGGAAGTTGTTTGCCGCTTTTTCCGCTTGTTTTGTACCGCTGCTTTTTGGTTTTATTATTCCTGTCATTCAATTGTTATTTTGGTCTTTGAGCACAATCCGGGATGTTTTCACTACAGACTTTTTCGTATTAATGCTCAACAGTTTCGGCTTGGCACTGATGGCCGCTTTTTTAGCGGTTTTATTTGCACTCATTATTTTATACGCCGTGAGAATACACCGCATGAAGTTTTACAGTTTGTTGGCCAAAGTTGCCCCATTGGGCTATTCTATCCCGGGAGCTGTAATTGCCATCGGCATTATGATTCCGTTATTGACCTTTGACAAACAAATAATCGACTTTTTTGAATCAGCCGGTCGCGAAACGCCGGGGCTTATTTTGAGTGGAACGCTTTTCGCTGTCACCTTTGCTTATGTAGTTCGGTTTTTAATGGTTGCTATTAGTCCAATAGATGCTGCTTTTAAGAAAGTAGGTATTGAGCTGGACGATGCAGCCAAATCACTTGGTGCAAATAGCAGTAAAACGCTGTGGAAAATCAATTTTCCTTTGGTTAAATCGGCGGCATTGAGCGGGTTTATTTTGGTTTTTGTGGATATACTTAAAGAGTTGCCGCTCACCCTCATTCTAAAACCTTTCAATTTTCATACGCTTTCTACCAAGGCTTACCAATTAGCCTCTGACGAAATGGTGGTAGAATCTGCAACCCCGGCTCTGATTATTGTGTTAATAGGCATAATACCTATTATTATTTTAAACCGTTTAATGAGTAATAACGCATAATATGGAAGTTTTATCAGTTCAGAACCTCACAAAGTCCTTTGATAAAGATGACGCCGCCGTAAACGATGTATCCTTGGCAGTGGAGCAAGGTGAGCTGTTTGCCTTAGTGGGAGAGAGCGGTTGCGGAAAAACCACTTTATTGCGTTTGGTTGCGGGATTTGAAGAGGCCGACCGAGGCACCATTGCCATTAACGGGGACATAGTAACTGATGACGGATACAGTTTGAAACCCGAAAAGCGCAAAGTAGGCATGGTATTTCAAGATTATGCACTTTTCCCGCATTATACCGTAGGGCAAAACGTGGCGTTTGGTATTTCGGGGGAACCGGCGTCTTACAAAAAGCAACGGGTTAAAGAAGTATTGGATATGGTGGGTTTGCATGGTTTTGATGACCGCTATTCTCACAACTTATCCGGTGGACAGCAACAACGAGTAGCTTTAGCTCGTGCATTAGCGCCAAAACCCAAGCTGATTTTGCTGGACGAACCCTTTAGTGACTTGGACGGCTTACTCAAAGATCAGTTGCGCGAAGAGGTGCGCAACATCATACGCCGCGCGGGAGCCACTGCGCTTTTTGTAACGCATGATATGCGTGATGCATTGTCATCGGCAGATCGTATAGCGATTATGCGAAACGGTGATATTATTCAAACCGGCACTCCTCGTGAACTTTATGATAATCCCGAGAATTTATATGTAGCCAATTTTTTCGGTAAAATCAATGCACTTCAAGTTCGTGTCAAAGACGGTTGTTTTCAGATGGCTTCGGGTTGCATTCGGGATGTGAAAAATTACGGAGACGGCGATTATTTAATCGGTATAAGGCCGGAGAATGTTGAGATTTTAAGTTCTTGTGCCGAGAAGTGTTTTAAAGCCACCGTTAAACTGGCGCAATATTTTGGAGATCATCAACAAATTCACGCTGACGTGGGGGAGGGTAAAAATATTGTGATTCACGCTCACGAGAAAGTGTTGTTTCATGAAGGTGATACCATTTGCCTCAATTTTGATCCGGTTAAAGTTCACGTATTTCAAAATGCCGAGGCATAAAAAAAGCCGTTCCCGAATTTGGTGAACGGCTTTCAGCAGGGTAAAAAATCGTTATTGATTTTGCTCGTACTTTTCCATTTCCTTTTCAAAAGTTTCTTTGAAACGGTCGTAGTTATACTCAGCTCGTATTCTTTCGTCATTGCTCAGTCGCTCATTGTAATCGGTTAATAAATCATCTGCACTAAGCTCAACAGCGATATACGTTTTGTAACGACCTTCAGCGGTGCGTGTTTGTTTCTCACAAATCGTTCGAACACCTCTCAATGTTTGACGGGTAGAGGTACGGGCTAAAGTGTTGAATACTTCAGTGATTTCCTCTTTATTATTAAACTCTGAGGACTGAACGTGATCGTCAACTACAACACTCATCGTGGTTTCCATGTTGTTGGCTAATTCTTCACGTGCGGCACTCATAGCTTTTCTTTTGGCCGTCATTTGATCCATCGATTCACCGATGGCATTAGCTCTAAAAAACTCACGGTTGGTGAAATACTCAGATCCTGAACAATAGACGGTTACAAGTTCTTCACCTTTGGGTTTTTCGTCAGATGCATCTTTCTTGCCTTTACATCCCGTTACCACAAAAGCGAAAGCGGCAAGTGCAAGGATTAATGGTTTTGTTACTTTTTTCATAATGATAAATTTTGGTTCAAATATATGATTTATTTCGTTCCAAACGACTAAATCAACTTATGTGCCAAAGTGCTTTTATGGTTTCTAATCTTTTTTGTTTTCGATCAGATCCAGCAATGCACTATTGTGACGATCCCAAGAGAAATTTTCGACTAAGAAACGATATCCATTTCGGGCGATCTTTTTGCGTTTTTCCTCGTCTTCCAACAGACTTATAATTTGAGCCGCATAGTGAGCCGGATGATCCCCCAAGAGAATTTCGTTTTCAGGTTCTGCTCCCAAGGCTTTGTTTGCTAAAGAGCTTGTGACACATGGGATGCCTAACGCCATAGCTTCAAGCAGTTTATTTTGAAGCCCTGTTCCTATTAGCATGGGTGCGGTGAATATACGTGCTTTTAGGTAGGCTTCCCGAATATCGGGAACTCGGCCTGTCACTTCAATACAGTCGGTAGATAAGGCTTTTACTTTTGCCGTGGGGTTTACGCCGCAGATACGCAACGTTACACGGGGTCTACTAAGATGAATTTGAGGCAGAATTTGGCGGGCCAGATATACAGCTGCTTGAATGTTAGGTGGGTATGACATGTTGCCCACAAAAACTAAATCATATTCTGCACGAACGCTTGTGTCAGGTTGAAAAAAGTCCAAGTCCACACCGTTTGGAACAACGGTGATTTCTGATTTATCGGTGTGGCGAATCAGCTCTTTATCCTGTTCAGAAATAATGATTTTATTCCTGAAAAATTTAAAAACCTCGGCTTCATAAGTTTTGAGCCTGTCCGATTCTACGGTGAAGAGCTGTTTTAATCCCGGAAGGGAATATTTAATTCTGCGTTCCACACCGGTTGAGAATGCATCCATATAGTCAAATGTGGATGACATGAAGGTGTATTTCGATGCGTATTTGGCGGTTCTGACCAATTGCACAAAAAGATGCCCGGGCAGGTGTTTATCTATGATAGAATCGATTTGTTTTTGGGCATTTTTTTGATAGAAATAGTGAACTTGGAAGGGGAGGTCACTGAATATAGCCTTAATTAAGTTAAAAGCAATGCGGAATTTATTGAGTTTAATGATGTGCAATTCACTGCATATAGCCTTGAGTTTTTGTTTAGCCTCCGGGTGTAATTTATTGTCGTTTAAACAGCATAAAATTATTTCGTGCTTTTTATTTAAAGCTTTAATATGGTGAAAGGCTCTCAATTGGTCACCTTTTTCCAAGGGATAGGGAACACGACTGAGGATTACGACAATTTTCATTGGCCGGGCTTTCGGTTTATTCAGCCGTTCGCTGATTTGGCGGTTTTTGCTCGCTGAACTCTGCATTTAAGCTGTCTACTTTTTCTATGGATTCATCCAGTGCCTCTCTAAACTTCTCAAAATCCTCCTTGTATAAAAACAACTTGTGTTTGATGAAATCTACACTGCCATCCTCTTTAAATATTCTTTTACTTTCGGTAACCGTTAAAAAATGATCGTTATTCCGCGTGGAGCGAACGTCAAAAAAGTAAGTTCTTTTACCGGCTCTAACACGAATTGAGGAGATTTCATCCTTTTCTTTGTGGGACTTACTTCTCATAATTATTTTGATTGGATTTATTCATTATTACATGCTGCAATACATGATATTTCAATTCTTGCATCCTTGGGTAATCTTGCAACCTCGACGGTTTCACGAGCAGGTTGATGCTCACCGAAAAATGCAGAATAGACTTCGTTGATTTTTGCAAAATCGTTCATATCAGCGACGAATATGCTGCATTTGATGATTTGAGAAATACCTGATCCTCCTTTTTCAACGATATTTTTTATATGTTCAAGAACGTAACGTGTTTCTCGCTCTATGGAGTCTATGATCAGGGTGTTGGTTTCAGGGTTTAAGGCAATTTGCCCGCTAACGTATAATGTGTTTTGATATTTGACGCCTTGGCTGTATGGGCCGATGGGAGAGGGGGCATCAGGTGATAATACGACTTTTAAATTACTCATTATTTTCTTTTTCGTTTTGCAGTTCGTCAATGATTTTGGGAAATAATCGGGTAAACTCGTCATAAACCGAGCCAAGTTCACTTTTGGGGTGGTTGCCTTTACCTATTTGTTCAATAGTAAAAAGTAGCTCATGGCCTACTATTCCCATAGAACGTGTTGCACCTTTCATCTTGTGAGCCGTTTTACCCAATGATTCAATGTCGCCTGCCTCGAATTCTTTTTTCAGTTTTTCAAAGTCAGCCGGTGCGGAGTCGAGATAGGTTTGTATCATTTCTTTGATAAAATCACTGTCTCCACGGGTCATTTCGCTTAACACGTTTAAATTAATGTACTGTCCCATATCTGTAGAATTTAGGTTATTCCATAACAATGTCGCCGGCTTTTATCATGCGGTAAATCGTCGACTTACCAATATCCAGCTTTTTAGAAACTTTAATGACGTTGTTATTGTATTTTTCAAGGTAGTTTTTGACTATTTCAGCTTGGTATTCCCGCAAGGTCATTTCCCTTGTAAGCACATGTTGCATTTTATCGGGAGAGTTGAAAATGATATTATTTTCATCAATGGTATGATCATCACACATGACACAGGCCAGCTCAATAACGGCTTTCAACTCTCTAATATTTCCGGGGAACGGATAGCTCAATAATTTGGCTTTAGCCGAGCTTGTTAGTTTAATTTGTTTTTCGCCGTTATCTTTAGCGTAGTCTTTTACAAATTGCACGGCGATTAGAATAACATCTTTATCTCTTTCTCTTAAAGGCGGCAATTCAATAGGTAACCCCAAAAGGCGATAATACAAGTCCTCCCTGAATTCACCCATTTTTACCATATTGATTAAATTGCGGTGTGTAGCCACTATAACGCGGGCTTTCACCGGAATAATTTTATTTCCGCCAACCCGGTTTAATTCTCTTTCTTGCAATACGCGAAGTAACTTCGCCTGCAGGGCAATATCCAACTCGCCAATTTCGTCTAAAAACAATGTGCCGTCTGCCGCTTCTTCAAATTTCCCTACTCTTGTTTTTACCGCGCCCGTGAATGATCCTTTTTCATGACCGAAAAGCTCACTCTCGATTAATTCTTTGGGAATAGCAGACACATTAACAGGAACAAAAGGTTTGTTTTTTAATGCCGAACTGTAGTGAATAGCCTTAGCTACAACCTCTTTACCGGTGCCTGTTTCACCCGTTATAGAGACTGTGATTTTACTTTTACAGGCTTTTTCAATGAGTTTAAACACCTTTTTCACGGGCGTACTTTCACCAATGATGGTATGGGAAAAATCATATTTTTTACCGATTTCCTCTTTCAAGCCGGCAATTTCCTCACGCATTTCCACGGTTTTTCTGATGTTTACCATGGTATTGAGTAGGCGTTGACGCGTTTCGTCATTCTTTACAACATAGTCCCGAGCTCCCAGTTTTAACAATTCTACCGCTGTTTCTATTTCTTCTTGACCTGAAATGATGACCAGAATAATTTCTGAGTTGTAGTCTTTTATGCGCTTGACTAGGTCTTGACCCAAATAGTCGGGCAGTGAGTAGTCGATAGTAATAACATCCGGGCTTTCATCCAAAGCGCCCAAGAGCTCTTTTCCCGTTGCAAATGTTTTCACCTCGTTGGAGTCATCCAACTTTAATGTGTAAGCGATGAACTTTCTGTACCATTCATCATCTTCAACTACAAATACTTTTAACGGTTTGGGTTCGGTCATTATGTGAAATTTTGAGATCAAAAGTAAGCAAAACCGGCAGAGTTCCCGATTTGGAATAAAATTTCTTTGAGAAACGGTTGTGCTAATTCGAAACTACATTTCCCGCACTGTACAGAAAAACTTCATGTGGAGATGTCTACTTTATTGCAGTACAACAGTTTTACATGTAGATTTATCGATCCGGACTCGAACAGTGTCACCATATTTTAAGGTATCCGGAATTGCTGATGAATTGGACCTTAGCAAGAGATAAGATACTTTATGTTCACCTTGTCTTATGCCGTCAACCGAGAGTTTTGAACAAACTGTATGACAAGTAATACTGTCCTGCGCACAATAATCGGAAATTTCACCGGCTTTGGAACTGTTTACAAAAACACTTAAGTACGCTCGGTTGTCAACGTCGTACGTGCCGAAAGAAGTGACTTGAGAGTAAATGGTCAAAAGCCTGTTGTACAAACAGGTGCCGCTGTTTAAATTGGCGTCCGGATTGAAGTTATCTGCCGATTGATCTATGCAGCCTTCGATTATACATGAACCGTCATCGGCTGCGGCTTCTTCATTAAAGTTTACGGCGTCGGAATCTGTACAACCTTCCTTGGTGCAAGAGGCCGCAAACAGTACAACTGCAGAACAAGCCATGATATAAGTAAATCTGTACATATTGCAAATGTAGTAATTTAGTGTACTGCCCGGTAATAAAGCTTAAGGATTTGAAGGCCTTTTAACTTTATTCTGTATTAAAATTTTAGCCTGAGCTAAGGCTGCGCCGGCAAATTTTGCCCGGCCTAAAGATAAAAACAGGCAACAAACTCTTGTAACCTTTCTAATCACCCACCATAATAGGGGAATGAATACCTCGGGATACAAAATCTTAAATTTAGGTCAGTTCTATTGTGCCGGATTAGATTTATTCCAAAAACAATACATTTTAGAATGTGGGAAATATGCAAGTATAATTATTTGTAATAGAGATATTGTGCGAAATAAGGGGGCAACTGTTGCTATTTCAGATTGAAAAGCTACTTTTGTCACAGATTTGTCATTAAGTACTATTATATTCAATACATCCATTATGAAAAAAGCAATAATTACGTTATTCACGGGAATTCTTCTCACATCTTGCGGTGACTCGCAATCCGGAGATAATCAGGGTTCTGGCCAAAAACAAGAAACTGAAGATCGCACAGAGAAAGACGCTAAAATCATGAAAATGGCCAACGCATATTTCAAGCCGCTGCCCGAAGCCAAATCTTTTGACAGGCCCATTGCAAAACTGGGTAAAAAGCTCTATTACGAAACGGCTTTAAGTACATCGGGTGAAATGAGTTGTAACTCGTGCCACATGTTACCCAATTTTGCTGTTGATAATGAGCCTACTTCTCCCGGCCATGACGGCACACGTGGAGAACGCAACAGTCCCTCGGTTTACAATGCCTATTTTCATATTTCTCAATTTTGGGACGGCAGGGCTGAAGATTTAAAAGAACAAGCGAAAGGCCCTGTGTTAAATCCTATCGAAATGGGTATGACATCTGAGCCCGCGGCAGTAGAGGCAATTGTAGCCATTCAAGATTATGCCGAAATGTTTAACCAAGCTTTTCCCGACGATCAAAATCCCGTTACGTTCGACAATATAGCTGAAGCTATAGCCGAATTTGAGCATACTTTAGCTACTCCCGGGGCTTTTGATGATTATTTAAACGGTGATGAAGATGCGCTTTCTTTGGAGCAGCGTGACGGCTTGCAGGCATTTATGGATGCGGGTTGTACAACTTGTCACATGGGTCCCGGTTTGGGCGGCTCTATGTATCAAAAATTCGGTTTGGTTGAAGGGCCGTATTGGGAGTACACCGGCTCTGAAAGAAAAGATGAAGGACGCTTTGAGGTGACTGAAAAGGAAAGTGACCGATACGTATTTAAAGTGCCCGCTTTGCGCAATGTGACCAAAACAGCCCCTTATTTTCATGACGGCTCTGTAGATGATTTGGGCGAGGCTGTTAAAATTATGGGTAAAACGCAATTGGGCAAAGACTTAGACGATGAAACGGTAAAATCTATCGTGACATTTTTGGAGTCATTAACGGGGGAAGCCCCTGATTATGCGCTATTGAGTGAAGCTTCCTAATCGGTTGCAAATAGTACAGCAAAGCCTCGTCAATAGACGGGGCTTTTTTTTGAACTGAAACAAACCTAATTCTCTCAATTTGGTTAACCGATGATCCGGCTCAAACTAAAAAGGATTACTAAATTTGTACTTCTTTAAACAACCATGAAAAGCATCATATTTAAAACAGCTGCTGAATACTTGTTACCGCTGCTGATTCTGTTTTCAGTTTTTATTTTGTTGCGCGGTCATTACCTGCCGGGCGGTGGTTTTGTGGGAGGATTAATTGCTTCAATTGCCTTTGTACTTTACGCATTTTCACACGGTTTAGAAAACACCAGGCAGCTCCTGCGTATTCACCCCGGTTTTTTAATGCCATTGGGCTTAACGCTGTCATTAATGAGCGGTTTATCCCCGGTTTTAATTTCGGGAGAACCATTTATGACAGGCGTTTGGTTTCCCGACCCCGTTCCCGTTATTGGATCCATCGGCTCAGCTTTGATTTTTGACATTGGTGTTTACCTTGTTGTAGTAGGCGTTTCACTTACCATTATATTCACCATTTCAGAAAACGCATAAAATGGAAATCTTACTCGCAGTTACCGTTGGAATGCTTTACGCCGCAGGCATGTATATGATTTTGAGGCGCAGTTTAGTGAAGCTGATTATCGGAATTATTCTATTGGGAAACGGCGCCAATTTGTTGATTTTTATATTGGGGCGCATCACCAAAGGGCAACCGCCCATTATCCCCGATGCACACAAGTTTTTTACCGAGGCTTATGCCGATCCGGTACCGCAAGCGCTTATTTTGACGGCCATAGTCATCAGTTTTGGTTTGCAATCTTTTGCTATTGTGCTCATTAAGAGGGCTTATAAAGTGGTGGGAACGGATGATTTAGATGAAATGAATGCAACCGACGAAGAAATATGATTCAGCATATCATCATATTGCCCATTATCAACCAATTGTTCATAGCCGTATTGCTCATGTTTTTTTACGGAAGAGCAAAAGCGCAAAGGTTCATTACAGTAGTGGGCAGCGCACTCAACTTGCTAATTGCCGCTACCTTGATGCATCGTGTGGCAAGTGAAGGGATTATATCTATGCAGGCCGGCAATTGGGATGCCCCTTTTGGAATTACACTCATAGCAGATCATCTTGCGGCTGTACTTGTTTTACTTACTTCTATTTCGGGTTTTGCAGTTTCTCTTTTTTCGGTCAGAACCATACATGTCAAGCGCGTTAACTTCGGCTTCTTCCCTATATTTCACTTTTTGCTTGCCGGCCTGAACGGAGCCTTTTTAACAGGAGACCTATTTAATTTGTACGTGTGGTTTGAGATTATGATCATCAGTTCCTTTGTAATGATTACGTTGGGCGGAAGAAAAGCCCAAATAGAGGGGGCCGTAAAATATTTCACACTCAATATATTGGCCTCCGTTATTTTTTTAACGGCCATCGGAGTTTTGTATGGTATTACCGGAACCTTAAATATGGCAGATTTAGCTTTGAAAGTACCTGTCATTGAAAATAGGGGTACCGTTCACGTTACAGCTATTTTATTTTTAATCGGTTTTGGAATTAAATCGGCAGTATTCCCACTTTATTTCTGGCTGCCAGCCTCATACCATACACCACCGGCTGCCGTATCGGCCATTTTTGGCGGCTTACTCACTAAAGTAGGCGTGTATGCATTGATTCGTGTGTTTACACTCATCTTTATCGACGATTTGTTTTTGGAACGCATGCTGTTGGGAATTGCGGTCCTGACTATAATATCAGGTGGAATGGGAGCGCTGATTAAAAATGACATTCGTAAAATTTTCAGCTACTTTATCATTTGCCATATTGGCTTTATGATTGGGGGATTGGGTATTATGACGCAAACGGCTATTGCGGGTGCCATGTTTTATTTGATTCACGATATTATAGTGAAAACCAATATTTTTATGGTAGCCGGACTAGTAAAAAAACTCACCGGCAGGCAAGATACACGCCTTTTGGGCGGCTTGTACTCTACGCATCCACTCCTTTCATTATTGATGATGATACCGCTTTTTTCCCTTGTGGGAGTGCCGCCGTTATCGGGCTTTTGGCCTAAAATTTGGCTTTTTGAAGCCGCCTTGGACGGTGGCTTTTATTTCACTTTTGCGGCTATTCTTTTTGGTTCGTTTATCACACTTTTTGTAGTGGCTAAAATGTGGAAACGTGTATTTTGGGGAAAGCCCCTGAAGCCCGATTCATTAGGTTTTGCGCTTTTTGATGATGAACAGCCGGGTGCGAAGTTCAAGTTTTTATTGCCCATCATACTTTTAAGTGTTGTTTCACTGTACATTGGGCTGGGAGCGGAGCATATCGGGAATTTATCGCAAACAGTGGCCGGCGAGCTCACAAATCCGCAGGGGTATATTGAAGCTGTATTTGGTAATGTAAATTTGCAGCCTTATGAGGATTAAGTTTTTAATGAATATTTTGCTCACTTTTGTTTGGGTCGCGCTAACGGGAAGTTTTTCGTTGGTAAATTTTTTATTCGGGTTTGTATTGAGCTTTTTAACGCTTTGGGTCATAAGTGCCGATACTTCAAAACGCAAATATTTTAAGTTTGTACCGCAATTGATTTCCTTTGTTTTCTTTTTCCTTTTTGAACTTTTAAAAGCCAATATTCAGGTGGCTTACGATGTGATTACGCCTACGTTTTACATGAGGCCGGGAATTGTGAGGCTGCCGCTGGATGCGGAGAGCGATTTGGAGATTACGCTTTTGGCCAACTTAATTTCGTTGACACCCGGTACGTTGAGTTTGGATGTGTCTGACGATAAAAAAGTGCTGTATGTGCACTCAATGTACATTAACGATAAGCAAGAGTTTATTGATGATATTAAAAATGGTTTTGAAAAACGGCTTTTGGCCATATTGAGATGAGTATATACGATTATTTGTATTACGTAATTTTACCCGTTCTTTCACTTTCAGTGGTGTTCATTTTTGTGCGCTTCGTGAAAGGCCCTTCACTTTCAGATCGCGTCATTGCGCTCGATTTGCTTATTACCACAGGGATTGGGATTATTGCCCTCTACAGTATCGTTTACAATAAACCCACGTTTTTAGATATTGCCATGATTTTGGCACTCATCGCCTTTTTGGGAACGGTGGCTTTTTCTTACTACATGGAAAGGAGGGAGAAGAAATGACCGATGTTTTCATTTTTATCCTGTCAACAGCAGGTGCGCTATTTGTTTTTTTGGCTGCTGTAGGCTTAGTCAGGATGCCCGATTTGTACTTGAGGATTTCCGTTACCACAAAAGCGGCAACGCTGGGAATCGGACTTATTTTGGTGGCAGCAGCCTTATATTTTAATGAAGTTGCAGTTACTACTCGCGTGCTGGCAATCATTCTATTTATTTTGCTTACAGCTCCCATTGGGGCTCATCTTTTGGGAAGAGCCTCCTATTTTGTGGGGGTTAGGATGTGGAAAAAATCGGTGATCGACGAACTCGAAAATAAATACCACAAACGTTCTCACAAACTCAGCAGCAAGCAAGATCAAGAGAAGGAAAAAGATAAGTAACAAGCTGTTTATGCGATGTGTTAAAACGAAATGAATTAACAGTTACTTCAAGCGTTCCTCAATTGATGATTTTGGACATTTCTTGTTTTTTAATTACCTACGGGTTAACTCAGCGCGTATTTTTCAACGCCCATTTTTTCTAAGCCGTCCAATAAATCTTGAGACAAGTGAACGCGCACGCTTCTCGACTTCATGGAAACTTCAAGCTTTTCATCCCTGTCGAGAACGTTCATTTCCAAACTGTTTTTGCCGGCGTGGCTTTTCAATAATCCGGTGATTTCTTTCACAAAATCTGCGTTGAGATCTTCCAAGTTCAAGTCAATTTTGATGGCATTGGCATGTTTTTCCAAAACATCGGGAAGCTGCTCGATTACGCGAATTTTGAAACTGTAATTGTATTCCTCCTCATCTTTGCGTTTCCATTTTTCAGCTACACCTTTGATAAACAAGAAGTAGCCCGGAGTAAGTTGTGGTTTGTTTTGCAGGTAGTCATCGCCAAACAGTAAAAAGTCGTGACTATCTGTATAGTCTTCCAACACAAACTTGCCAAAAGGCTTTCCACGTCTGCTTTCCAGGTGCTTTACTTCAGTTACAACACCGCCAAAGCTCATTTCTTTACCGATGTACTCTTGAATTTTGGCCAAATCTTTAACTCGGTTTTTTACAAAGTGATCCATTTCAACCTTGTAGGTGTCCAGCGGATGCCCCGAAATATAAACGCCTACCACCTCTTTTTCGCGTCGCAGTTTTTCCAAATCGCTCCAAGGCGCAGCGCCTGGTACATCAGGCTCAGGAATTTCCACTTCACTATCGGCTCCGAATAAAGAAATTTGACTTGAGTTTTGACTCTCCTGAAAATTGCTGCCGAATTTAATGACGTTTTCAAAAAAGTAGCGTCCTTTGTCTTCAGCAAAATACTGTGCGCGGTGCACATCTGAAAATGAGTCAAATGCGCCCGCCAGTGCCAAGCTCTCAAAAGCTTTTTTGTTACAGGCGCGCAAATTGACGCGTTTGGCGAGGTCAAAAATATTTGTATAAGAGCCGTTTTCCTCCCGTTCCGTGATAATAGCTTTTACTGCGGCGTCTCCAACCCCTTTCACCGCACCCAGTCCAAAACGAATCTCACCGCGTTGGTTTACGGTGAACTTGAGATTTGACTCATTTACATCCGGTCCTAAAACGGGACTGTCCATGCGGCGACATTCATCCATAAAAAAAGTAACCTGCTTAATGTCGCTCATGTTATTGCTCAATACCGAAGCCATATACTCGGCAGGGTAGTGGGCTTTGAGATAGGCGGTTTGGTAAGCCACCCACGCGTAACAGGTGGAATGCGATTTATTAAAGGCATAACTGGCAAAAGCCTCCCAGTCTTTCCACACTTTTTCCAAAACTGTTTTATCGTGTCCGCGCTCCTCACCTTGGTCTAAAAATTTGGGTTTGAGCTTAGCCAGCATATCAAACTTCTTTTTCCCCATCGCTTTACGCAGCGTATCCGCCTCACCGCGTGTGAAACCGGCCAGTTTTTGCGAGAGTAGCATCACCTGCTCTTGATAAACCGTAATCCCATAAGTTTCTTCCAAATATTCAGACATGGCTTCGAGGTCGTAAACCACATCTTCATCGCCGTGCTTTCGGCGAATAAAAGAGGGAATATACTCCATGGGGCCGGGCCTGTAAAGCGCATTCATGGCAATTAAATCGGCAAAAACAGTGGGTTTGAGGTTGCGCAAATGTTTTTGCATCCCTGCCGATTCATATTGGAAAATTCCCACCGTTTCACCGCGTTGAAAAAGCTGATAAGTTCGTTCGTCATCAAGGGGGAATGTATCGGGGTCGAGATCTTTACCGTGGCGTTCCTTAACAATTCGGCAAGCGTCTCTAATGAGTGTGAGGGTTTTTAAACCCAAAAAGTCCATTTTCAGCAAACCGGCATCTTCCACCACAGCATTGTCAAACTGTGTACACCACATGTCGCTGTCTTTCGCTTTGGCCACCGGAACATAATTGGTAATATCATCGGGTGTAATAATGACACCGCAAGCATGAATCCCCGTATTTCTCAATGAACCTTCCAGTATTTTGGCTTGATTCAGAACCTTGGATTCTTCGGTGTTTTCTTTGGAAATTTCTTGTAATCGCTTGATTCCGGCCAATTCTTCAGATCCTTTGAGCTTCTCTTTCAAAACCTTTTCATCGCCGGCCAGCAGTTTTTCGATATTGAACTTTGCCGGCAACATGGCGGGCAGCAATTTGGCAAGGCTGTCCGTTCCTGGCAGCTGCAGTTCATAAACACCTCCTTGGTCGTGATGGGTGGATTTGGCAGCCATTTTACCGTAAGTTATGATTTGTGCTACCTGATTTTCTCCGTACTGCTCAATAACATAGTCGATAACCTTTTGCCGCCCGTCGTCGTCAAAGTCGATATCAATATCCGGCATTGAAACACGATCGGGATTTAAGAAACGCTCAAAAAGTAAATCGTACGCAATGGGGTCAACATTGGTAATACCTATGCAGTACGCCACAGCCGAGCCGGCCGCAGAACCCCTTCCCGGGCCCACGGATACTCCCATTTCACGAGCTTTTGTCGTGAAATCTTGAACAATCAGGAAGTAGCCCGGGTAGCCTGTGTTGGCAATAATTTCCAACTCAAAATCCAATCGCTCGCGAATTTCATCGGTAATTTCAGCATAGCGTTTTTCGGCGCCTTCGTAGGTAATATGTCGTAAAAAATTATTTTCGCCGCGATTGCCGCCGTCTTTTTCATCTTCAGGGTCTTGAAACTCCTCCGGAATAGGGAACTTGGGCAGGAGTACTTCACGCGCCAGCGTAAAAGCAGTACATTTTTCCGCAATTTCGTACGTGTTTGAAATCGCATCCGGTAAATCCACAAAAAGTTCTTTCATTTCCTTTTGCGGCCGCACATAGTATTGATCGTTGGGCATGCCGAATCTAAATCCGCGTCCCCGACCAATAGGTGTACTTTGTTTTTCCCCTTCTTTTACGCACAACAAAATATCGTGTGCATTGGCGTTGGATTGATCCAAATAGTAACTGTCATTGGAGGCAATGTACTTGATTTTGTATTTTTCGGCGAACTCTAGCAGAACTGTATTTACGCGGTTTTCTTCCTCTAAATCGTGCCTCAAGAGCTCAATGTAAAAATCTTCTCCAAACAATTTTAAGTACCACAAAAGCGATTCTTCCGCCTGTTTTTCACCCACATTCAAAATTTGTGAGGGTATTTCACCGTTTAAATTTCCGGTGAGGCATATTAAGTCATCTTTGTACTGTTCAATTATTTGTTTGTCAATACGCGGCACATAGTAAAAGCCCTTGGTTTGAGCAATGGACGACATTTTGGCTAAATTGTGATAACCCTTTTTATTTTTAGCCAAAAACACCACTCGATAGCCGTTGTCTTTTTGTTGTGTATCTAAGTGGTCTTTACAAACATAAAACTCGCACCCCACAATAGGTTTCACTTCATTTCCGCTGTAAGTTTCTCCTTTCTCCTCGGCTGCTTTGCGTTCTTGCTTTACTTTTTTATTGTGTCCCGCAGCCGTTTCCACAAATTGAAAAGCACCCATTAAATTTCCTATGTCCGTCATGGCAACAGCAGGCATGCCATCATCAGCCGCTTTTTGTATTAAATCGGGGATTTTTGTGGTGCCTTGCAGTACGGAGAATTGAGTGTGATTGTGCAAATGAACAAACGGCGTATCAGCCAATACACTTCTGTTATCTTCAATTTCCTCGGTCGTGAGTTCGGGCCGGGTTTCTTGTTGCTCTTTTTGTAAATCTTCAAATTCCTCTTCATCAGGTGAGTAAGGCTCAATATTAAGACCAATCAGCTCAAAGGGCTTGGGGTTTTTGGCCTTAAAATTCTTGATGTACTCAGCATCGGCTTGTAATTCAGTGGGCGTGTAGGCTTCACGGCGCACCAATTCCAAAAAACAACGCGCCGTGGCCTCTACATCGGCACTTGCATTGTGCGCCTCATTAAAAGCCTCGTCAAACAGGTAGGAGTGGAGCTCAGTTAAAGTAGGAAGTTTGAATTTTCCGCCCCTACCGCCCGGGAGCTGACAAAGTTGAGCCGTTTTCTCGGTCATACTGTCTAAGGAGGGCATATTCATCAGGGGCGTTTCCATGGTTTTGCGGTAAAATTCCGCCCCCATGATATTGATATCAAATTTGATGTTGTGTCCAATAACAAACTTGGTTTTTGCTAAATCGGCATTAAACTCTTCCAGCACTTTCTCTAATTGAACGCCTTGACGAAGAGCGCGCTCTGTTGAGATACCGTGAATTTTTTCTGAGTTGTAGGGAATGGTAAAACCATCGGGCTTGATGATGTAATTTTTTACCTCCAGCAATTTGCCGTAATCATCGTGCAGTTGCCACGCCAATTGAACGCACCGCGGCCAATTTTCAGAATCTGAAACGGGTGCTTTAAAGTCTTTAGGTAGGCCGGTAGTCTCTGTATCAAATACTAAGTACATCGCGAAAAGTGTTTTTTGAAGAGCACTAAAATACTATTTTTCCAACGGAGGTGAACGATAAGTTTTCAACATGTTTTGGTTAGAGTCTTTTACTGTTCAGCAAAACACTTCAGGCGTATAGGAATCAAAGCGGAAAAAGCGACGTAACGATTTAATGCCGTGCGGTGTTGTTCACGTGTTATTATACTGAGTGAAGTACTTGTCAGCCGAACCGTAACCACCGCCTTTGATGAGTAAAAAAACACTTCCCAAGAGCATGGCCCAATCTGTTCGGCTGCCGTGCATCATCACCCAAAAGCCGTCCTGTGCCAGCACTTCCCCTTTGGTTGCGGCAAAAGCAACCAGCATGATGATGATAAGCGGAACGGCCGCCAATCGCGTTAGCGCCCCGGTAAGGATGAGTGCTCCGCAAAGTATTTCTGTTGTGCCTACAAAACTGCCGAGAAAATCAGGTGCGGGCAATCCGATTTTTTCAAATTTCCCGGCACCTCGAATCGCCGGAAACATAAATTTTTGAATCCCTTCAGACAAAAACACGGCGCCCACCATGAGTCTGATTATTAAGGTGGTTTTGGCCATATCTGTTTGCGTAATTTTTTTGAGCATTTTCCAAAAGTTTCGTCGGTGAGTTTGTTGAATCTCACTTCGGTTTCATTTCGTTGCAATCAATCAAAATGCAGGTTTGTAATATCGAATGACAAATGTAGCGCTTATTCACTTCGTAAAAAAACAACTCATTAGAACCGGTAACGGGTAGTGGCAGAAGTGGAGGGTTCTGACCAAAAAATACGAAGATAAAAAAACCCGAGCCTCACGGGGAGGCTCGGGTTTAACTTTGAAAAACAAGTTTTTACTGAACTACGATGCGAATGACTTCGCCCTGTGCTTTTACTAAGTACATGCCTGAGCTTAAGTGATTCACGTTTAAGTTATTGACGCGGTTTTGCTTGATGAGCATTTTGCCGCTGATGTCAAATAACTCCACGTCAACTGTTTCGCTGAAGTTTAGTACACCGCTTTTCACGGGATTAGGATACGCTTTGAATGTGCTCTTTTGGGCGTGATCGGCTACCGTTAAAATTACGCCGTTTGCATTGCTTGCTTCGGGAGTAGTGGTAACAAAGGTAACCCATGCTTCAGCGCCGTCATCTTCACGACCGTAAGATTGATCTGCATCCAAAGAAACGGCGTTTACTTCGTCAACTGAAGTCGTGCCATCTGCGGTAAACAGTCCTACATAAGCTTCATCTTGAATTTCGAAGCCGGGGTAAAGTGCTCC
>CAJXMT010000035.1 GCA_913056155.1 uncultured Cryomorphaceae bacterium
GCCCCCGGACGTAGCGGAGGAATTTCATGACAAACTACCCAACTCCGATTTGTTTTGGGTTGATAAATGCGGCCACGCCGCCATGATGGAACAACCCGCTGCATTTAATTCCATTCTTGATCAATGGCTTGATAAGACTTTCCCCGGAAATGCTCGTTAAAAGTGCAAGCTTCGTCAAAAGCAGCAGTAAACTCGCAGAATGTCCCGCAAACAGTGTGTGGGAGTTTGCCTTTATAGGCCGTTCAAATGTGGGGAAATCTTCACTGATTAATATGCTCACCGGTCGCAAATCCTTGGCAAAAACCTCAAACACTCCCGGGAAAACACAACTTATCAATCATTTCTTGATCAATGAAAACTGGCTGCTGGTTGATTTACCGGGTTACGGTTTTGCTAAAGTAGCCAAAAAAGTACGCAATAAGTTTGATCACATGATCCATAATTATTTGGCCAAGCGCGAATCGTTGGCCTGTACCTTTGTTCTTTTGGATATTCGCCACGAGCCCCAGCATAAAGATTTAGCTTTTATGGAACTGTTGGGCGAAAAGCAAATTCCGTTTTGCATGGTGTTTACCAAAGCAGATAAGCTATCTGATAAAAAACTGAGCACGAATATTGAAAACTACAAAAATAAGATGTTAAAAAACTGGGCTTATTTGCCTGAAATTTTCGTCACCTCATCTGCCAAAAAAACGGGTCGCGCCGAAATTTTAAGTTACGTTGGTCAAGTTATCGATGATATAGGTGAACCCAAGTTCACTAATCAATAAACCCCTTCAACTCCTCTTTTCGGTTTTTGATCAACTCCTTATAAGCCGTGGCTCGCTTTAAGCCAAACTCCTCTTCACATCGCTCCGCCCAAACGATAGCCAAATCTAAATCACCCGCTACCTCCGAGACCAAAATCATATTGAAACAGGCCTTTTTCGCTACCGAATTCGATACCCCCTCTCCTTCAACAAGATCATACCAAATGTTCGAGGCACGTTCCCAGTAACCGCTCTGTGCCAGATTCCCGGCTCTGACCAACAGACTATTGCCGTACGCGTAATATTTTCGAGTGTCTTTTTTCCAATGCGGTGAAATATGCTTGGCCGCCTCACTACCCAATTTCACGGCCAACCTTTCCATCAAGCCGGCTCTGTCGGGCATTCGTTTTTCTACCTCATCAGGTGTAGAGCCCGAAGCGGTAGTACTCATAATGTCTTCAATTTCCTCTTCATAAATGATTTTCCCGCTCAAATTATCATAAAACCTGAAATAAAACCTCATGTGCACCTCTTGCCTGCCGTTAAAGGATGGGACGTAAACGGTACCGTAAGACCTGTCAACGGCAGTTGAACGCGTAACATCGCCGGATGCGTAAATACCGGCCTCATATCCCTCCAGCGCAATAATCCCCTCCACACTATATAACGCACAAAGCCTTTTTAACTCTGTTCTTGAAAGTTTGGGCCCTTTAAATCTGCCGTCCCGTTTGTAATTTCCGCCTTTTCCCTCACCCACATTATAGTAACCATAGTCATTTAGTGCCGTTCCCAAACCGTAAAGTGCAGCTTCTTGCATCCCAAAATTGAGTCCGTCTAAATGCTCACGAAATTCATCATTGATATATAGTGCCGAGTGAGCTTCAGCAGTATCCACCCGATTGATCACCGCAACCTCCTGAACTTTTGATTCAAAAGTATTTTGAGGAGGTACTAATACCTCTATAGTCATTCTGGCCGTACTGCAAGAGGAAAGGCCTGCCGTGAGGACAGCAAAAAAAATGAGTCGGTACAAAGTGCAGTTCCAAATATTCATGCGGGCAGTATTAACGCCGAGTGCGGTTTCGTTTCCAATTCGATGTGCCCGAATTCGGCGTTTCGGCAGTTTGCGTTTGCGCCTTAAACGCTTTTACCGTAAGCGCGGCAAAAAGAGCTGCCACTGCCTCATTTCCATCGGCCGGCGCCGGTATTTTCTCAGGGCTCCAATGGTTCTGAACAAAATGTGTATCAAATTGACCGGTGCGAAAAGCCTCGTGGTTTACGGCATATTTACAAAAGCTCAACGTAGTTGTAACTCCGGACACACGGTATTCATCAATAGCCCTAATCATACGACCGATGGCTTCCTCGCGCGTTCCGGCATGTACACTAAGCTTACTAATCATAGGATCGTAATAAATGGGAATATCCATTCCCTCCTCAAAGCCGTCATCAACGCGTATTCCGGGGCCTTCCGGCGCTCGGTAAGTTTTCAATTTACCAATATCCGGCAAAAAATTATTGGTGGGGTCTTCGGCATACACCCGCACTTCAATAGCATGACCGTTAATTTCGAGCTCATCTTGTGAAAAAGAGATTTTGTTGCCGCGTGCAATTTCTATTTGCTCACGAACGAGATCTATTCCCGTGATCATTTCGGTTACGGGGTGCTCCACCTGCAAGCGCGTATTCATTTCCAAAAAATAAAACCGATCTTGGGCGTCGTATAAAAACTCAACCGTTCCGGCTCCCACATAATCGCAAGCTTTGGCAACTCGAACCGCACACTCTCCCATCTCTCTTCTTTTATCTTCGGTCAGAACCGCGGACGGGGCTTCCTCAATCACCTTTTGGTGTCGCCTTTGAATGCTGCAATCCCGTTCAAAAAGATAGCGGTGATTCCCGTCTTTATCAGAGAGTATTTGAATTTCAATATGACGCGGACCTTCCACATAGCGTTCAATGAAAACCCTTCCGTCACCAAAAGAAGATTCTGCCTCCCTCACTGCTGTTTTCAATTGTTCTTCAAAGTCTTTTTCGGAATGAACGATTCGCATTCCTTTTCCACCTCCACCGGCTGAAGCTTTTACCAAAATAGGGAACCCTATTTCTTTAGCTATCTTTTTGGCTTCATCCGGATCTTCAACAGCCTCATCAGTTCCGGGAACCAAAGGAATATCGTATTTTTTAACCGCTGCTTTTGCTGCCAATTTACTCCCCATAACCTTCATAGACTCGGATTTGGGGCCGATAAACGTCAAGCCGGCTTTTTCAACTTGATCGGCAAAAACAGGATTTTCAGAAAGAAAACCATAGCCCGGGTGAATACCATCAACTTGAAGCTTTTGAGCTGTTTCGATAATTTTATCTCCTAAAAGATAGGATTGATTGGAAGGTGGGGGGCCAATACATACAGCTTCATCGGCGTAGCGAACAAAAGGTGCATTTCGATCGGCTTCAGAAAATACGGCAACTGTTGAAATATTCATCTCTTTACAGGTGCGCATAATGCGCAGCGCTATTTCACCGCGATTGGCAACGAGGATTTTTTTCATGCTCTCTGATATTTAATGGGTGCAAAACGTCAAATTCATTGACGGCGCCATGTTTATTCTCATTTTACTGCCGGACAAATTTAATACATATACCCGACTTCCGGCTGCCGATGCATATACTGATCAAAAACGTTTCAAGAAAATATTGATCTTCAACCGGCTATGTTTGAAAACAAAAAAGCATCCGAGATTTCGGATGCTTTAACTGTGTTTTTTTCGACTTGTTCAATTTACAAAATCAGCATTGCGTCTCCGTAAGCGTGGAAACGGTACTTTTCTTTCACTGCTGTTTTATAAACATCCATGATTAAATCGTAACCGCCGAATGCCGCAACCGTCATAAGTAAAGTAGATGCCGAGTGATGCAAGTTGGTAACCAACGCATCAGTAATTTCAAAATTGGCGGGAGGATATATAAAATTATTATTCCATCCTTCAAACGGCTTCAAATTGCCGTCGGTACTCACTGAGGACTCCAACGATTTTAAAACCGTTGTTCCCACGGCGCATACTTTTTTCTTTTGAGCATGAGACTTGTTGACCATATCCACGGTGGATTGAGGAATAACAAGTTGCTCGGAGTCCATTTTATGTTTGGTCAGATCCTCAACCTCAACGGGACGAAAAGAGCCCAACCCCGTATGCAGTGTAATAAAGTCCATTCCCGTACCTTGTAACTCCAAGCGCTTCATCAAATTTTTGCTGAAGTGCATGCCGGCCGTAGGGGCAGCTACCGCACCTTCGTTCTTAGCAAAAATGGTTTGATAACGCATTTCGTCCTCAACTTCAACGGGGCGCTTAATGTATTTGGGCAATGGAGTTTCGCCTATTTCATAAACCAATTTTTTAAAATCCTCATAAGGACCGTCAAATAAAAACCTCAAGGTACGACCTCGAGAAGTGGTATTATCAATCACCTCAGCAACCAAATTCTCTTCTTCACCAAAGTAAAGTTTATTACCGATTCTAATTTTTCGTGCCGGATCAACCAAAACATCCCACAATCGGGTTTTTCGGTTTAACTCTCGAAGCAGAAACACTTCAATACGCGCACCGGTTTTCTCTTTTGTCCCGTAAAGCCTGGCCGGAAAAACCTTAGTGTCATTAAACACCATGGAATCTCCGTCATCAAAATAATTCACAATATCCTTGAACATTTTGTGTTCAATTTTTCCCGAATCGCGGTGAACCACCATTAAACGAGATTCATCTCTTGAATCGGCCGGATATTTAGCTACTAAATCTTCGGGAATCTTAATTTTGAACTGTGATAACTTCATTGACTGTATTCATTTTAAGGGCTGCAAAAGTATAATTTTATCGCTACATAGCGATAACACTTACAGCTCGTTATTTTGTATGGCAAATACCGCTTGCTCAACGGTGTAGGCCTTATCAACGGTAAAATCTCCAATTGCGGTTCGCCTGAGTGAAGATAAATATGCTCCCGATTGTAATTTTTCACCAAAATCATAGGCTAAACTGCGAATATAAGTGCCTTTTGAACATGTTACCCTAAAGTGTACAACGGGCATTTCAATGGAGGTAAGCTCAAATTCTAAAATTGAGATTCTTTTAGGCTTTAACTCGGGTTTTTCTCCTTTACGTGCCAAGTCATAGGCTTTTTCACCTTTTATTTTTTTGGCAGAAAAATCAGGCGGCATTTGGTCGTATTCTCCGGTGAGCTCTGCAGCTGCTCTCCGGCAGTCCTCTCGGGTAATATGTGCGGTTTCAAAATGCGCATCGGGTTCCGTTTCCAAATCGTAAGACGGTGTTGTGGCGCCCAGTGTAATTGAGCCGGTATATTCTTTGGTTTGGTTCTGAATAAGATCAATACCTTTTGTGGCTTTTCCCGCGCAAATAATAAGCAAACCGGTAGCCAATGGATCTAAAGTTCCGGCGTGACCCACTTTTACTTTTTTCTTTTTCAGCTTTTTACATAAAGCGTTTCGCAGTTTCGAAACCACGTCAAATGATGTCCATTCCAACGGCTTATCAATAAGTAAGGTGAGCCCTTTTTTTTCGTCAATCATGGGTTAATGTAAAACGATCAATTGAAAAATAATGGTGGCTGCGGCAACGATAAAACAATAAAAACTGAAATATTTGAGATTACTGCGCTTCACCAATGCAATCATCCAACGGCATGCAAAAAGCCCGGTGATAAATGCGGCAACAAAGCCGATACCGAGATTTACGGTATTGATATCCCCCGAAGTAAAAGCACCGTCCATAATATCTTTAGCCATTTTGCCCATGATAAGCGGCACAACCATCAAAAAAGAAAACCGCGCAGATTGAGTTCGATCAATGCCCAACAGTACTGAGGTGGATATGGTGGCTCCCGATCTGGAAATGCCGGGTAATATCGCTATGGCTTGGGAAATACCAATCAATAGTGCGTTACCGTATGAAACATCTTTATTGGTATTTTTGGCTTTGTCTGCCAAGAAGAGTAGTAAACCGGTAATCGTCAGCATTGAGCCTACAAGCAGAATTTGCTTATCGAAAAGTGCTTCGATGTAGTCATTAAACATCAACCCCACAAATGCGGCGGGAATCATGGAGAGTACTATTTTAAGTGAGTAGGTGAATTCTTGATTATTCTTGAATTTGAACAATCCGCCAATAATTTGTTTGATGTCTTTAAAAAAGATAACCATGGTGCTCAATGCGGTTGCACCATGTACAGCTACTGTAAACATCATACTTTCCGCGGGGAGTGAACTGTCGCCCAGTATTACTTTTCCCAACTCGAGGTGACCGCTGCTGCTCACGGGTAAAAACTCAGTAAGACCTTGTACTATACCGAGTATAAGGGCTTCAATCCAATTCATGATTTATGTTGTTGTGCTGAGAAGGAAATTCAATTCTGCTTTTTTTCCTGTTGGCGCTCGGCAGGGAAACGCTTCATAATGGCGAAAAAGACAACGGCATAACCTCCCATGACCAGTATGGGTGCCACGGTGAGGCGCTGCGTATTAAAGATGGCCTCATTAAAAACAGTAGGATCTTGAGAACCGCCGCCGGCCATGAGCAAAAAACCTATAATTACTAACACAAAACCTACTATTAAGATATAGTAATTTTTGCGCGTAAAGGCCAGTTCATCGGTTTGTTTAGAATGGGGTTTAATAGCATCCAACGGTGATTTACTCATAATTCAATTGTTTTATTTCGTGTATAATCTATCGGTTTTTAAATTGAGGTAGCGGCTCACGGCAAAGTAGGTACTGATCCAACTGATCAATAATCCCAATGCCATAATACCTATCAACAGAAAAGCGAATATTTCAATATCATCGGTATTTAAAATTTCGGGAACTTCTTGCTGCAAATAGTAAAGCACAACCGCCAACAAAATCAACGAAATCAACGCCCCGTAAAAGCCGTTGAGCAAACCGCGGGTCAGGAATGGTTTCCGTATAAATCCCGATGTAGCTCCTACCAATTGCATACTGCGTATTAAAAAGCGCTTTGAATAAATGGCCAAACGAATTGTACTATTAATTAAGGCCACGGCTATAAGCAGCAACAAGCCGGCAAAAACCAATAAAATAAGCGATATTTTTTTGATGTTATTATTGACAAAGCTCAACAAGTCTTTTTGATATTCAACCTCCTTAACTTTGGGATTAGCCAGCCACTTGGCTTCAATCGCCGCCACGATATCGGGATGCGCATATTCAGCAATGAGGTAAACGTCAATAGATGTAGAAAGCGGATTGTAACCCAAAAAGTCAATAAACTCCTCACCCAAATCTTCCTGCAATCTTTTGGCTGCTTCTTCTTTATTCACGTACTCGGTAAATTTGACGTAATCTGTCGCGTCCAAGGACTTTTGAAGCCTTTTCACGTCAGCTTCGTTCACATCATCCTTTATATAAATAGAAATACCGATATTCTCTTTTACGTAATTACTCAGATTTTTAGATTGCAACAAAATGAGCCCTACTATTCCCAACATAAAAAGTACCAGCGCGATACTTACGATAACGGAAAAGTAAGAATTACTCAATCGCTTTTGTTCGAACTTGTTTGCCATACCTGAGTCGAATGATTTTATAAATAAGCCGCTAAAGTAAGATATTTACGTGAGGTAGTTCAATGTGCCGAACCAAAATTTGAAATTAAATCATTTTTAAAAACCCTATCTCTTTAGCATCTAAAAAGCGGTACTTGCCTCGCGGTAAATTCTTTTTGGTGAGTCCGGCAAAAACCGTCCGGTCCAGTTTTATAACTTTATAATCCAAGGCTTCAAACATACGCCTGATCACGCGGTTTTTACCGGAGTGTAACTCAACGCCTATCTCGCGTCTATCTTCACCATTTCCCACATAACCCACTTTATCGGCTTTGGCTGCACCGTCACCCAGTTCAATACCTTTTACCAATTGAACCAAATCACCTTTACTTACGGGCCTATCTGTTTTTACGTGGTACACTTTTTTCACCTCATTTTTAGGGTGAGTCAGTTTTTTGGCCAAATCCCCGTCATTGGTAAAAAGCAGTAAACCGGAAGTATTTCGATCCAATCTGCCAACGGGGTAAATGCGTTCTTTGCAAGACCCGGCCACTAAGTCCATAACCGTTTTGCGTCCTTGCGGATCGGTAACGGTTGTAATATAATCTTTGGGTTTATTGAGCAGTAAATACTTGTTTTGCTCGGGGTTGATGGTTTGTCCTCCGCATTGCACTACTTGACCGTCTTTTACTCGGGTTCCCAGTTCCATTACAGGTTTTCCATCAATTTTTACAACACCTGAGGATATTAAAGTATCGGCCTCACGCCTTGAACAAATACCTGCGTTAGCTAAAAATTTATTGAGCCTTACCCCCTCTTTGTTTTCCTTTTCGGGTTTAGGTTGAGGTTCTTTTTTGTGTTTCTTCTTAATTACGTCATCCGCCTCTGACTTTTTTGCTTTGTCGTACTTTTTAGCGGCTGCACTTTTATACTTGAACTGCTTGCCTTTACGGCGTTTATTGCTGTTGTCTTTCATACCCTTTGAAAATTGAGTGCAAAGGTACGAATTAACAGCGAGCCGTTTTCTTTATATTAATAATGGTCAGAACCCTAAATCCCTCTGCACAAAGATGACGATTTAGATCAGATTTAAAAATACGGCTTAACGGTAACGGGGAGTATTGAAAGGAGTCGGTTCTGACCAAAACCATAGAGTTATTAGGGTTCTGACCAAAAAAAATGCCCTCGCACAAATACGGAGGGCATTTATTATTGCGGTAAAATGGAATTTGTTATCTTCCTGTCATTTCCTCAGGACGCACCCACTCATCAAACTCCTCAGCGGTTAAGTAGCCCAAATTAACAGATTCCTCTTTCAATGTGGTCCCGTTTTCATGAGCGGTTTTGGCAATTTTAGCGGCTTTTTCGTAACCTATTTTGGTGTTAAGCGCGGTTACCAGCATGAGCGAATTGTTGAGGTGCTTGTTAATATTGGCGCTGTTAGGCTCTATACCCGAGGCACAATTTACATCAAATGACCGGCACGCATCACCTATGAGCTCTGCGGATTGAAGTACGTTAAAAGCCATAACCGGTTTAAAAACATTGAGTTCGTAGTGCCCTTGGCAACCGCCTACCGTAACGGCCGTGTCATTTCCCATTACTTGTGCGCAAACCATCGTAATTGCCTCAGCCTGAGTTGGATTTACTTTTCCCGGCATTATGGAAGAACCGGGTTCATTGGCGGGAATATTGATTTCACCTATCCCGGCGCGCGGTCCTGATGCCAACAAACGTATATCGTTGGCTATTTTATTGAGAGAAACGGCCAGTTGTTTTAAAGCGCCGTGTGTTTCAACCAAAGCGTCGTGGGCAGCTAATGCCTCGAATTTGTTGTGCGCCGATTTAAAGGGTAAGCCGGTGAATTCGGCAATTTTTTGAGCTACTTTTTCGGCATATCCCGGGGGTGTGTTAATTCCGGTTCCAACCGCCGTGCCGCCCAATGCCAGCTCAGATAAGTGATCTAAAGTATTATCAAGAGCTTTTAGACCGTGATCAAGTTGTGAAACGTAGCCTGAAAATTCTTGCCCCAGCGTCAAGGGTGTTGCATCCATCAAGTGTGTGCGCCCTATTTTTACAACATCTTGAAACTGCTCAGATTTCTGTTTCAAAGTGTCTCTCAGTTGCTCGACACCCGGAATGGTGTTTTCCACTATTTTTTTATAACATGCAATGTGCATTCCTGTTGGAAAAGTATCGTTGGAGGACTGACTTTTATTCACGTCATCATTGGGGTGAACACGCCTTTCTCCTTGGCCCAACTTGTTCCCTTCCAATACGTGAGCACGGTTGGCCACCACTTCATTCACATTCATATTAGACTGGGTACCACTACCGGTTTGCCAAATGACCAACGGAAATTGATCGTCATGCTTACCCTCTAAAATTTCATCACATACTTTGCTAATCAATTCCTTTTTATCGTCTTCCAGCGCGCCCAACTCCTGATTAGTGTGGGCTGCCGCTTTTTTTAAATAGGCAAAACCGTATACAATTTCCAAAGGCATTGAAGCCGAAGGGCCTATTTTAAAATTGTTTCGTGAACGTTCTGTTTGAGCGCCCCAATATTTATCAGCCGGTACTTTCACATCTCCAATGGTGTCCTTTTCTATTCTATATTCCATATTTTTTTGCATTGTATTTAATGTTTCGCGGTGCAAAAATAAGAACCCCGACGGGGTAATTATCTAATTGCATCATGTTTTCCGCGTCAGCACAAAAAAGTTGCAGGATTTTATCGATTTTAATGTCTGTTATACGTGTAATTTATACTTTTGTAGTTCGATTATTCAACAAGTAAAAACAATATCATGTTAAAGTTTCTCGGCTTTTTGGTTTTTGTAATAGTGGCAACAGGAGCATTTTTTGTAATTTTTGCCCTGAGTGTTGGTGCACCTTTCGCACTAAAACCCGACTCTAAAAAAGAGGAAGAGATTCAAGAAGAGTCTTCAGCCTCAAAAGAATAACTTCACGAGTTATTTTTATAACACCCTCTGTTTGAACGCGTGTTATTAAGCGGGGTTTTGTGTTTTAGTGCATGCACAAATCATGCGCTTGATGCAACAATTCCCCAACTTTTCTCCGGAAGGTTCTCCACATGAGTACAAAAGGACACCACACTGAATACCGGTGTTTTAAACTTAAAAACCGGCTGCGTTATTTCCCCTGTTTTCAATTATTTTTCATAACTCGAAAAGTTTTTTGTCCTTTTCGCTGTAAAAGTAATATATTCGCAAATTGGAAAGATAATACGTCTGCGGCAGGACAACCTTTTGAAAAATCAGTCGTCAAACAGGCACAATGATTAACATCAATTATATGAATTCGTCATTTCAATTACCCCCGAGAGCGTTACATACATTTGCACTCCTAGCAGTCCTTTTACTTAGTGTTACGAGTCTTCAAGCCACACATGTTGCAGGTGGAAACTTCGAGTACCAATGTACAGGACCCAACACATTTAACGTTACATTGCGATTATTCCAAGATTGCGGAGGTACGGCCAATTTACCCAACAACATAAACGTTGAGTTTTCGTCACCTTGCGGTGCGGATTTCAGTGAAAACTTTACGCGAAACAATGCGACAATATTGGAGATTTCACAGGTTTGCCAACCTGAAATCCCCAACACAACATGTAACGGAGGCCCACTGCCCGGCATGGAGGAACACGTTTACACGGCCACTATTACGCTGCCTTACAATTGCAATTCTTGGATGATGAATTACGATGTTTGCTGCCGAAACCCCAGTAACAACATAGATGATGCACCCAGCGATCCCTTTGAAGTAATCGCCACAATTAATAACGATGATTTTGATTGTCCGGGACTCAATTCCCCGGTTTTTGGATTTTCAGGAATACCTTATGTATGTGCTAATGAACAAGTAAATTTCAACCCCTCTGTAGTGGATCCCGATGGGGATACGCTTTTTTATCAACTTGTTCCGCCCGCATCAACAAATTGGGCCGCAGGTTACAGCGCTGCACAACCTTTTGGAGCCGGAGTTCCCGTCACCTTTAATCAAAACAGCGGTCAGCTTACATTCACTCCCAATGCGGCAATGACTTTGGGCTCGGCAACTTGGAACTTGGCCATTCAAGTTTGTAAAATAAGAAACGGTGATACTGTAGGTTGCACTTCGCGTGATTTTCAATTCGTTGTTCAAAACTGTAACAATACAGCGCCTTATTTAGAGACTCCGGGAATTACAAATACAACTCCCGGCGTGACTATATTGGACTCAACCTCATTACAAATTTGCGGCGAGAGCTTAAACGCCTTTAGTTTTGATATTATTTTTGGAGATACTTTAGTTACCGGGCAAACCGCAGGTAATCAAATCACCATTACCAGCAATGTGGCTAATGCTTTTCCCAATGCCAACGTCACGATTACCAACGGGAATCCCGCTACAATAAGTGTTCAACAAAATACGAATATTGGCAATCCGGGATTGCGGCAATTTACAGTTCAAGTACAAGATGATGCTTGTCCCGTTCCGGGTATTAATACCTACCAGTTTGATGTGGAGATACTCCCCACTGTTCAACTGGACGTAAATGAGGCTACACATTGCTCCACCAATGATTCTACTTTTGTAACTGTGGCAAGTGACAGTAATTACAGCTGGAGTGTAGTTAGTGGAGATCCCATCAACTTAGGCGTTAACTTTAGTGATACAACGGTAACCGGGCAAAAAAATGTTTGGATGTCACCGGCACAAACTACTATTTATGAAGTGGTAAGTAACTTGGCAGGCCCCGTATGTACCACACGAGACACTATCGTAGTTTACGTAAGTGCTATAGACACGATTATTGCACAACAAGATACAACGATTTGCGAGAATGATTCACTGACTATTGGCCCCAATACCAAGATGAATGAAACTTACTTGTGGAATACCGGAGATACCACAAGCACCATAACGGCATTCGGGGGAAACACCTATCAACTCACAATTACAGACGATCTCGGTTGTACAAAAGCCGATACCGTTGTCATAAATGAACATTTATTACTCCCTCATGACTTGGGAAATGATTCAGCATTGTGTTTTGGAGATACCGTTGTATTAACGCCCGGGCCGGGTTTTGATCAATACCTGTGGAACGATGCTTCAACCGGTGAATTCTACAATGCGGACACTTCGGGAACATACAGCATCATATCAACAGATTCCAACTCATGTATTCAAGTTGATACGGTAGAACTCTTTTTTAGTATCCCTCCACAATTCAGTTTGATGAATGACACGAGCCTTTGTGAGGGTGATGATATCCTTTTAGACCCGGGAGCCGGCTTTAACTCGTACCTCTGGAGCACAGCTGCAACTACGCCCACAATCACTGCTGCGGACGATGCTTTTTGGGTAGAAATTGCCGATACTTTAGGTTGTACTGCGTCTGATACTGTTGTGCTATCAGTGCGCACTGCGCCTCAAGCCCAACTCAACTCTATTCCTGTACTCTGTGTCAATGACTCGGCTCAAATTGGTCCGATAAATGATATATTCCCGAATTATGACTGGAACACGGGAGACACATTACCCTTCATTTACGCCTTTCCCGGCAATGAATATCAACTTACCGTTACAGATAGTTTCGGTTGCCAATTTGCCGACACACTCTTTGCTCAGTCATTACCTGACTTCAGTCCTGAATTAGGAGCTGATACCGGTGTATGCTTTGGTGATAGTATTATTGTTTCACCCGGTGCTGATTTTGTATCTTACAATTGGAGTACTTCATCAACCGATTCTGCGATCACTTTAGATCAAACAGGTGTTTATCGCGTAACCACAGTAGATACCAATGGATGTACCTATATAGACAGTATAGACTTTACCGTTTTTGATACCATACCCTTCAGCGTTCCGTTCACAGACACCATTGTTTGTCCTGACGATACGTTATCGGTAGATATTACCAACCCGGGTTACGTAGAATACTTTTTCAGCAGTACGTCTGATTCACTCGCCAACGTCGATTTATATGTTTCAGAACACCCGTACGTGGCTATTGATTCCAACGGTTGCCAAACATCGGGTTTGATCAGCATTTTGGACTTAAACATGCCGCCTTTATTAACGAATTTCACTGAGGTTTGCCCCAACGATAGTTCAACAATACTTGCAACCGCTGGCTACGCCACTTACAGTTGGTCAAACGGTGCATCGGGAAATCCCGCTACCGTATTTGGCACGGGACAGTACAATGTTACTGCAACAGATTCAATCGGTTGCATTTACGAAGATTCAACAGACGCTATATCATATGCCCTCACTCCTGTAGATTTGGGTGCGGACGACACGCTTTGTTTGGGAAACACCAAACTGCTCAACGCAGGAGCGAATTATGCCCATTACGATTGGGACGATACCACAAGTAATCCGGTGCGTACAATTGACTCTACAGGCAACTATTACGTTGAGGTTACGGATAACTTCGGCTGTAAAACTCGAGATACGGTAAATATCTATTTTAGCCCCGGGCCTATCTTCTCCTTGGGCAATGATACTGCACTTTGTCCCGGTGATGAATTAAGACTTGAAATACCTACCGGTCTTGATCCCTATGATTGGAGCACCGGTGACTCAACTGAATCTATTTTTGCTTCTGACAGCACCTTTTGGGGCGAGGCCACAGATTCCATCGGATGTAAATCGAGAGATACTATTGTTCTTTCGGTCAGAACACCGCCGACAGTTGATCTGGGGCCTGATTACCACTACTGCAGAAATACAACTTTTAATGAAATATTAAACCCCGGCCCCCAATACAACGCCTATCAATGGCACAATGCGGCTACCACCCAAATCATCAACTTCACTGAAGCGGATAGCACGATATGGGTAACTGTTTTTGATAGTTGGGGCTGTGAAGCTTCTGATACTATTGAAGTTATTCGTGATCCACTTCCTAATGTCAACTTGGGCGGTTTAGACACCATATGTGCAGGTTCTACAAAACCTTTAAATGCAGGTACTTCAGGAGGTTCAATCACAGACTACGCATGGTCAACAAATGCAACTTCTCAAACCATAAATATTTCTACATCACCCACAATCACAGGGCCTGATGTTCAAAATTATATCGTTGCCGTAACAGACACTAATGATTGCCAAAGAGCAGATACTTTCACGCTTGTTACAATGCCGCTTCCACAACCCGAACTGGGTAATGATACGGCATTTTGTACAGGAGACGCCTTCAGTCATGTTTTAGACCCCGGGAATTTCGTGAGCTACAACTGGAATACAGGCAGCAGTCAACCTACCATTACCGTAGGCGCTGTAGATAGTTTGTACTCTGTTCAAGTTACAGACAGCATCGGCTGTTCAGCGAGTGATGACATTGTGGTTACGGAAAACCCGTTGCCTGCACCGGTGTTGCCGCCCGATACGAATATCTGTTCTCGAAACTCGTTTAATATTGTACTCAGCCCCGGCGGATTCACATCTTACGCATGGTCAACAGGTTCTGTTGCCCCCGCGCTTCTGGTGACTACCGGCGGTCTTTATGAAGTTACCGTAACTGATGTGAACGGCTGTGAGAACGATACTTCTACAGAAGTAATCATTCAACCGACCCCCGACCCGGATTTAGGTCCTGACATTGTAGTTTGTGAAGATTCTGTTTTCAGTATTACCTTAGACGGCACTCCTACTCAAGTGGGACCAACGTACAGTTACAATTGGAACACAGGAGCATCCGATGACACAATAGTTGTTACTGAATCCGGTCAATACAGCGTAACCGTTCAAGATCAAGGTAACGGTTGCCGCGATTCCTCCTCCATTCAAATCCGCAGCTTTGAACGCGTTATTCCCGACTTGGGGCCCGGCGGTGTAATTTGTGACGGCGAGGCAAAATTACTGGATCCGATGGTGAACGGAACCGGATATAGTTTTAACTGGAACACGGGCGAATCTACCCGCCGCATACTGATTAATCAACCCGGAACCTATATAGTTGAAATGAACGCCATTAACGGTACATGCCGAAACAATAGAGACACCGTAGTTTTTGAACAAGGTACACTGCCCGTTATTGAACTGGGTGAAAACATACGCGCTTGTGATGGACAAACTGTTCGTCTTCTTGATAACCATACGCCCTTCCCCGACGCAGAATATATTTGGCAAGACACCATCAACAGAGTTCGTTTTTCAGTTGAAAAAAGCGGAAGGTATCAAGTGCGCGTTACCAATACCTGCGGAACAGTAACCGATGAAATTCAAATTCTCTTCGACGATTGTCACAACCTATACATTCCCAACGCGTTTACACCTAACGGTGACGGCGCTAACGACGAGTTTAAACCCAAAACCGATCAACCTGTTTTGGATTATGCAATGGTTATATATAACCGTTGGGGACGTGCAGTATTTAAAACCAACGATATTAACGTAGGTTGGGATGGAACAAGAAATGGAGGTGCGCTTCCGCAAGATGTTTATATTTATCGCATCACTTACGTTTCCGGTTTGGATGAAAGACGTCAAAGACGCATAGAAACAGGAAAAGTAACCTTAATTAAAGGGGCTAAAATCGACGACTAATGATCAACGACTTGAATATAAAAAAACCTCAGCCTTTAAGCTGAGGTTTTTTTTGTCTATAAAAGCAGTGAAGTACTACTGTTGGCTATTGCGCTATATTTGCGCTACAGAAAAAAAACACCTTGAAAAACATAAGAGACCGGCTTCATCCATCATTACACAACTTAAAGTTTGACCTCCCCGCAGGCATTGTCGTATTTTTTGTGGCAATACCACTTTGTATGGGAATCGCTTTAGCATCAAATGCCCCGCTTTTTTCGGGTCTCATAGCAGGAATCATCGGCGGACTCATCATTCCCGCAATCAGCAAATCAGAGCTCAGCGTAAGCGGACCCGCTGCCGGGCTCATCGCCGTAGTTATCATGGGTATTCAAGATTTGGGGAGCTTCGAAGCATTCCTCACAGCCTTACTCATAGCCGGCATTCTGCAAATCCTGATGGGAGTCATCAAAGCCGGAACTATAGCCTATTTTTTTCCGTCGGCTGTCATTAAAGGCATGTTGGCAGGTATAGGCATCATCATCATTCTGGAACAATTCCCTTTTGTATTGGGATTTGACAGTGAAAGTTTTAACCCCGTCGCCTTTTTTTCATGGTCAGAACCGGCAGGCTACATGCAACTACTCAAAGCTTTTGAGCCCCTTGAAACAGGTGGACTCATTATTGGCAGCGCATCTCTGATCGTCATGATGATTTGGAAACAAACTCCCTTGCGTAAGATCAATTGGCTACCATCCGGTTTGGTTGTCGTCGTGCTGGGTACATTGCTGAACTACCTTTTTACACGTGCATTTCCCGGCTTACAACTCGGCGACTCACATTTGGTTAACATCAGTGGAGTAGATACCGCCGGAGACCTCATGAAAGAGATTCGCTTTCCCGATTTTACCGCATTACTCAACCCCGAAACCTACATCCTCGGGGTTACCATTGCCGTTATTGCCTCCTTAGAAACCTTATTGTGCGTTGAGGCAGTTGACAAAATTGATCCGATGAAACGCAAAACTCCAATGAATAGAGAGTTATATGCCCAAGGAATAGGCAACACACTTTCAGGAATAATAGGAGGGCTGCCGATAACCTCTGTAATTGTAAGAAGCGGAGCCAATGTAACAGCCGGTGGCCGCACACGAATGGCTGCAGTTGTTCACGGACTTTTTTTACTGGTATCTGTCCTGTTTTTTATCCAAATTCTCAACCTCATACCACTCGCCTCTTTGGCGGCCATTCTTATCGTGGTAGGCTATGAGTTGGCTTCCCCTTCACTGTTTAAAAACATGTTCAAAACCGGTAAAGAGCGGTTTATTCCTTTCGTAATTACCGTTGTTGCCATACCCGCAACCAATTTACTTACCGGAATTTTGATCGGATTAGCGGTAAGCATTTTCTTTGTGCTGAAAAGCAATTTTGAGTCTGCTTACTTCTACAAACAAGTTCCCGAACAAAATGACACCCTTCGCATCATACTGTCAGAGAATGTCACATTCATGAATAAGGCGGGAATCAGAAAGCTGCTTGAAGGGATCGAGAACAGCGATCAAACCGAATTTATAATCGATGCCGGCCAATCCGTTCACATCGATTATGATGTAATCGAAATGCTGTACAACTTCCAAAAAACCGCAAAAAACATAAATATCAAATACGAAATTCGCGGCCTTGACATCAACCTGGCGTATCGAAACCCCAAGGTCAAAATTGCCGAATTAAAACGCAAACATTAACGCCTACAAAATACTATTATGCGTCGTAATCAACCTTAATGGTTGGGGTTAAGGGCTCTGATTGACAAGTTAAAATATAACCTTCCTCCACCTCATCATCAGTAAGCACATAATTTAAACGCATCGAGGCTTTACCCTCCTCCACTTTGGCCATGCACGTGCTGCAAACACCGCCGCGGCATGAGTAAGGTGCATCAATATCATTGTTGGCGCAAGCATCCAATACCGTTACGCCCGGCTCTACCTCAACCTCAAACTCCTCATCATCTAAGATAATAGTCGCTTTTGAGTGAACAGGCTTCGCGCTTACATCAGACTCTTCTTTGCCGCCCGGTTTTTGCTCTACCGGCGTTTCAAAATACTCCTTTTTTATACTGTCTCGATCAACACGCAACGTTTCCAAAGCGCCTTCAACAGCACTCATCATACCTGCGGGGCCGCACATATAAAAAACAGGGTGCGTTTCCAAACCAACATAGGACTTTAAAAATAACATCGCCTTATCACGATCTATACGCCCCTCAGCGTGGTCGCCGTATTTTTGGGCAGCGCCGTTCATGCGGCTGAACGTGTAATACATGGAAAATCGCTCGCCTTCCCTTTCAGCTAACGCTTCC